>CAYWNP010000039.1:0-14889 GCA_964459675.1 uncultured Akkermansia sp. | reverse complement strand
ACTCCGATCGTCTGGATGCCTCCATTGAGCCCCAACTGGGATGCACCATAGGCGTACATGGAAATGTTCGATAGTGACACTCCCTGCCCACCAACGATTCGGCCTGGTCCGCCTAAGACTAAGTCGGGACTCCCCGCCGCAGGCATATATCTTGCATTGCCCCATGCGTTCCACTCGGCGATGATAGCTTTGTTTGTCCCGACACTACCAGTTGCCAGTTTGGCGGTTGTCACGGCCCCGTCAACAAGCTTCACTGTAGTCACAGCGTTGGATGCAAGTGAAAAGTCTGTGACGCTGCCAGTAGCCAATTTTGTTGCGGTCACGACACCTGCCGCCAATTTATCCGTCGTGATTGAGTTTGTCGCAAGCGTTGCTATAACTGAAAGATTTGTCAATCCTGCTCCATCGCCATAGAAGCCTCGTGCTGTCACCGTGCCGTTTCCTCGACTGACTAATCCGTCACCCGCAACAATGGCTTGGTCATTCGTCACCGTGCAGGCACCCAGGCCGATCGAGGCCTTGCCGGTGATATACGCTGTCTGATTATTTGTAAGGTTGAGGAGCTGGATTGAGCCACTGCCGTTATTTGTTGCCCGCGCATTGAGCGCGACGTAACCGCGCTGCTCGGCACCATGCGCTGACACTCCAATAACCTGTGTGCCCGCATTCCAGCCATTCTGGGAAGCCCCACGTGCAGCGGTTCCTATGCTTTGTGTGCCAGTGTTCCATCCCCATTGCGATGACCCTTGCCCCGCCAGACCGATAGTTTGTTGTCCTGTATTACATCCACGCTGCATTGCGCCATATGAAACAGATCCAATAGATTGCGTACCCATATTATAGCCATACTGGGAAGCGCCAATAGCTGAAGAACCAATGGAAAGTGCGCCTTTGTTTTGGCCTTGTTGCGATGCTCCATAAGCTGTGGCTGATATGCTAGACAGATTAACTCCTAAACCCGCAACAAACCTGCCTGGAGTAACTAGAGTAAGATCGCTTGTTCCCATTACTGAAAGGTAGCGCCTGTCTCCCCAAGTGTTCCACTCCAAGTCAACCATCTTGTTGGTTCCAACGCTGTTGGCGGCAAGCTTGGCGGATGTTACAGCACTGGAGGCAATCGCAGTGGCTCCAACGCTGTTCGCGGCAAGTTTAGTGGCCGTTATAGCTCCTGTGGCCAGTTTGTCTGAAGTAATCGAGTTGGCGGGAAGGGAGGCCAGTACGTTGAGGTTTGTCAGGCCAGAGCCATTACCATAAATGGGACCTGAAACCGTCAGCGGTCCCTTCATAACAGCCTCATCCTCGACGATGAGCAGTCCTACTGCCGCGCCCAGGGAGGAAAAGCTCTGGCTGGTCAAATTTGAGGTTACATTCAAGTTGCCCTCAATGGTGAAATCGTCCCCTAAACTACGAAAACCAGCAAAAACAAGAATACCGCATACCGCCACGTGCATTTTCTTCATTTAATCATCCGACCTTTCTTTTCAGTAAAATCCGCAAAAAACAAGAGCTTCTCTGCGCCAACAGGGACGCGAAGGATTTGCTCAGTCTAAGGAGAAAAAGGACACCTCTGAATGTTCAGAAGGCGTGTTGGTAATAATAAGCCTTGTCTATGTCGTGACCCGCAGGGCTTCTCTTCCGGAGTTTTTCCGGAAGAGAAGCCCATAAGGCAACATATTAAACATGTCATGGCCACGAAGGGTATGAGACCGAGCCGATCTCTTCCCTTCTTTATCATCCCGACCCTCTTCTGCCCATTTTGAGCTTATTTCGCTAACCGACCCAACGCAGGATATCAAGGCATGAGGGTGCATTGCACCCTGCAAAACGTTTAGAGATCGAGGCACACCTTTTTGTTGCCGACCCATCGTTATCTCTACGTTCGACCCGCCATCCTGTTCTTAGCTGTCACCGACCAAAGTGACAACTTTTCATTTGAGAGGTGTAAAGTCTAGAAAACCTGGGGGATAAAAGCAAGGCCAAAACGAAAAAATTGTATTTATACATATTTTTTAATTTATAGAGTGAGTATTCAGGAATCTTTCTCGATTCAAAAACTCGGCGCCACCTTGCCCAACAATTTGCAATCATACGTGCCCTTACTGACGAGTGAACTATGAAGTTGTTTTTTGAGGACTAAAAAGCTATACTCCCCTTTTAATTTGAGTATCATTATGGCCCGAAGCAGAATACGACGTACCGAGCGGATTGAGGACTATTTAGTCCGGATCATCCAGCAACCTGGAGCAGACCAAGGACACCCTTGGCCTGTACGCTTCTTGCTTGGGACATTAAAGGTGGGTTCCTGCCTTTTTGCGGGTATTGTCGCTATCCGCCGCTTACTTTATAATTCTGGCATCATGCGGCGCTATCCGCTGGGATGCCAGATCATCAGCGTGGGCAATATTACCGCGGGCGGTACGGGAAAAACGCCGGTGGTCGAAATCTTTGCGCGTGAACTTCAGAAGTCGGGACGCAAGGTCGCAATCCTGAGCCGAGGCTATCGCAAACGCGAACTGCCGTGGTATGAACGTTATTTCAGCGAACGGATCGAGCCTCCCCGTATCGTAAGTGATGGTAAGCGTACCCTGCTGGACAGCGAAATGGGCGGTGACGAGCCCTACATGTTGGCCACCAACCTCCCGGGGGTCATCGTGCTCGTGGACAAGGATCGCGTGAAATCAGGCCGCTATGCCATCAAACGTTTCGGCTGTGATACGCTCCTCCTGGACGATGGCTTCCAGTACTGGAAATTGCAGCACCGGCTCGAAGTCGTGCTCGTGGACAAGACCAACCCGTTCGGAAACGGAAATCTGCTGCCCCGCGGTATCTTGCGTGAGCCGATCCGGAATCTGAAGCGCGCGGACTTCGTCTTTATCACCAAGTCGGATGGGAACTCGGCTGACCTACGCGCACAGATTCATGGTCTTAACCCCTCGGCGGAAATCATCGAGTGCTGCCACAAGCCCCGTTATCTCCAGAATGTCTATACCGCCGCGCAACAGGATCTTGAGTGGCTCAGGGGTAAAACCGTGATCACCCTTTCGGGTATCGCGGTGCCGCAAGGTTTTGAGAACTCCCTGCGCGCCATGGGTTCGAAGGTGATCTATTGTTACCGCTTTGCGGACCATCACCGCTATGATGCGCAGGAAATTATCGATGCCGTGAACAAGGCGGCTGACTTGAATGCTGACGCCCTGCTGACCACAGAGAAGGATGCAGTGCGCTTTCCGCACCTGGAAACAACCCCTGTGCCTGTCCTCTATCTCCGCGTGAGCATTGAGCTCCTGAGCGGGACGGACAGCTTCCATGACGCTGTCGAGCGGATATGCTTCAAAAAAAATGGACGAGCAGGAACATAAAGTACTGAGGCATGCAACGGTCGTCGGCGTGATGACCGGCATCAGCCGCGTGGCGGGACTGGTACGCGAGCAGATCATGGCGTACTACTTTGGCACCTCGGCTGTGCAGTCCGCCTTTGTCGTTGCCTTCCGACTGCCGAACCTCTTCCGTCGCCTCTTTGGCGAAGGGGCGCTGACCAACGCCTTCATCCCTATCTTTACCGAGACACTCCATAAGGAGGGCAAGGAGGCGGCTTCAATCTTTGCCGCGCGCGTGATGGGACTCCAGAGCGCCGTCCTGGGCGTGCTCGTCGTGGCGCTCATGGTGGCGACCTGGGTGGCGGAGCCCTTCTTCCCAGCGGACAGCCGCTGGTTGATCATCTTCCCTTTAATGCGCATCATGCTTCCGTATGCGCTCTTGATCTGCCAGGTCGCCCTCGTTTCCGCGATGCTCAATACGCAGCACAAATTCAAAATCTCCTCCCTGACGCCTGTCATCCTCAACTTTGTCTGGATCATCGCCCTGGCCCTCTGTCCGCTGGTCTCGGACAAACCGCTGGAACGCATGACCTTCATCTCGTATGCCATCCTCGCGGCCGGAGTCTTTCAGCTCGCCTTTCAAGTGCCGACCCTGCGGGCGTGCGGTTTGCGCTTCGGTTTTGATTTCTCACTCAAGGCGTGGCGCTCCTCGCCCAATATCCATCAGGTGCTGATCATGCTGGGGCCGACGGCATTGGGCGCAGGCGTTGATCAGATCAACATCTGTGTTGATGGCTTTCTTGCCTACTATGCGGCCCCCTGGGCGCCTTCTGCGATGGAATATGCCGATCGCATCGCCTACCTTCCCCTCGGCATGTTCTCGACAGCTTTTGTGACGGTACTGATGCCGACCTACAGTCGCCTCGTCGCGAACAATGATTTCGAGGGGCTGAAGCATACCATGGAACGCGCCCTCAGGAATTTGTCGGTTATTGTCGCCCCGGCCATGGCCATTATGCTCTTCATGGCGCCTGCCCTCGTGGAGGTGCTCTATGTGTGGCCGAATGGAAAATTCGACAGCACCTCTGCACATTTCACTGCCTTGGCTGTCATGGCTTACGCGCCGGGCATGTTCGCCTTCAGCTTCCAGAAATGTCTGACCCCGGCTTTCTTTGCCATGAAGGACACGCGGACGCCGGTCCGGATCAGCCTCGGCTGTATCGCGCTCAATTTTTCGCTCAATATCCTCTCGATCCTCTTTCTTCCCGAAGGCGTCAAGCATGTGGGACTGATTAGTTCGACCGTCCTGTGCAGCCTGATCAATGGCATGATCTCCTCCCATCTCTTGCACAAGAGTCACCAACTTCCTGTCTATGCGCGCTTCCTGCCGACGGCTGCCAAGTCGATCCTCTGTTCCTTGCTGATGGCCGCCATCTGCGTCGGAGTCCACAGACTCTTCGGGACAGAGCTGAACAAAATGATGCAAGTTGTGTCGCTGACGGTTGCCGGCGTTTCGGGCGCGCTGGCGTATAGTGTGGCGATGATCGTTATTGCTAAAGCGGATTTTATGGATGTTCTCGGTAGCTTGAGGAGACGGAGGAAGCAATGAGTGATAAAAAGAAGATCGTGGTTGCGTGCGGGGGGACAGGAGGACATGTCTTTCCTGGCTTGGCTGTCGCGAACGAGTTGAAGCGTCGCGGACATGATGTGGAGGTCTGGTTCTCGGGCCGCGCGATTGAGACCGCAACGCACAGCGGCTGGGAGGGTCCGCGCTTTTCAACAGGCGCCCGCCAGATATCACTGAGAAACCTGCCCCTGATGCTGCTCTCGCTCCTGAAGTGTCTGCGGGCCATGAGGAAGAAGCGTCCGGATGCTGTGCTGGCCATGGGCAGTTATTCCAGTCTTCCGCCTGTGCTCGCTGCGTGGCTGACCAAGGTGCCGGTCGTCCTTCACGAGGCAAATGCCGTGCCGGGGAAGGCGGTGGATATGCTCTCGCGTTTTGCGCATACCGTGGCGACTAGTTTCGATGAGACTGCACACTGCCTGCCTGGACGCAAGGTCGTTAAGACGGGGCTTCCCGTGCGCGAGCACCTGATCAATGAGCCACGCCTCGATGAGGTTCCTGAGGGGACATTTACCATTTTCATCACCGGTGGCAGCCAAGGAGCCCATCGCGTCAATGAACTGACCTCTCAAGCGATGTGTTTGTTGAAGCAGGAGGGGTTTGAGAACTTCTTTGTCATTCATCAGACCGGCGCAGCGGATGAGGCCTTTGTTCAGGAACTCTATCAGAAGAATAATGTCCCCTCGCGCGTCGCGGCGTTCATGAAGGATATGGGACGCGCCTATGCGACGGCCGATCTGGTTATTTGTCGGGCCGGGGCCTCGACCTGCTTTGAGCTCTGCCTCTTCGCGAAGCCAGCCCTGCTGATTCCGCTGCCCAGCGCGATCCGGGACCATCAGCACTTGAATGCCTCGGCCCTAGTCAAGTGCGGCGGCGCGGATGAAGGCATTCAACGGGAGCTGACGGGGCGTTCCATTACCCGTTACATCATCAACAAGCGAAAGAATCCGGAAACGTTGAAGAAGATGAGCGAAGCGCTTAAGTCCATGGCTGTCAAGGGTGCGGCCAGCCGTGTGGCGGATCTTTTGGAGGGGTTATCGCCTTCAAAACCAACGCATGCTTAACGTGTACGGTTGCCCCTTTCCACTTTAGACTTTCATAAAAGGCCACGTTTCAGTAAACTAACCACCATGAATGACATACCTCCTAAGCAAGCCCCTGATGCCTCAAGCGGCAATCTGGTGGCCATGTATCAGGCGTCTGGTTCGAGCGCCGAGTCCTTCCCTGTCCTGAAAGCGTTTCAGGATTACATTGATGCGGAACGTGCGCAGGCACGTAAGCGCGTGATGATTCTTTCGATCTCCTTCTCAGCCGTCTTGTGCGCAGTGGTCATCTGCTTCTTGGGCATGGGCGTCTATCTATTGAAGGATATGTCCTCGGTTCAAAACAAGTTGATTGATGCAGCCCTTGCGCAACGGAACGCACCTGCACCAACCCCCGCCCCCGTGCAACAACCGCAGCCAGCGCAGATTGTTTATCAGGCACCTCCTGTTGCAGCGCCCCCAACACCGGCCAATGATGCCGCCCTTCGTGAGGTGACCAAGGAGCTTGCAGACTTGCGAGCCGATATTGAGAAGAAAAAGAGTGAGGAGGCACGCCAAGCCGCGTTGGTCGCGCAAAAACAGACGGATCTCCAGTTGGCCGAGTTTCAGAAATTGCAAAAAGAGATCGGCTCCATTAAAAAAGAAAACCAGATGCTGAAAGAATCCTTTGTGATGAGTCGCAAACAGCCACAGCCGCCGAAGCCAGAGGTCGTGAAGCCCCTCCCTCCAGAAGCGCCAGAGGAGAAGGCTCCACTGCCTGAGGCGCCAGCTGTTGCAGCAGTCAACCCCGTCAAGCCCGCGCTCACAGAGAAGGTCGTGGTTCCAGCGAAGCCTGCGCTCACGGAGAAGGTCGCGGTTCCAGCGAAGCCTGTGCTCACGGAGAAGCCTGTTGTAGCTCAGACCCCGCCAACGCCTGCACTAAAGGATCCCCCGGTCTCTTCCGGCGTTAAGGCTCAAGAACCCCAAAAGGGAATGATGGCGACATCCATTCCACTCAAGACAAAGAACCTGGGCACTGTGCCTTGGAGGGTGGTCATTCCGGAATAAAACGAGCGGGTTATGTCCAAGCAACTCTTATTTGTCTGCACCGGAAACACCTGCCGTAGTCCAATGGCGGAAATACTTTTAAAGGCATCGCTCCCATCCGAGGCTGGGTGGACGGTTGCCTCTGCTGGGGTTTCGGCTACGCCTGGCACGCGCGCTTCGGAGTCTGCGCGTGCAGCGATTGCAGAATGCGGACTCTCCCTAGAGAACCATCGGAGCCAGCTCGTCACACCCGAGCTGGTCTCTCGTTCGGCTGTCATTGTTGCCATGACTCAGCGTCACATGGAGAAAGTTTTGCAGTGTGTCCCTAGCGCCCGTGATCGGATCTATCTCCTGAGTTCCTTTGATCCGAAGGCACCGAAAGGCGCGGATGTAATGGATCCCTTCTGCGGCAGTCTCGAAGATTATCGTGCCTGCCGTGATACCCTTCAACAGGCCATGCCGGGGCTGGTCAGGTTTTTAGCATCCGAATAGCACGAACCGCACGAATGAAGATGAACATCGAACATCAATTTGAATAAGGCAATTTTATATGATCGTTGATACACTTGAGAAATCAGAAAAATATCTGTCGCTCCACCCGCGCTTTAAGGCGGCGTTTGCTTTCTTAAAGAGCACGGACCTTCAATCGTTGCCCGAGGGACGCCTTGAGATTGATGGCTCGAATTTCTTCGCCTTGACGCAATGCTACCAGACGAAGCCTGTTTCGGAGGGAAAACTGGAGGCGCATCGCAAGTATATTGATATCCAAGTTGTGGTTTCAGGCGAAGAGTATATCGGGTATGCGCCTCTGACCCAGCAAGCCCCCGTCGACCCCTTTAACACGGCGAAGGACATCGGTTTTTATCACGGAGAAGCAAACCTCATCAAGCTCTCTGCTGGAATGTTCGCCATCTTTTATCCGCACGATGCACACCTGCCTTGCCGCCAGATTCAAGGCCCGTGTGCCGTGAAGAAGATCGTTCTGAAAGTGGCGTGTGCGTGAGACCCTCGTCCAGAAACAGAAATAAACAAAGGAGTAATTTTTCGACAGGATGAACAGGATTTGGAGGATTAAATTCTAAAACATCAATCCATTTAATCCTGTCAATCCTGTCAAAGAATTTGAAGTTGTAGGGATTGGCCCAATATTCCAACATTCCGCTATTCCAGTGAAGTTTTATTTATGAAGAAGACAGATTATAGGATTTTACAAAATGCCTTGCGGACGACTGGGCGCTATGAAACGTTAGCCGACGCGCGACCCAAACGGCCTTCCAAAAAAAGCACTTGGCTGGGACTTCGCTGTGCCAAGGTTGTCTGCCTCGATGTGATGTGTCGCTGTGCAGGACGGCGCATCTTTAGCACCTTTGACCATAATGCCTGGGCCGATATTTGCATGTCCTCGATCAACTTTGCCGAGGGCGTCGGGACTTTGGTGACGATGGAAGGCTTTGAACAGCGCGCGTCGTATAAGGGTCCAGTCGTCTATGTCTCAAACCACATGAGCACCTTTGAGACGGTTGTCTATCCTGTTGTGCTGAATGCCTTTGACAAGCTCTCCATTATTCTCAAGAAGAGCCTGACCGAGATCCCGCTTATTGGTCAGTCTGCCATCATCTTGGGCTGTATTCCGGTGACACGCAAGAACGCACGCGAAGATCTGGTGACGGTTCTCGAAGAGGGGGCGAAGCGACTGCAGAGCGGTATGTCGGTGTTGCTCTTTCCTCAGGGGACACGTCAGTCCGTCTTTGAGATGAAGCGTTTTAATTCGCTCGGCGCCAAGCTTGCCGAACGCGCGAATGTCCCCTTGGTGGCGATTGCAGCCCAGACGGACTTCCTTGAGAATGGGAGATTAATTAAAGATTTCGGACCTGTGGATCCGGCTAAGCCAGTCCGCTTCAAGGCCAGCCCCTTGTTCATGCCTGAGTTAGGTGCAAAAAAGATGCACGAACAGAGCGTCTCGTTCATCTACGAGCAGCTGAAGGCTTGGGGACTTCCAACGGTCTAAGCCTTATTTCGTAATGCCGCTGGCGAACTCGAGGGCGAGCAGAGCATACGAGGTGGCGAGCGTGGGATCATTCTCCCACCAGCGGTTATTATCATTGGCCCATGAGCCATCCGGCTTTTGGAGTGAGAGCACCTTCTTGATCATCTCCTCGCGCCAGGCGATCTCGCCCGAAGACTTCGGCAACTTATCCACCGCCGCGGCATTCAGCGCGCGCGCCATGATATTGTAGTAGAAATAGAGCCCCTGCTGTCCCTGGCCGGGGTGTTCATCCACAGTCCAGAATTTAGAAGCATAGCCGAAAGCGCTCTGGACGCGCGGATCGTTTCTGTCCAGATTGGCGTGAAGCAGGGAGAGGACGCCTGCGTAGGTCATGCTTCCATATGCACGAAGCATGACGGTGCCGTTCGCATTGGTCGTTGCCCCGCTCTTGGGATCATCAGTATTGTAGGCAAAGCCCCCTTTAGTCTCGCCCTCTTTGTTCTGCATCTTCTCGACGTACTTCAGGGCCGCATCCCAGTTGACATCTGCACGCTTCTCGCCGGCGGGACGCATATCTTCGAGCGACTGCGTGCGCCGCATCGCATCCATCGAGAAGGTCGTGTTGTTCAAGTCCGTATAGGAGCGTTTATTATTCTTGTCATAACCGAAGCCGCCACTATGGTTATCATCCCCAAAATGTTGCGAAGAGGCAATATAGGTGCGTGCCTTTAAAATCGCAGGGACAAGATCTCTGCGACCTGTTGCATGGAGGGCGGTCACACAAATGGAGGTGTTGTAGTTGCCGAGTCCGCCGCCCTTCTTGTCGGGCTGGTCAACATAAATGCCACCATCTGGCTTCTGGTTGTCGATCAGGAAGGTCACGGCTTTGTCCGCGTTCTCCTTGCACGAGGGGAGCCCCGAGGAGGCCAAGGCCCAGAGGGGCAGTCCTGTCAAGGCAGGCATACCCGCCTCAGACCAAGAACCATTGGCCTTCTGGCTCTTTTGTAGCCAGGCAGTGCCTTTGGCGACCGAGTCTTTAACCTGTTTCATGAGTTCCGGGTTAAGAGGCTCCGCGAGTACGTGTTGGGCCAAACAAAAGATAGATGCTGCTACGACTAGTGTTCTCTTCATAGTGTCTCCTTTGTAATATTTAAACGCATGAATGGGCTTAAAGGTTCACGGATTTTTAACTGCGCAAGGTTCCGGCGGCAAGAGCCGCTCGGTATTCGCCCACAGTGCGCTTGATACCCTCTACTAGGGAAATCCGGGGCTTCCATCCAAGTTTGCGAATGCGCGTGGTGTCACAAATCTTACGGGGCGTCCCATCTGGCATGTTCGTGTCAAAAACCAGTTCCCCTTGGAAGCCGGTCGCCTCTTTAATAAGATCAGCCAGTTGACGAATGGAAACCTCTTGGCCGGAGCCCACATTCACCCAGTCTGGTGGATTCTCCTGTTCCAGCAGAAAGAGCAGTCCACGGGAGAGATCCTCAACGTGCAAAAATTCACGTAACGGGGTCCCTGTACCCCAAAGCGTCACTGACGGAGCCTTTGCCAAACGAGCCTCCTCGAAACGCCGAATGAGGGCGGGCAAGACATGTGAGTTTTCAGGATGGTAATTATCGCCTGGTCCATAAAGGTTCGCTGGCATGGCCGAGTGATAGAGGCGTCCGAACTGCTGGCGATAATACGCGCACATCTTCAGTCCTGCAATTTTTGCAAGAGCATACCCTTCATTCGTGGGCTCTAAGGGTCCGGTCAGGAGGCTCTCTTCTGGAATGGGCTGGGGGGCGAGGCGGGGATAGATACAGGTGCTTCCCAGGAAGAGGAGTCGCTTGACGCCTGCTTCATGTGCGGCATGGATGACATTGGCCGATGCCATGAGGTTCTCATACAGGAAGGTTCCAATCAGGGAGCGGTTGGCCTCGATTCCTCCCACGCGCGCTGCGGCGAAGATAATGCAATCGGGCCTCTCGCGCTGGATAAACGCCCGCGTTACAGCCTGCTCAGTCAAATCCAGCTCGCGGTGACCCACGGTGATCAAGTTCTGGTAGCCTCTGGATTTCAGTTCACGACAGATCGCAGTCCCCACCATGCCAGTGTGTCCAGCGACATAAATACGGTCAGATGCTTGCACGTTTCATTTCTCCCAGGGCACACATTTTAGAAGCCGATCTCATAACCCTTTTTGTCTAAGAGGCGCAGATCGCCATCGGTCATGATCTTG
Organism: uncultured Akkermansia sp.; assembly: GCA_964459675.1. GTDB lineage: Bacteria > Verrucomicrobiota > Kiritimatiellia > RFP12 > UBA1067 > CAIZQW01. The sequence continues at coordinate 3,668 of CAYWNP010000039.1, read as the reverse complement.
ACCAGCTTTTCAAAGGTCACTTCAGGCGTCCACCCCAGTTGGCGTTTGGCTTTGCCTGGATTTCCGAGAAGCTGCTCCACCTCGGCTGGACGGAAGTAGCGCGGATCGATCTTAATGACAGCTTTGCCCGTGGTGGTATCAATACCCTCCTCGTTGACCCCTTTGCCCCGCCATTCGATGGTGCGTCCGACATGGCCAAAGGCCTTCTCAATAAACTCCCTGACCGTATGCATCTCGCCTGTCGCGACCACATAATCATCTGGCTTCTCTTGTTGGAGCATCAGCCACATCATCAGGACAAAGTCAGGGGCATATCCCCAATCGCGATAGGCATCAATGTTCCCCATGTAGAGGGATTCCTGCATCCCGCGATGGATCCGCGCCACCGCCATGGTGATTTTACGTGTCACAAAGGTCTCGCCCCGGCGAGGGGATTCGTGGTTAAAGAGAATCCCATTGCTGGCATGCAAACCGTACGACTCCCGATAGTTTTTGGTGATCCAGAAGCCATATTGCTTAGCGACGGCATACGGTGAACGCGGATAGAAGGGGGTTGTCTCAGACTGGGGAACCTCCATCACCTTGCCGTAGAGTTCGGAGGTCGAGGCCTGATAGAAACGAGCGTCACTCTTGGTTTCGCGAATAGCATCCAGCAGGCGGAGCGTACCGAGCGCATCCACATCCGCTGTGTATTCGGGAACTTCAAAGGAGACTTGGACATGGGATTGTGCGCCCAAGTTGTAGATTTCAGTGGGATTGACCTTCTCGATGATGCGGTTCAGGTTACTGGAGTCCGTCAGGTCGCCATAATGAAGAAAGAGCTTCACATGCGACTCATGGCGATCTTGGTAAAGATGGTCTATGCGGTCCGTATTAAATGAACTGGCACGCCGAATAATACCATGGACCTCATAGCCCTTGCTGAGCAGAAGCTCTGTCAGATAAGAGCCATCTTGGCCTGTGATGCCGGTAATCAATGCTTTCTTCATGGCGTGTCACCTTCTCTTCTATTTACATCATTGTCACTAAAAACGCCTTAATTATAACATTTAACCCCTCAGAGTAACGCCAAAAAAGGCCGAAAAGCAAAAAAAACAAAATTTTCGCTTTTCATCCTTGCTAAGAGGAGGGGTTTTTAGCTAATATTTTCGCTCCATTAGATTCGAAAGGTTTTTTGATTATGCAGAAGGAAATTCATCCAAAGTACGAAGACGCAACGATTTCTTGCGCCTGTGGTAACGTCATCACGACGCGTTCCACCAAGAAGGAAATGAGCGTTAACACCTGTTCAGCCTGCCACCCCTACTTTACGGGACAGCAGACGATGGTGGACACGGAAGGCCGTGTTGACTCCTTCATGAAGCGCTACAGCATGAAGAAGGCGTAGGCTTTCTTGTTTTAAAACGGGCTGGTTTGACGGTGCGGCGAGCCGCAGACGTATTCCGGCCCGTTTTCTTTCTTTTTTAGGGCCTGGGGTCTATCCCTTCCGCCGTATCCCGTTGAAGGTTACGCATCATGCTTGATAAAGCCCATATTGAGAATGTTCTTGCCAAGGTCCAAGTCGCAGAGACGGCGCTCTCAGACCCCTCTGTTCTTGGAAACCAAAAGCTCTATCGCGAAAAAATACGCGAACATTCGGCGCTTAAAAAGCTTGAGGCTGTTGCAAACGCCTATTTCCGTGTCCTCGCCGATCTAGAGGGAAACCGGGAAATCGCCAATGACCCCTCCAGCGATCCTGATTTGCGCGCCATGGCCCAGGAAGAGATTGCCCTGCTCGAGCCCAAGCTCCCCGAAGCAGAGCGGGCTGTGTTGGCGAACCTACTCCCTCCGGATCCAACAGATGCTAGAAACGCGGTTTTTGAAATCCGAGCAGGAACAGGCGGAGACGAAGCAGCACTCTTTGCGGCAGTTCTCTTCCGAATGTACTGCAAATACTGCGACACCAAAGGGTATAAGATCTCGATCATTGACGCCAACGGTACGGAACTCGGAGGCTATAAGGAGGTTGTCTTTACCGTGATCGGTGAAGGCGCTTACGGACATTTCAAGTTTGAAAGTGGAGGCCATCGCGTCCAGCGCGTACCCACAACCGAGGCCCAAGGCCGTATCCATACCTCGGCAGCGACGATCATCGTTTTCCCTGAGGCAGACGAAGAGGATGTTCTTGATATTCCAGAGTGTGACTTGCGTGTGGATATCTTCTGTTCAGGTGGCTGTGGCGGTCAAGGCGTGAACACCACCTACTCGGCCATTCGTCTGACCCATCTTCCGACCGGCTTGGTCGCGCAGTGTCAGGACGAGCGCTCCCAGCATCGGAACAAGGATAAGGCTCTCGGCGTACTCAAGGCGCGTATCCTCGACCAGCGCCGACAGGCTGAAGAGGCCAAACTCGGCAAGGCGCGACTCGACCTGCGCGGGTCCGGCGACCGCAGCCAGCGCATCCGCACCTATAATTTTCCTCAAAATCGCATGACCGACCACCGGATCAACCTAACCCTCTACAGCCTTGACCGGATTATCGAAGGCGATCTCAATCCACTCCTTACAGCACTTCAGTCCTATGACCAGGATCAGCGCCTCAAAGAAGAGCTGGGGAGTGGGAAACAATGATCAATATCCAACACGGAATAACCAATGATCAAGTAGCTCCGATGGATATTGGATATTCCGTGTTGATGATTGGATATTCTCATCCCTCCAGGGCATAAAGAAAGCCACAAGTACTCTTCCGCTGACGCTTCGAGCAATGATCAATATCCAACACGGAATAACCAATGATCAAGTAGCTCCGATGGATATTGGATATTCCGTGTTGATGATTGGATATTCTCATCCCTCCAGGGCATAAAGAAAGCCATAAGCACTTTTTAGCTTGTAGCTTTTAACTTTTACCGTGAGTTGGCGGAGGGGGAGGGATTCGAACCCCCGGTACCTTGCGGCACGCCGGTTTTCAAGACCGGTTCTTTAAACCACTCAGACACCCCTCCGAAGAGAAATTAGTTTGAAGTCGGCGAAGGGATCAGCGGTTTTGGTGCTTCAGCGGGGGAAGGGATTCCAGACCCGCCTGATAAGGGCAAGGGCTGCTGTGCAGCTGCCGGAGCGGTCTTGACATTCGACATGACGGAATCCGAGGCACTGGAGGTCAAGCGGGAGAGAACGATCGTGTTCAGCAGGAAGATGGTTCCGAGGATGATCGTAATCTTAACCAGGACATTCCCCGTCTGGGCGCCAAACAGGGCTTCTGCGGTGCCTGCACCAAAACTGACCCCGAGTCCGCCCTCTTTTGGCTTCTGCAACAACACTACAGCCCCGAGCAACAGGCAGACAATCACTTCAATGACATACAAAAAGTTAATCAACGCTTGCATAATATTCTCCATATCTTCTTCCCACTGAAGGGGAAAAAGGTTTTAAATATAGCAAAAACACCCCCCTAGTCGCAAGCCCTGCTTTTAGTTATTTAATGCTTCGCGTTCCATACCGCCATCTGCACCCACCTCTTTGAGGCTATTCATAGGCTGGCGTTCATTTGTTGAATCACAAAATGTAAATATAATATTACATTGTGATGTATTATTCTGTTGACATGCTTTGTTTTATCCTGCTAAGATGGTTGGCACAAAAGGAACATCTTATGAAAACCGTCCTAAAGATTTTGCGAGGTCGCT
>CAYWNP010000038.1:19902-21114 GCA_964459675.1 uncultured Akkermansia sp. | reverse complement strand
ATCAACTTCTTATCGCCCCAGGCGTGTCCTGCAGGGAAAAAGCGCAAGACCCCGTTTTTCTTGATTCGCTTGTTGAAGGTGATGGCCATGTCCCAGCGGTTGAAGCACTTGGTGCCGCAGATCCCATAGACAAGGGCTTTGCTGTTATAGTTTCCATTGATACATCCCGCGCCGCAGGCCAAGATGCCAGTGATATTCTTTTTGCGTTGTCCGGAAAGTTCGAACGATTGTCGGCAACCACCTGAAAAGCCAGAGGTATAACAGCGCAGGGGATCGATTGCAGGATAGCTGGTCAGCACATCGTCAATCATGGCGAGTCCGGCAGTCGTGGCTTCGTTGTTACCGTTCTTGCTTTGAATCGAGACCGCCAGGACAAAGTTGTTTTGCTCGGCGCCGTCAATGTACATCTCTAGCGTCCTGGCATTGCCTCCGCTGGGGCTTAAGATGAACATGATCGGCCACTTATGCGCGCGGGCAGGATCAAAGCTCTTCGGGAAATACATGATGTAGCTGAACGTGTCTTGTTTCTGGCAGGTGATGGTGGCGCTCTTTTGTCCAGGCACAGGAGTCTCTGCAGCCCGCGATAAGAAGGAACCAATAACGGCTAGCGCCAGACTGAGCGAGACGAGAGTACGATTCATATAAACTCCTTTGTAATTCATCATGTTTAAGTGATTTGAGAACGATAGCAAGACACACGGGGTATGCCAAGTAAAATCAAGCGAACCTTTGGTTGTCGAGGTACTTGTAGTTAACCGCAAAGAACGCAAAGAACAGAAAGAAAAATCAAATGCCAATCGCTGATGAGCTTTCTTTCTTTGTGTTCTTTGCGTTCTCTGCGGTTAATTCGTTTAAGAATTACGGCGTGATGGTCTGATCGCCCTTGGGATTTTGGGGCGTCACGCTTTTGTAGTACCTGCCGCAGGCGGTGAGGTTGCCCTCTGCGTCGAAGAGCGCTGAAGGTGCTCCTGGCACGGAGTCGGGTTTAAACGAGAACCATGCGTAGCCTAAAATCCACTCTTGCTCTTCTAGCCAGGGAAGAACCTCTTTCATGAACTTGAGAATATTTTCAGAGGAGTGTCTGTTCTTCTTGATGTCGCCGCCGGTCTTCCAGTCTGCAACGGCGAACTCGGTGATCAGGAGAGGACGTTTGCCGTACTTCTCGTAGATCCGCTTCATCTTGGCTTTGAAATCCGCGGCGCTTGATCCGCC
>CAYWNP010000038.1:0-19802 GCA_964459675.1 uncultured Akkermansia sp. | reverse complement strand
TCAAGGCTCTTGCCTGTCCATATCATCGGCACAAACTCGATGTCTTTGGGTTGTTCAGAAACATGGTGCGTATTCCACGAGTAGTTCCATGAGACATTCAAGGCCTTGACACGGGCCATGTTCTGGGCGCCGGCCTCGGTAAGCTTGCCGTCTTCTTGCTTCAGTGTGAAACAGGCACCCTTTTTGCCAGGGAGTTTCAGTTGCTCTTTTGTGAAACGGGGGGTCTCAGAGGCAAGCACGCTGCAGGAACCGCTTAAAACAAGAGCGCCTATCATTACTACACGGAGTGCTTTCATCGTGCTCCTCTTAGATCGGTTCGCATGCTTGAATAGCGATGCGGGTTTGGTTGTGGAGATGGGTGATCGCGAGGGCGAGACCGTCGGCAGCGTCGTTCTGGGGTTCTTCCGAGAGCGAGAGAAGGGTCTTCACCATTTTCTGCACCTGCTCCTTTTCAGCGGCGCCATAGCCAGCTGTGGCCAGCTTCACCTTTCGCGGTTCATATTCATAAATCGGGATGCAGGAACGCGCACATTGGGCGATCATGACGCCTCGCGCGTGGGTCAAGATCATCATGGTCTTCACGTTTTTGGCGTAGAAGACGCCTTCGATTGCGGCGACATCAGGGTGATGGGTTTCGATCAGCTTAGCCAGTTCATCCTGTAAAAAGAGGAGGCAGGCTGAGAGTGGGCGTGAGGCAGGATTTTTGATCGTGCCATACCACACGGGGACCATACGCGAGCCCACGGCATCAATGATACCGATGCCGGTGGAACGGAGCGATGTGTCTATGCCGATTATTCGCATGTATAAAAAAAGCCCCACGCTTGTGCAAGCGCGGGGCTTTGTTATGAGTTTACGCTTGCTGCTTCTGTGCGTCGAGATCGCGCATCGCTTCACGACGGCTCAGCTTGATGCGGCCGCGATCATCGACTGCGATAACCTTGACCCACATCTTGTCGCCCACCTTGCAGACGTCTTCGACAACCGCAATACGGCGGTCAGCGAGTTCGCTGATGTGGCAGAGACCATCCATGCCCGGTAGGATTTCGACAAAGGCGCCGAATTCCTTAATACCTGAGACGGTACCTTCGTAGATCTTGCCCTCTTCCGCTTCAGCGGAGATGGAGGCGACCTCACGTTGGGCGATTGCCAGCGAGTCACCGTTCGAGGCGTAGATGCTGACCACACCGTCATCATTGATGTCGATCTGTGCACCAGAGACTTCGCAGATGCGGCGGATGTTTGAGCCACCAGGACCGATGAGCGCGCCGATCTTGTCGACCGGGATGTTCATGGTTGTGATGCGAGGCGCATACTGGGAGAGCTCGGGACGAGTCTCAGGCATGACGGTCTGCATGAAGTCGAGAATGTGCAGACGGCCTTCCTTGGCGCGCGTCAGCGCAGACTCAACGAGGTCCCAGGTGAGACCGCGGATCTTAAGATCGACTTGGAAGCCCGTGATGCCCTTGCGGGTACCAGCGACCTTGAAGTCCATATCGCCGCAATGATCTTCCGAGCCCAGGATGTCCGAGATGAGAATCCGCTTGGACTCATCCGCGTTGCAGAAGAGACCGACCGAGACGCCCGCGACAGGTGCCTTGATCGGAATGCCTGCATCCATCATGGCGAGAGCACCCACGCAAATGGAGGCCATCGAGGAGGAGCCATTGGAGCCCATGACATCAGAGACGACACGGATCGCATAGGGGTAGTTATCAGGGACGATCTGTGCGAGCGACCGTTCGGCGAGGGCGCCGTGACCGATTTCGCGACGTCCGAGTCCGCCGAGCCTGCCGACTTCGCCGACGCAGTACGGAGGGAAGTTATAGTGCAGCATAAAGGCCTTGCTCTTCTCTCCGCCTGTGATGGCATCGAGATCTTGCGAATCCTTATTTGTACCCAGCGTCACGGTACCCAAGGCGGAGGTCTCACCGCGTTCAAAGATCGCGGAGCCATGTGTACGAGGCAGCACGCCGATTTGTGCATAGAGCTTACGGATTTCGTCGGAGGCGCGTCCATCAATACGCTTGCCATCCTCGAGGATGTTTTTGCGTACGAGGTCAACTTCTATCTCATCGAAAAGACGGACAAAGGAAACATCGGTGACTTCTTCGGGCCACTTCTCCATCGCCTTAGCCTTCAGCGCGTCCTTGATCGCCGAAACCGCGCGTTGGCGTTCCATTTTGTCCGCGATCAAGAGGGCTTTGCGGAGGGTATCACCGCTCGTTGCATAGAGGAAGGCCATTTTGTCTGCATCCGGATCAACGTCAACGATGACCTTGTCAGGCTTGCCGAGCATTTTACGGAGTTCGATTTGGGCGTCGATAATTTTGACGACCTCTTCATGGCCGCGCTTCATGGCTACCAGAAAATCCTCTTCCGAGATTTCCGCCGCGCCACCTTCCATCATGAGGAAGCGATCACGTGTACCTGCATAGATGAGGTCCAGATCGCTCGTTTTGCGCTGCTCATGGTTCGGGTTGATCACCAGTTCGCCGTTCACGCGGCCGACGCGCACGCAACCGATTGGGCCCATGAAGGGAACCTCGGAGAGGTGCAAAGCAGCGGACGAAGCAATCACGGCGAGGGTGTCGGTATCATTGATGCCATCCGCCGAAAAGACGGTGTTGTTGATCTGGACGTCATTGCAATAGCCCTTCGGGAAGAGAGGGCGAATGGGACGGTCCGTGATACGCGCACAGAGGATCTCTTTTTCCGAGGGGCGCTGTTCACGCTTGAAATAGCCCCCGGGGAAACGACCTGCTGCATAATACTTTTCACGGTACTCGACTTGGAGCGGGAAGAAATCAATGCCTTCGCGCGGCTTGTCGGTGTTGGTGACTGCGGAGAAAACGATGGAGTCACCCAAGCGGACAGCTGTCGCGCCAGCTGCCTGGCGTGCGAGGAGTCCGGTCTCAATGGTCATAATAGCTCCACCAACGTTGATGGAGACTGATGTCGTGTCTTTCATGTATCTTGCCTTTCTGCGGAAGAAGGACCGTGAAGCATTTTGCCAGGAAAGATGGCCTACCCAAAAGGATAGATAGAGTCCGCGAGAAAAGAAGAACAGTTAAGTCATTCCGTGAGTCTTTGCTTAAAGGCTAGCCACACGGAATATCCGGAACCCGTGCTTAACGACGGAGTCCGAGGTTCTTAACAACCTTCTGGTAGGTCGGCTCATCCGTGCGCTTGAGATAATCAAGCAAGCTACGGCGGGTGTTGACCTTGCGGATCAAGCCATAACGAGAGCTATGATCCTTCTTGTTAATCTTCAGATGCTCGGTCAGATGTTCAACCTCTTTGGTGAGCGAGGCGATCTGTACTTCGCTTGACCCAGTGTCACGCTCGTGACGTTGGAACTGTACACGAATAGCTTTTTTATCAATCTGGCTCATAATAACTTAGCGGTCCTTGTTCCGCACTTTTTCTTTTTGTCTTTAAACTTTCCGGCGAGTACTATACGGGTTCGTCCGCTTGAAGTCAAGCGAAACAGGTCGCCGAGAAAGAGGCCTGATTGAACCCGCCGTGGGGATTACTCCTTAGACACACCGCAGGAAAACGCGCCCAATGTACAAGATAAGGGGGGTGGACGTCAACTGGAAAAATAAAAAATTCTGTTATTTGGTAAAAAGTAGGGGTTGCATTCATATTCGCCAAGGCTTATACTTAAATCATGAAAGGCAGGCATAGAAGCAAAAACTGTTCAGGACAAGCCACGGTTGAGTACCTTGTTGTATTCATCGCGTTGTTGCTGATTGTATCAGTTTTTGCATTGAGCCTGTTTGCAGTTAGACAACAAGCAAGCCGGACGTTAGACCTGGTAGGTTCTGACTATCCGTAGTTTTGAAAAACAGTTGGGTTCTGGAAAAGGGGGATAAAGATGAAAAATCGTTCTCGTCGTAGTGGCCAAACCATGGTCGAATACATCATTATCGTTGTGCTGATTGCCATCACATTGATTGTGCTCTTTAGCAAGTTCAGCAAGGCCGTTGGAACAAAGGTCTCCGGCGCGACGTCGGCCCTGGATTCTGAAGTCGGTAGCGAGGCGCAGTCTGAGGTTGATAAAATCAGCGCAGATAGCGTACGCAATCTGAAGGCTGATGGAAGTGGCCTATAAGAAAATAGTTGTGCGGAAGAGTGGCACGTCTCGGGGTCAGGCGATGATCGAATCGATCTTCGTCGTGATTGCAGCGTGCCTTTGCTTTTTAGCGCTTTTCCAGTATGCCAACCTCTATGCCGCGAAAATGACCCTGACGCATGCGGCCACGCGGGCAGCCCGTGCAAGGAGTGTTGGATTGAATTACTGGATGATGGAGAAGGCGGCACGTGCGGCCTCCATTCCTGTCTCAGGGAAATGTTTAGTCGCCTTTGATCTTCCTTCCACGCAGACTGGGCTATTGCCGCAAAAAGACATTGGAACCGTTTGGGATAGGGCGCTTGCTATTTCGCCGGGTTCCGCCAAGGCCCAATTTGAGATGGCTCGTGTGCCAGAGTTCATGGGGAGCGAAAATGACCCCACGTCGCGTGAAATCCTTGATTATGAACTCTGGGATCAGATGTCGGTCTCACTGGAAGAGCCCCTCTCCTTGGATGGTGAAACGCCTGGGGTCTTGGAGGTCACCGTGAGTCAGCGACAGCCCTTGTTGATTTCGATTGCTTCACTTCTCGAGGGGGTCTTCACGAGTGACGCAGAGTCGAGTGAGGAGAAGAGCTTGACGATGCGGGGGACCTACTCCATGGAGAGCCAATATCCGCTCTATATGGAAAACATGAATTGGTAGTCCATCATGACAAGCAGGAAGTATACTCTCTTGGGCCGTATCGGATCTCTGAGGCGTCCACGCTCAGGACAGGCTGTCATTTTTCTCTTGCTGGTCTTCACCGTCCTCGTCTTCCTACTACTCTTTAACATAGACCTCCATCGTGTCATTCAGCGCAAGACGCAGGCGCAGAATGCAGGTGATGCCGCCGCACTTGCGGCCACACGCTGGCAGGCTGCCACGCTGAACCTTGTGGGCGAACTGAATCTGATGCATGCGTTAGCCCTAGCAGGCGTGCCCGAGCCGGATAGAGCCGCGATTGAGGCGATCACCAACATGCAGGCGCGTCTCTGTTTCACGGGACCTCTGGCGGGTCTCTATGCCTCTCAGGTTGCAGCGAAGAACAACCATATCTATGTTGATCCTGGTCTGACGGGGTTCTTTCGCGATCATGTGGCTTTGATCCGGACGCAATATGCGCATACCCTTGATGAGAATGGCGAGACCTATTACAAGGAGCCGTGGTCGGGCGCTTGGGATGAGTATGCGAATATGCTGGAGGCGGTCTGTGCGGATGGTATTGCGGTCGCTCCGGACAATGCCCAGTTCTTCTCCATCCCGCAAGGGGCTCACATTCTTCTTTCAAAAGATTTCTATGAGGCTGTCAATGGTCGCTCCTGGTGCTGGTTCTATAATAATCAGAGGGGGCTTCTGGAGTCGTATAACTCCTATCATGATTGGCCGCCTTTGCCAGATATCAATCCCAACACCTACGAGAATTGCGAGATCTATGGTGTGGGACTCCATCCTGTCACGGCGAAGCTCAAACATCTCTTTACGGATGCGATGCTGGAGGAGATGGTGACGCAATCCGGATTGGCACCTGAGGGCGTTCCTGATCTCAGCACCACGAATGTCATGGACTCGGTAGAGACGTGGTACATGTATAAGCCCGGGGTGTGGGGGAGCTGGGATTCAATCAAGCCCACGGGTGAGTTTCCCTTTCCTGCTGCAGGTGAGATCCGGCCTGAGTATGATTACGCTGGCGCCGATGTGGTGATCCGCCTTTCAGCCGTGGTGGATCGAACGACGCCGGGCACCGGTATGCAACAGGCCAAGGTCAACTGGACCGCCGCCGCAAAGTCTTTTGGTTATTTGGAGATGGGAGAGGAAAAGGGGAGGCCAGACTCGGCCGCGGGCTTTGTTTTGCCGGCCTTCCGCAATATACGATTGATTCCGGCGGACACGGCGTCGGGTTCGCGGGGTGCGACTGGAGATGTGGAGTGGATGATCCATGTGACCCGACATCTCAAGCCCTACATGGAGATCGGCAGAACAGAGCCAGGCAATTGCAGTTATTGCCGCGCATTGGTGACATGGGAGCCTCGAAGCTTCCGTCAGGCGGGGATCGACTGGTTAGTGCTGAACAGCTATCGGTGCAAGATCCCGTCCGGTGGTGGTGGTGGTGGTGGCGGCCATCGTGGGGGCGGTTCACGGCGTGGACATTAGGCGTGGACATTAAAGGAGAGAGGAGGGAAACAATGAAGCATTCAAATAAAAGCGGACAAGCGATGATTGAATTTGCAGCAGGACTGTTGGTTCTCCTGCTCCTGATTATCGGCTTTGTCCATGTAAGCAAGCTTTCACTTGCCTCGCTGGGCCTTCATGGCGAGATCCGCGCAGAAGCAGGACTTGCCGCGATGCAAAGTTCTATGACGGATACGCCTGAGGCGATCTCTGATTGGGAAAGCGGGACTGATGAAGTTCGTTTTACAGCGGATGATGAGGCGCAGAAGAACCAGCCTGCTGCCGCGACAGTTATGGGGCAGGTGGTTTCCCATTCTGTCAAGCAGGAGTCAGACTGGGAGCACGTTAGCGAGAAGTCGATTTTGCCCTTTTCGATGATCCAGCTTCAGAAATCCCCCAATCTGGTTATTCTCATGGGGGCGACCCATGAGGCGTGGATTCAACGTGTCCCAGTGGATCCCTTTATACGTGACTTCATCTACAACAAGGAAAATGTGGCGGTGAAGGAAGAGATTTGGATGCCCCTGATGGGAGGGTTGTATTAATGAGGCGTGAGCTTCGACTCCTGTTTGTTCTTGTTCTCCTGATTCCGCTCGGCTTGTCAGCGGACATCTTTTGGCTTTTTAAAAAGAGTACCTCCCGTGTGTTGCAGGATATAGGGGGTTCAAGTGTCTATTCGACGCCTGTCCACGTCAATGGTGCTTCCGGCACTTTGACGGCGTATGCCTTTGACAAGCTCTCCTCGTTGGAGGTGGGCCGCGAACTCAAGCAACGGTTGGCGGTTGCGAAAGATGCCACTGTCTCTGATGCCACGATGATTACGGCGCAGGAAGAGGGGCGCGTTCAAAAATTCCTCGTCATACCCTCGACACATGGAGGGTCTGCCAGTATCGTCCTGATGTTCGAGCAGTCCCTGCAAGAGATGAAGAAACGAGGCTCCAAAGAGGCTCTAGAATGGCCGGAGGGGCTCTCTATGCTGCCAGGGACTCCACGCTTCACAGCCTCCTGTGCTGCAACACGTACAACATTTGTGACAGCTGAAACAGCAACTGAGCCAACGGCGACACTCAGTTCCGTGGAGAGTGCCCTGACGGGAACCGGCTGGTCTGTGCTTCCGCTTTCAACACCGACATTTAAACTCTTTGTGCGTGACTCAAAGACCTGTGTCGCCTTTGCCATTCGCTCGGCGGGGGCCACGCAAACAACCCTCAGTGTCATGCAACGTGACGGCTCGGCAAAGAGGAATTAAGCTTGGGATTGGGCTTCGCAGGAGCTCCGCAGGGTACGTATCGCCTGAGACATGTCCTGCTGTTTAAACAAGAAGCTCCCGGTGACAAACTGATTGGCGCCCTGTTGTGCACAAGCCCCTGCGGTCTCGAGGTTGATGCCACCATCCACCATGATGTCACAGGCCTGTTCCTGTGACTTGATCCGCGCACGTAAGGCGGCGATCTTCGGAAGTACCTCCGGCATGAAGGCTTGTCCGCCGTAGCCGGGGTTGACCGTCATGAATAAGACTTCGTCACAGAGATGCAGATAGGGATAGAGTGCGGTGACAGGCGTCTGAGGACGCGAGACCAGTCCCGCCCGGATGCCTCGGGCGCGGATGCGCTTGAGCACCTCCCAGCAGTCGCAGTCCGCTTCCACATGAATCTGGACCGTGGTGGCGCCGGCGTCAATGAACCGGTCAGCGTAAAGGTCTGGTCGCGTCATCATCAGATGCACATTGCGCAAGAGCGAGGGGGAGACGCGTTTGACAAGTGCGACCACGTCGGGGCCAAAACTTAAATTTGGGACAAAGTGGGCGTCCATGATATCGAGATGCATCTGGTCAGCACCGGCATCCTCCACACGGCGGATCTCATCCGCGAGATGTCCGTAATCAGCCGCGAGAAACGAGGGAAGGATTTGAAAATTCATGCTCCAAGTATACACAAACGGGCTGCTGGAAAGCAAAGAAAATGATCTCTAAATTGGATTTGAGAGCAGGAGGCGCGGGATGGCGAGGCGGCGGAGCTGCTCGCCTTTGACGGCCATGGCGTGTCGCAGAGGAAGGGCATCTCTGGCGTGCGGGGTTTTACGCGCACCATCCAAGAGAGTGGCTGGCATGACTGAGGATTGCCCATACCGCTGGTTGAGGGTGTCCACGGCACGATCCAGCTGTCCAAGGATAGTACGTTCCGGAATATCCTCAAAGAGATCGCACTGCCGTCCCTCTTCAGTCACAAGACCTCCGAGCCAGACCATGGTGGAGCGATAGAGGCATCCTGGGACAAACAAGGTCTCAAACAGGTGGTGCAGGAGCGGAAGCGCCTCGACGTCATGCGCGGTTGCAAGGGGCAGTCCGGCACTCGCTGCCTGTGATGAATAGTCTTTACACCTCAGGCAGAGTCCGATCTCCTTGGCCAGATGTCCGTGACGCCGCATCTTCGCAAAGGCGGCATTCATGTTGCGGAGAGCCTCGGAATAGATAAAGGGTTTGTCCTCTGTCGGTGGCGAAAACGTATGCCCCTTCATCATGCTATCGTAGCTACGCTTTGCTTCGGTATCCACGGGATAGACCCGCCGGCCACGTAGCTCATACCAGGTTTCGACACCGGGCTTGTGCAGGTGCCTTCGGACCTCCTGCTCGGACATCCGTGTGAAATCCAGCGCGCTTTTAATTCCTAGCCGTTTCAGTTTTTCAGCGCTGGACGGACCGATCCCCCAGACTTTTTCAACGGGAGTCCGGGTGAGGAGGGTCTGGACGTGCTCGCGCCTGACAATGGTCTGTCCGTCCGGCTTCCTGAATTTTGAGCAGAGTTTCGCCAACGTCTTGGTGAGGCTGATGCCCACGGAGACGGTCAATCCCAACTCACGTCTCACCGCGGTTCGTAACCCTTCTGCCACCGACTCCAAGGGACGGGAGAGGATCGTGGAACATCCCGAGAGATCGGCAAAGGCCTCATCAATCGAATACTCCTCGACAGTGGGGGTGAAGCGTCGGAGGATGGAAAAGAGACGTTGGGAGTAGAGGCTGTAGGCTTCGTAATCGGAAGGCAGGATGACGAGCTCAGGGCAGAGCGTACGGGCCTCATGCAGTTGCATCCCCCGGCCAATGCCGAGGTGTTTGGCCTCATAACTTGCAGCCGCGATGATGCCGCGTTCCGCCCCGGTCACAACGGGACGTCCGCGCAGGGCGGGATTCAGCGCCTGTTCGACAGAGGCGAAGAAGCCGTCGGCATCCACATGAAGGAGCGTGCAATCTTGATAACGTGTGTCCATCAGGGGTGAGACGATAGCAGATTGGGCTTGCGGAAACCAGAACAAAAGTTCTATAATCATGCGTCATGGCAGCGCACTCCAAATTTTCCATACGTCTTCCCGTGCTGGAAGACTTTATACACCGTCAAGGCCGGGCACCCACGCTCGACGAGATCCGTGGACTTTTCCATGTCCGTTCCAAGAATACAGCCTCTTTGATTGCCAGCCAGTTTGTTAACGCTGGCACGCTGACGCGCACAGCGACGGGACGCCTGGCTCTGCCACCCAGTCAGCGGGCGATGCCTTTGCGCATCCTGGGGTCTGTGGCCGCAGGCTTTCCATCCCCTGCCGAGGAGTCGCTCCTCGACACGCTGACGCTGGACGAGTACCTGATTGCGCACCCGGAGTCGACCTTTATGCTCAAGGTTGAAGGGGACTCCATGATCGAGGCTGGCATCCTGCCCGGGGATACTGTGTTGGTCGAGCGCGGCCGTACGCCGCAGAATGGTGATACGGTGATCGCCTGTGTGGACGGCGAGTGGACGATGAAGCACTTTTTCAAAGAAAAGGGAGGAACGGTCCGCCTTGAGCCTGCAAATTCAAAATATACGACAATACGGCCGAAGCGAAATCTTGCGATCGAAGGTGTCGTCTGCAGTGTCATTCGTAAACTGATATAAGCTGTGGCATTCAGTGTTGACTTCATAGAGGTACCCCTTTAAACTAACGGCCTAAACCTTGTGATGCGACCATTTTACAAAGGCCCCTTATGAATCCAGAAAACAACACGCCCTCAGCCTTCAGTAAGCATCTTCGAGCCCGATTGATCTCTGGCATCCTGGTGCTGATCCCGCTTGCCATTACGATTTTTTTTCTAAACATCTTGTTAGCGTCGCTCACATCATTTGTGCGTCCACTTTTAGAACAATTTCTGGGTAAAATTCCGCCATATGCCGTGACGCTCATTGCTTTGTTTGTCACCACACTGATCATCTATTTCACAGGCCTGGTCACAAATTACGTGATTGGCCGGCGCATGATCCATCTTGGGGAACGCTTGCTGATGAAAATGCCGATCATCAAGTCGGTCTATTCGGCCTCCAAGCAAGTTGTGGACACTTTTTCATCGACAACAAAGGCGGCATTTAAAGCGGTTGCGTTTGTTGAATTTCCACGCAAAGGATGCCTAGCCCTCGGTTTTGTGACCGGTGCAATGACCAATCCCGATGGGCAACTCATGTATCGCGTATTCATTGCAACGACACCGAATCCAACCACGGGATTTCTGCTCATCCTTCCTGCGGAAGAGGTTCAGTTTACAGATATCTCAGTCGAGGAGGGGGTGAAGATGATTGTTTCCGGTGGCGTACTTTCGCCAGAGTCCTATCAGAAACGCCCACCTCCAGTTCAATTGAGTCAGGCTGGTGTCACGAACGTATAAGAGGAGAAAGCGACAATGAAAAACCCCGATTTGAATCCAGGAAAAATGGAGTTCTTTAAAACGGCGTCTGCGCTGACGGTCATGGCCTTGCTCGTGGGTGCACCAGGCTTATCCGAATGCTATGCAGCGGTAAAGAGGCTTGAGTCTCCAGCACGAGGCTTTATCAGCTCCACGCCAGCGAAGACCTGGGAGGAGGGGCTTATCTCTGGCAATGGCACGATCGGCGCGCTGGTGTTGAGCCGTGCACTGGATGAGACCGTCATCTTTTCGCACGAGCGCATGTTCCTGCCGCAAGGGGCACCGGTTCTGCCGCCGGACAGCGGGGCTCGCCTCTTTGAGATTCGCCGCCTGATTGATAAGGGACTCTATCAGCAGGCCAGCCAGCTGGTCTTCGATATCTCTGGTCAGGAGGGCTTCATGTATCCCGACGCCTTTGTCCCTGCTTTTGACCTCCGTTTCCAGACAATCGGCCCCAAAGCAGTTTCGGATTATCGGCGTGGCGTAAATTTTGAGACTGGCGAGACGATCGTCCAGTTTTCGGATCAGCAGTGTGTCTACGAACGCAGACTCTTTGTCTCGCGTGCGGATGGCGTCGCAGTGATGTCTGTGACAGCATCTAAAAAAGGCAGTGTCACTGGAGCGTTGACGCTGGCTCCGCGTGATTTCAGCGATGAGCCGAATCAGAAAACCCGGGATCGTTCCGAGGCGATCTTTAAAACCCTGGTCTCGAATGTGAAGGTCTCCGCCACGGGGACGACCGTGACCTATCGGCACAGCTTCCCGAAAGCCTACCCCGGCAGCATCCATGCGATCGAAGGTGTCGCAGAGGTCTATCCCGTGGGCGGTACGTGTGAGGCCAAGGACGGAAAAGTGATGATCTCCGGTGCGGACAGCCTCCTCGTCCTGATCGCGGTCGAGCCGATCTACGATCCGGACCGCTCCATCGGGAAGCAGACTCAGGAGAAGTTCGCGGCCCTGCCCAAAGCTTATGACACACTGGTGAAACAACATGCCGCGATTCACGGGAAGTTCTTTAATCGCGTCAAGCTGGAGATCGGTGGCGGTGCTGATCACGCATTGACGACGGAGGAGCTGCTGGCCAAGTCAACAAACGAAAAACTGAACCAGGCGCTCGTCGAGAAGCAGTTTGATGCCGGACGCTACAACATCATCTCCTCGACCGGAGAGTTGCCCCCCAATTTGCAAGGCCTCTGGGGCGGGACCTTCTCTCCGGGCTGGGCCAGCGATTATACCCACAATGGCAATGTACCCTCCGCTATCGCCGCAACGTTGCGCGGCAACACACCTGAACTGATGCTGGCCTACATTTCCTATATCGAGTCCATCGTGCCGTACTTGGAAATCAATGCGAAGCGGATTTTTGGTGCCCGCGGGATTGTGCTTCCCTCCCGTAGTACCACACATGGATTCAACAACGCCTTTGCTCCTTCATTTGCAGGGGCTTATTGGGTGGCAGGGACTCCTTGGGCCGCGCACTTCTTCTATGATTACTATCTTTTCACGGGGGATAAGAAATTCTTGGCTGACCGAGCCCTGCCCTTTATGGAAAAATGTGCACTCTTCTTTGAAGACTACCTCTACGAAGGACCCGATGGTTTCTACGTTTTCTCACCTACGCAATCTCCCGAAAACACGCCAGCCAATAGTCGTTCACAGGCCTCGTTTAACGCCACAATGGATATCGCGGCGACCCGTGAGCTGCTTCTGAATACGATTGCAGCCTCGGAAGAACTGGGCGTCAACAAGGAGAAGATCGTTCTCTGGAAAAAGATGCTGGCAAAGTTGCCTCCTTATCAAATCAGCAAAGAAGGGGCTGTGAAAGAGTGGACGACACCGCTTTTGGATGATCAGCTCAAACATCGTCACTCCTCGCAACTCTATGCCCTCTATGACGGGATGCCCGAGGCGATCGAACGCGATCCAGCTGTCCAGGCGGGCTTTAGGAAGATTATTGATTACAAGCTCAACACCTACTGGAAGGACAATGCCGTCGGCTTCATGTCCTTCGGACTTGTGCAGTTGGGGCAGGCCGCGACGAGCCTCAAGGATAAGGAGCTGTCCTATCAGTGCCTGATCCCGCTTGTGCAGCGCTACTGGCTCAATAATCTCGCCTCCATGCACAATCACAAGACGCTCTTTAACATGGATATCAGCGGTGGCATGCCGGCTGTGATCCTCAAGATGCTCGCTGAAGCAGATGTTAGACGGCTTCAACTGCTCCCTGCTCTTCCCAAGGAGTGGGCGACAGGTTCTGTCGACGGAATTCTTTGCCGTGGTCAGCTTGAGATCAAGCGGATGCAGTGGAGTCCGGAAGGGGTGGTGGTGACCCTTCTGTCTGGCAAGACGCAGGAGCTCCGAATCGAGGTCCCCTGTGATATTGTTACAGTTGATGCGCCCGTTTCTTTTAAAACGGATGTCTCGAAACGGTGTTTAAAACTAACGCTTCGTGCGGAAAAGTCCGTGACGCTTAAAATAAAATTCAAATAAACAGCACCCGTTCATGGGGCGCATTTTTTGCGTAGCTAGCCTCCATGGTTATACTTATGCCAAAAGAGGGTAGTGGACCCCTCTTTTTTAGGGGGTCAGCTTTGATGTTTCCCTAATGAGGGGGGATTGACTTTCGCTCCCACTTTTGACAGAATCCCGCGCTTTATTTTCCGATCTTCAGCAATTTTATCAGCGATTCGCCCAGTGAGCACTTTTTTGTGGCTCTTGGGCCAAGCTGGCGGAACAATGAGGTGTAGGTAATGATTGAAAATATGATCCCAGGGATGGTGATCTTCCCTTTGTTGGCAGGTATCATCTTGATGTTGATCTCGAACGATACGGTCAGGCGTTATCTGATATATGCCTTCTCAGCCGTACTCATCGCAGGAGCGATTCTCCTCGCGTTCAACCCCAATCCAAGCACGACCCTGTTAGACGCCTCTAGCCACGCTATCAGTTGGGGTATGCTCGGAGTTGAGACGCTGATCGCCGGGTTCATTGTTTGGGTGACGGTCAGGGCGAAAAACTGGCTGGCTCTCGGGTTATTGATGACGCAGTTCTTTCTGGTCGCTGGCTTTGAGATCCATGAGATGCTCAAGACATCAGAGGGCGTTCATGCGGTTGCCACAGCTTCGCCTTGGCTCCTGTGTGATCAGCTGACTGTGATCATGGTCTTGGTGATCGGTATTATCGGCGGATTGATCTGCATCTATGCTCCAGGGTACATGAAGGAATTTCATGTGAACCATCATCCGGAGTTGCGCGACCGCCGTCCAATGTTCTTTACGACGTTCTTTGTCTTTCTAGGCGCCATGTTCGGCATTGTCTTCTCCAATAGCCTGAATTGGTTCTATTTCTTCTGGGAAATTACCACGCTGAGCTCCTTCCTGTTGATTGGTTATAAGGAGACTCCCGAGTCAAAGACGAATGCGATGCGTGCGTTGAACATGAATCTGATGGGCGGACTTGGCTTTGCTCTGGCGATTGTTCTCTTGGGAAACAATGGAATTGCGAGCTTGACTGAGCTCCGTGCACAGGGGCACTCCTCTCACCTGATTATGCTTGGCGCGGGTCTCCTCGCCTTTGCAGGCATCACGAAGGCAGCCCAGTTCCCCTTTGCAGGATGGTTGCGCGGCGCGATGGTGGCTCCGACCCCCGTTTCGGCACTGCTGCACTCCAGCACGATGGTGAAGGCCGGTGTTTATCTGGTTCTGCGACTGGCCCCCAATCTTGAAGGAACAGCCGTAGGAATGATGGTGGCCTTGGTGGGCGCGGTCACGTTTGTTGCGGGTTCGCTTGTGGCCGTTGGGACGAGTGATGCAAAGAAGGTGCTTGCCTACTCGACGGTCGCCAACCTTGGCTTGATCGTCCTGTGCGGTGGTATCGGCACCCAAGAGGCTGTCTGGGCTGGCATTCTCCTCGTTATTTTCCATGCTGTGGCCAAGGCACTTCTCTTCCTCTGCGTCGGGGTTGTTGAACACAAGATCCATAGCAGAAACATTGAAGATATGGCTGGCTTGGTTCTCCGGATGCCCAAAATTGCCGTGATGATTCAGATCGGCATTGCTGGCATGTTCCTCGCTCCCTTCGGCATGTTGGTGAGTAAGTGGGCCGTCTTGAAGGCCATCGTGGATGTCCACCCGCTCCTCTCGGTCTTCATCGTCTTCGGAAGTTCGGCGACACTCTTTTTCTGGGTTAAATGGCTCGGCAAATTATTGCAGATCACGGGATCGATGGAGAAGATGGAAAAGAACATCAGTGGCGGCAAGTGGATCGCCTTGGGGACACTGTCGGTGTTGACGATCCTGACATGCTTGATCTTTCCTGCTATTTCCAATCAGTTTATTGAGCCGTACATCGGCGGTGGCTTTAAGGCCGCGGACAGCGTGCTGGGCAGTAGCAACCTGATCGTCATGGGGTTGATGTTGGGCATGGTGGCGATGTTCCCGCTCAGCTTCTTCAACTACAACCGCAAGGTCAAGGTCGTCGACGCCTACCTGGGCGGCGCTAATGTTGAGAGCACTGACGGCGTGGCCCGTTTCCAAGGTTCGGCAGGCATCATTCGTGAAATGTCCATGCACAACTATTACATTGGACAGTTGCTAGGCGAGGAGCGTGTCTTCAAATGCGGCTTCTGGGTAGCCATCGCGACATTGGTCGTTCTGGCGGGCTCGTTCTTATTGCCAATCGGACTTCCAGAGGAAGTGATCAAAACTATCGCACCTCACGAGTTGACCTATCAAGAGATCGTGATCCGTTTTGGCCTTTATCTGGTGCTGTCGCCACTGATCGGTGGTCTGCTCGCAGGTATTGACCGTAAATTGACGGCGCGTATGCAGGGTCGTCGTGGACCGCCCGTGCGTCAGGCGTTCTATGATGTGGCTAAACTCTGGGGCAAGGAGAGTATTGTTGTCCGTCGTTCTCAGGACTTCTACATTATCTTCTTCTTTCTCTTTGTTGTCTTCACGGGAGCGCTCTTCTTCTGCGGCTCGAATCTTTTGTTGGTCATCTTCTCCTTGACGCTGGCGAGTATCTTCTTTGTGCTGGCGGCTTATAAGGCAAGTTCACCCTTCAGTTTCATCGGGGCTGAACGCGAGCTGATTCAGATGGCTGCGTATGAACCGATGGTTCTGATGAGTGCGGTGGGTATGTATATGACCACGGGCAGCTTCAATGTGGATGATATTTTCCTCCATCCGGCCAATCCCTTGAAGTTGATTTTGATCTTCATCGGCTTCCTCTATATCTTGGAGATCAAGTTTCGGAAGTCTCCCTTCGATCTGTCAACGTCCCACCATGCCCATCAGGAACTGGTCAAGGGAATCACCACGGAGTTCTCTGGTAAGATGTTGGCGCTGGTCGAGATCGCTCACTGGTACGAAAACGTGATGTTGTTCGCGTGGGTGGGCCTCTTCTTCGCCTTTAATGTGTGGGTTGGTGCTGTTGCAATGGCGCTGGTGTTTTTCTTCATGATCTTTGTAGACAACACCTTCGCCCGTATGAAATGGCAACTGGCCCTCAAGAGTGCCTGGATAGTCAGTCTCGTACTGGGGTTGGCAAACTTGATCCTCCTGTTCTTCTGGAAATGAAAGGTGTAATTAAATGACAGCCTTTAAAAAATCTCCGTGGGTGATTCATTATGATGCGTCGAGTTGCAACGGCTGCGACATTGAGGTGCTTGCCTGTCTGATGCCCAATTTCGATGTCGAGCGATTTGGCATCATTAATACGGGTAATCCCAAACATGCAGACATCTTTTTGGTGACGGGTTCTGTCAATGTTCAGAACGCGCCAGTTGTCCGTAACATCTATGCCCAAATGCCGGAACCCAAAGTTGTGGTCGCTATTGGCATTTGCGGCACATCGGGCGGCATTTTCCGTGAATGTTACAATGTGCTGGGTGGGGTGGATACGGTGATTCCGGTTGACGTGTATGTCCCGGGGTGCGCCGCACGGCCTGAGGCCATTATTGATGGCGTTGTCTGTGCGCTCGATGTGTTGGAGATGAAGCGTCATTTCATGCTCAGCTCGGCGGGTGCGGATGTCGGAGGTTTTATCATTAACCGCGCGAACCAGAATGACATTCCTGAAATTCTTGCGCTACAGAAGATCGCTTATCGGAGCCAGGCAGAAATTTACGGCGATGACAGTGTTCCTGCCTTGGGTCAGACCCTGGATCAGATTACGGCTGAGTTTGAGAAGACGATCTTTATCAAGGCGGTTGTCAATGGCAAGATTATCGGTTCCATCCGTGGCCGTCGCGAGGGGGATGTCGCCTATATCAGCCGAGTCGTGGTTCATCCCTATTTCCAAGGCAAGGGGTTAGGGACACGTCTGATTCGTCAGGTTGAGCAGGAGCTCGGGGATGTCCGTGTTTTTGAGGCCTATACAGGACACCAGAGCGCACAGAATCTTCACCTTTATGGAAAACTGGGATATCGTGAGGTCAGGACCGAACCCTTCACCTCAACCGTGAACTGGGTCTACTTGCAGAAGGAGCGGAAATGATTGAAGAACAAACCATTATCGGCGTGATGCCGGAAACGCTGGTCGCTGAGACACGCAAATTGTGTGAGCAGGGCTACCGGCTGGTGCAGATTTGCGCCACGCGACTGGGCGAAGAGCTTCAGTTGGACTACAGCTTTGATCTCAACCGTAAATTTGTGAACTTCCGCTTTCTCTTGCCGAAGACAGGTGGACGTGTCCCGAGCATCACGGGTGTCTTTTTTTGCGCCTTTACCTACGAGAATGAGATCAGCGATCTCTTCGGTGTCCAGGTCGAGGGCAATGCCCTTGACTTCAAGGGTAACTTCTACACGACGGCGATGAAGCATCCGTTCATTCAAGACGCTGTGCCGGCTTCGGTTCCGGCACCAGCTAAGCCGGGGGTACAATAACCATGGGGCATCGTACAATCATTCCATTCGGGCCACAGCATCCGGTACTTCCGGAGCCTATCCATATTGACCTTGTCGTCGAGGACGAAAAGGTCATTGAAGCGGTTCCGTCCATCGGTTTTATCCATCGCGGACTGGAACGGCTGGTCGAGAAAAAAGACTTTGTCGAATTCGTGTATGTCGCTGAACGCATCTGCGGCATCTGTAGCTTCATCCATGGACAGACCTACTGTCAGGGCATTGAAGAGATGATGAAGATCGAGGTTCCGTCTCGTGCCAAGTATCTGCGCACGATTTGGGGTGAGCTCTCCCGTATTCATAGCCATCTGCTCTGGGCCGGCCTGATCGCGGATGCCTTTGGTTTTGAATCGCTCTTTATGCACAGCTGGCGTGTTCGCGAACAGGTCTTGGATATCATTGAAGCAACGACCGGCGGACGCGTCATCTTTGGTTCCTGCAAGGTGGGTGGTGCGCGCCGTGACATCTCTCCTGAGCAGATGACCTGGATGCTGAAGGAGTTAGAGAAGATCGAGAAGGAGATTCGCCTGATCGTGGACATCTTCATGAATGATAGTTCGGTCAAGCATCGTCTCTGCGGCGTTGGCGTCATCTCGAAAGCGGATGCCATTTCATTGGGCGCTGTTGGTCCGACGTTGCGCGGAAGTGGCGTGGCCGATGATATGCGCTTGTTGAAATACGCGGCCTTTGGCGAACTTGATTTTGCACCGATCACCCGGGACGATGGCGACTCCTATAGCCGTTGTGCGGTGCGGTGCGATGAAATGTTCCAATCACTCGATATTATTCGTCAAGCGGCAGCGAAAATGCCAGCAGGCGAAATTGCCGTGAAAGTGACAGGGACGCCCTCAGGGGAGTTCTTCTCACGCGTCGAGCAACCCCGCGGTGAAGTCGTCTATTATATCAAGGGTAACGGCACTAAGAATCTAACGCGCTTCCGTGCCCGTACCCCGACGTTTGCGAATGTTCCCCCGTTGGTGAAGATGTTGGGCGGGTGTGAGCTGGCTGACGTTCCTGTTCTGGTCTTGACGATTGATCCTTGTATCAGTTGCACGGAGAGGTAATCTTATGGCATTTTTCCAAATGAAAAAGATGATTCTGGCTTGGACGTTCCGTAAGCCAGTGACAACAGCGTACCCCTTTGAGCCGCGAAAGATTTGTCCCGGTTCGAGAGGACGTCTCGATGTGAAGATTTCTGAATGCATCTTCTGTACCCTCTGCGACAAGCGTTGTCCCACCCAGGCGTTGGATGTTGACAAGGCCAATAAAAAGTGGCGCATTGATCGCCTGCGTTGCATCTCCTGTGGTTACTGTGTTGAGGTTTGTCCCAAAAAATGCCTCACACTCACAGGTGATCATGGCATCCCGACAGTGACCAAGGAGATGGAGACTTTTTAAATGCATGAGGACCATTTAATTGATGGTGTCATCACGGACATCAAAAAGCGTCTTCAGACTTCGGGTGGATCGCGGGTCACCCGTATTCTCCTCGAGCTGAGTCCGGACTCCCACATGGATGAAATCTCCGTGGAGATGCATCTGGAGTCGCATCTGGCTGAGGAGCCTGCCATGGCGAATGCGAAGATCGAATATCGCCATGTTCCGCCACGTCTCTTCTGTCCTGCTTGCAATGCTGAATTTGAACGGCAACCCGGGATCTTTACCTGTCCGCAGTGTGCTAAACCCGGTCGTCCCTGTGGACACCGTTCCGGTCTGCGGGTGCTCGAAGTGGACGTCGTTTAATGTGCTATGCAATTCCAGGTGTTGTGACAGAGATTAGCGGACGCAACGCTGTCATCAGCTACTTCGGTGAAACGCGTGCAGCACTCTGTGAACTTCCCAATCTCCAGCTGGGTGACTATGTCTATGCGCAGGGCGGATATGTGATCGAAAAGGTAGATCCTGATT
>CAYWNP010000037.1:0-21818 GCA_964459675.1 uncultured Akkermansia sp. | reverse complement strand
ATGGCGTCATCGAAGCCGCAGAATGGGAAGACCGCACAGAAAAGCCCTTCTTCTGCCTAGTCCAATGGCACCCCGAACGCATGATCGGCACCCCCGACGACACCGCCTCCAAAACCCTCGCCGAGGCCTTCCTAGCCGCAGCCCGCGACCACGCGAGTGCATAAAATAAAAAAACCCTGTAAGTCAATGACTTACAGGGTTTTAAAATTGGTCGGAGCGGAGGGATTTGAACCCCCGACATCCAGCTCCCAAAGCTGGCGCACTACCAGGCTGTGCAACGCTCCGATGATGATCAAAAAGTTTGGGAAGTATAGTGCTTTCTCAGCCTGTATTCAAGGGTAAAAAGTAAAAAAGTACGATTTGCTGCTTATCGCGAGCTTTTCCATCATTTCAGCGGCGGCGCGGGGACATCCAGACGCTGGATGCCATGGCCCATGACGCCGTTGAGCAGTTGCAGGTCGGATTTCCAGATGACCTTCTTATCCTTGCTAATCTCCGCCAGGGGAACTTTGCCGCCGGCGTTGCAGACAAAGAGATTGCCGTTGGGCAGGACCTGAAGGCCTGCAAACCAGCGGACCCCCAATTCCGGCACATCTGCACTGCTGAGCTCCCAGACCACTTTACCCTCCTGATCAAACTCCGTGATCCCGGTCCTGCCGGAGGTCATGGTGTGGCCCGAGGGTAGCCGGATGGCGGAATAGGTCGGATACGGTGTTTTGAATTCGCGGAGGAACTTCCCCTCTTTGTCATATTCCCGGGCGGCCTTTGCACTCTCTTCCGCGACCAGGAAGTGTCCATCCGCCAGCTCACGCACATTGCGCATGCTGCTGTGGCCGGCCTTAGCGTTCTTAATCTCAATGGAACGGATGAGTTCCCCTCCAGGGTTCACAATCAACAGTTTCCCCTGCTCTGTTGCGCCAATCAGTGTGTTGCCATCCGCCATGCGGTGACAGGAGTAGACCTGGCCGTGCGTGACATATTTCAAGACGACCTTCTTATCCGGCGTCACCTCCATCACGCCCGTCTCCGCGTGGTTGACCCCGTTGCTGACACTGAACGGGAAAAGGACGTTCCCATTAGGGAGCATCCAGACATCGCGCGCGGTGTCGGCAGGATATTCCCAGACGATCTTACCTTCGGCATCCAGACGGATGATTCTTTTCGTATTCTCCATGGTGAACAGCAACGGAGGAAAGGCTTTGGTCTGTGCTGCTACCTGGGCTGAAGAAACTCCAGCGGCAAGCATAAGAAGCAAGGTAATCAGCAAGCTGCGAATCATGAATCTCCTTTATCAGGGGTTGATAGTCTTGAAAGTTTAGCATCTCACGGCGAGTGGAACAAGCCCACAAACCTATGGTGAGTCTCAAAAGGACAGATTGACGAATTGACCAAGTGACTGATTGAAGATTTGGCTCTGGCCACCTGCCTGCCGACTTATCGACCGCAGGCGTCTCGGCGAAACCAGAAACCCAACTGTCACTGAGTCAAGCAGTCCTAAAACCTCAATCGGTCAATCTGTCAATCAGTCAATACGTCCTTCACACCTCGTAACTCGTAGCAACCAAGGCGCCAGCGAAAAATTAGACCACCGTATAACTCAGTTGGAAAGTTTGAATTTGCTTCTCGCGTGCAAGCCTGCTATTGTTAAAGAGTATTTGTTGTCACTGAACACATCACTGAAAGGCCTCTATGGACGCTCTTTGGACCCAACTGCAACAGGGATTTCCTGATCTCGCCCAACTGGTACATATCTTTATACGTTTCACGGCTGCGTCTTTATTGGGCGGGCTCGTGGGGTATCAACGCGAACGCATGGGAAAGCCTGCTGGGTTGCGAACACATATTTTGGTCTGCCTCGGCACCGTGGCCTTTGTGCTCTCCTGCACTGAAGCGGGGTTCACCAACTCGGATTTATCCCGTGTGATTCAAGGCGTTCTAGCGGGTATTGGATTTATTGGCGCAGGTTCCATCATTAAAATCAGTGAAAAAAACGATGTGCATGGGCTGACTACGGCGGCCAGCATCTGGATGACCGCAGGCATCGGCGTTTCCATTGGTCTTGGCCGCATCGGCATGGCCGTGCTCACCACCCTGTGTCTCTTGTTCGTTCTCTCCGTGATCGCAAAGTTCGAACACCACAACCAAAATCCAACACCGCCTAAGAGCTGAGACCGTTAACAGGATGATTGAGCTCTATTTCAATCGTTACTGGACCGTCATTCAGGAGCCGAACCTTCATCTCAGCGCCGAAGCGTCCTGTCTGGACGCGGTCATGCCCCATGAGTGTGCGTAGCTTCCCGACCAGTTGCTCATAGAGCGGCTCCGCCTGCTCAGGCCGCGCCGCTTCAATAAAGCTGGGCCGGTTCCCTTTGCGTGTATCCGCATACAGGGTAAACTGCGAGACCACGATGACGCTCCCACCGATCTCCAGCACCGACTTATTCATCAGCCCTTGTTCATCTTCAAAGATGCGCAGGGACGGGATCTTTGCAGCCAGCTTCTCCACCTCCGCAGGCGTATCCGTGTGCGTAATGCCCAGCAGGACCAGCAGCCCCTGCCCGATCTCGGCCACCCGTTCGCCGTGAATATCCACCGACGCTTCAGAAACTCTCTGTACGAGTGCTTTCATAGTGGCACGTTGATTCGTGATTTAAAGAAATTGATTGAGCGCAAAAGGGAACTCTGAAATGTCAAAATAAATCAGAATGGCTGCCTGTACGCGTCAAGGTAAGCGTCATGATATCATTTTCAATCAAGTAGATAAGGAGCCAGTCGGGCGTGATGTGACATTCTCTAAAACCAGCGTATGAACCTGCTAATGGATGATCACGGTGCTTAACCTCTAAAGGGACTCCGTTTGCAAGTTTGAGTACAACCGTTTTGATGAGATTGATGTCATTTCCGCGCTTCAGTACTTTTTTAAGCTCTTTCTTGTACCGCGTTGTCTGGATGATCGCATATTTCATTTTAAGGCATCCGCAAAGAGTTCATCAATGTCGGTGTAGCGCTTTGCCCTGGGATCGCGAGACAATCGCTTAGCCTCTGCCATGGCGTCCAGCATCTCCTGATCCTTTGCACTCTTGCGGCGAAGTTCAAAGGGTATGCCTTGGTAGGAAAGCGCCTGATTGATAAATAAATTGATGGCCGTTGAGAGGCTAAGGCCGAACTCCGCGAAAAGCGCTTCGGCCTGCCGCTTTTTATCAGCATCGATACGCGCACTGATTGTTGCTGTCATACTATTGCCCTCATTTGTGTTACAATTGAAGTTAATTTATCATATTTGTGTTTATATTGCAACTGTTTTACTTATCCCCAAATATCAGCTGGATGAAGCCATGTTGAGAGAGCGGACAGACTCCCTTGAGAAATCCTTACAGATCACCGCGCCGGGGAAGCCCGCTCCAGCAGATTAGTAAGCGAACCGGATTTAATCAGATCAATCTGGGCATATACGGATTGATACAATTGCTTGATCTCCTTGTCGTTGATCTTTTCGTAATCTACCTTTGGCGCAGGAGCGATCACGACTTTTGTCTTTTTGAGGTCCGCGCGATTCGCCAGAAAATAGAGATCCTCGATTTTATCGTCGCCAATCGCAAGACACCCGATTGACGCAGCTTTCCCGTGAATATAGATGTCACCGCCCAATTCCGTAACCCCCCTTGCCTTTGATCTCTTTCGGTCCGTTTCATTGGGATACGAGATGCGCATGGATAAATAATACGAACTATTGGGGTTTAACACATCGATCTTATAAATGCCTTCGGGAACCTGACAGTCCCCCTCTTTAATTTTTGGCCCCGCACCACCGGATGCAGCTAATATCGGCACATTCATCACCAACGTATTATCATAAAAAACTTCCATCAATTTACTGCTCTTAAAGACTAAAATAGCTAATTCCTTGCCCGAAGGTAAGGCCGTTAAATATGTCTTCTTCGCTTTAATTGATTCAATAACCTCGTTAGTTGAACGCCCTCCCGTAAATTTAATAACAACAGGATGCCAAATCGAACGCCCGAATGTATGAACGCCCAAAACCATAACCACAAATGCCGTTATAATCAAAAGTCTTTTCATACAAAACATAATCCTATCTCTAACTTAACCCCGCATTCGCCTCACAAGAATCGCGCGAGCGATCTAAAAGGCTTGAAAGAGGACGTATTGACTGAGTGACCGATTGACTGATTGAAGTTTTGACTCACCCAGTCAATGAGTCAAGCAGTCCTAAAACCTCAATCCGTCACTTAGTCAATCCCTCAACCCGTCCTACTTTGCACTATTCTACGATTCACTTTGTCTGATCGCGAGTTGCTTCCAGTTACTGTAGATGATACCCAACGGGAGCAGAATACTGTATGGAATCCACATGACGTTTCTGTATGGATTAGGCAAGGCGAGAAGCAATCCAAGAAAAATGACTATCGCAATCCAACACACGATTGTTGACTTGATCATAAAAGCACGCTCACGTGGCCCTTTCGTATTTTTGATGCTGAAATAGCTTCCTACGACTCCCCCCGCGAGACCGATAATGCACCCAATAATTCCACCAATCCATCCCCACATTGCTCCTGTGATCATTTTATTATCCTTTCTGGAAAACTGTTTGTTTTCAAAGGCGTGATTTACTGCGTACGGTGGAAACCGTTGAGTTCTCTCTTGCTTAGTGTTTCACAAATTCCACTTTTCAAATAATACCCCTATCGACGACAGACTTCAAGTCTGCAAACAGGGTCGCCCAGCAAGATGCGTGCGCTCAGCTTCCAACAACCTTGCCGCAACCTTTGTCGCATGTCTTTTAAATTACGCCTTGCGTAATACGCGAAAGATGGTATATTGGTTTTCATTCAAGGGCGTTTTATGATTAAACACTTTAAATGTCGAGACACATTACAGTTAAAGTCCACCGGATCAAGCAGGCGATTTAAAGCTATTGAGCGAGTCGCTCTGCGAAAGCTGGATATGCTGGATGCCGCAGTAACCATTGAATCCCTACGTGTTCCACCAGGAAACCGACTGGAACCTTTACAAGGCAAGAGACTGGGGCAATTCAGTATTCGTATTAATGACCAATGGCGCATTTGTTTCTCCTGGCAAGGGGGAGATGCGTATGACGTTGAAATTGTTGATTATCATTAGGAGCGCAACGTATGATCAGAACAAAAAATATTATTCACCCGGGTGAGATCCTGCTTGAGGAGTTCCTCAAGCCGATGGGTCTTTCTCAGAACAAGCTGGCGATGGATATTCATGTACCACCCCCTCGCATCAATGCCATCATCAAAGAGACGAGAAGCATCTCGGCGGATACCGCATTGAGGCTTGGCGTCTATTTTGGGACTGGTCCTGAATTTTGGACTAACCTGCAGTCGAATTATGACCTTTGTGTCGCCGCAGCGGCTTCCAGCAAGGAACTTGTCTCCATTCCACGCTTCGCTATGGCACACTAAGAGAGCAAAGCGAGACGCGCTTCAAGCCTCGCAACCCGGGAAAAGTCGCAGGAACGTCTGAGGCAAGGGTGTGTCAAAGGTCAAGCGCTTGCCGGAGTAGGGATGGTCGAAGGCGATGGATTTCGCATGAAGGCAGAGGCGTTCGGTAAAGGGATCGTTGTGCCCGTACTTCGGATCGCCAACAACGGCATGGCCCAATTCCGAAAATTGAACGCGGATCTGATTCTTGCGTCCAGTCAGAAGGTTGATTTTGACCAGACTCATCGTCGGATTCTCGGCGACAACTTCGTAGGCGGTTTGCGAGAGCTTACCTTGCGCAGGATCTTTCACGGAATAGACATAGAGATCCTCATCTTCCGCCAAGTAGCTCGACAAGACACCCTTCTTCTCTTTGAGGTGTCCGCGAAGTGCGGCATAGTAGATCTTCTCATTCTTCGACCAATTATCCTTCAACCGCTGCTGGGCCTCCTCTGTCTTGGCATAGAGCATGACGCCGGAGGTTTCACGGTCCAGGCGATGAACCAGATAAACATGCTTGGCCGAACGGGCACAGCCCTTCCGCAGATAGTTGCTCAGCACGTTTTCAGCCGTGAAGGCTTCGTCCCTGCGCGTGCCTGTCGAGAGCACGCCAATGGCTTTGTTGATCACAAAGAGATCACGGTCTTCATGCAGGATATCCACCCCGCGCGGCATGTGTTTGTTATGCTTCATATCAATATGGCAATTTGTGTTCTTTGATCTTTCGTTGGATCGTGCGACGCGACAGACCGAGCTGGTCAGCGGTTAACGTTCGGTTGCCGCCGGTCGCGCGTAACTTTGACTCCAGAATCGCGCATTCGATCTGCTCAAGGGTCATCCCGTCAGGGATGGAGAGCTCGCCTGCAAGGGCGCGCGTGCTCCCGGGAAGGACGACGGCTTGCGCGACCAGTACACCATCAACAGAGAGAAGGACCGCAGACTCGATGATGTTCCGCAACTGCCGCACATTGCCTGGCCATTCATACGTCTCCAGCATTCGATAGAAGTCCGGCTGGACAGCCTTGATGGTCTTGTTGTTCTCCGAGGAGGCCTTTGCGATAAAGCGGTCTGCCATCTTACGGATATCCTCCTTGCGTCCCCGCAAGGGCGGTACACGAAGGGTCACCACATTCAGACGGTAGAGGAGATCCTCGCGGAATTTTCCTTCGGTAACGAGAGCATCGAGATTTTTGTTGGTCGCAGAGACCAACCGCACATTCACCTTGATGACCTCGCGTCCCCCTACCCGTCTAATCTCGCGTTCTTCCAAGGCGCGAAGTAACTTCACTTGGACTGAGAGCGGAGCATCGCCGATCTCATCCAGGAAGAGCGTTCCGCCATCCGCGCGTTCAAAGGCCCCTTTGTGCAAGCTTGAGGCGCCAGTGAAAGAGCCCTTCTCGTGACCAAAGAGTTCTGACTCCAGGAGCGATTCCACAAACGCGCCGCAGTTGACTGCGACGAAGGGACCTTGAGCGCGCTTAGAGTCCACATGTAGCGCACGGGCGACCAGCTCCTTACCGGTTCCACTTTCGCCGGAGATCAGAATGGTCGCCATGGTATCAGCCAGAGCCTCGATCTGAGAGACGACCGTCTTCATGCCCGGGGACTCGGCGATGATCGCACTCGAGGCAAAACGTTCGCGGACGGACTGCGAGAGTTGATCCACCTGATGACGCAGACGGGAAGTCTCGGAGGCTCGGCGCAACTTCGACTGGATATCATCGAGATCCAGCGGCTTGGTGATGTAGTCGTACGCACCATTGCGCATCGCCCGGACGCTGGTTTCGACAGAGGCGTAGGCGGTCATGATGAGCACAGGGACCTCGGGTTGTAGCGCACGCAATTGGGAAAGGACTTCGATGCCATCAATGTCCGGCAGGACCAGGTCGCTCAAGACAACATCGGGTTGATGCTGTTTAAAAAGTTCAACGCCTGCCTTGCCTGTTGCAGCATCAATGACGTTAAAGCCAGCGTCATCTGCGACTTCATGCATCGAGCGAGCATTGTCCGCATCGTCTTCTATGATCAGAATGGTTGGTTTCATGATGATTTCTCCACTAAAATCGGCAAGGCTATCCGGATACAGGTTCCGCCGCCCTCGCGGGGCAAGGCTTCGATGGTGCCGTTACACCGTTGAATAGCAGTACGAGCCAGGAAGAGTCCGAGTCCAGTCCCTTCCGGCCGCGTGGTCACAAAGAGGTCAAAGATTTTCTTACACTGCTGAGGCGGAATGCCAGGGCCCCGATCCAAAATATCCGTGATCAAATTTCCGTCCTTCTCTCTCACCACAACCTCTACCACAGAGCCTTTGGGAGCGAATTGCAGGGCATTCACGAGGACATTCAGAAAGGCCCGTCGAAGAGCGAAGGGAAAGGCCTCGGCACCTGGAAGGGGTTCCGGACTCTGAACCAGGACCTGGACCTCGGCCTGTTCGATACGCGGAGAGAGCGTATCCACACACTCCTTCATCACCTGTCCGATATGGATCACCTCTGGTTTTTCATCGGCTGGCTTGGCGAGGAAGAGGAATTCGTGGAAAATCTTATCCATGCGCGACATGGTCCGCGAGATACGTGCCGAGAGTTCAGTGACACGTTCAGCTCTGAAGCCACCCTCCCGCGACATCTCGCGTTCCAACATTTGCGCATCCAGCCGAACAGCGGACATTGGATTACGAAAATCATGTAGAATGCCGTTTGCTAGGACACCCGAGAAGGCCAGGTGCTCTTCTTGCCGTGAGCGTGCCTCGCGTCGGCGGTCGCGCAGTATCGCCAAGACTAAGACACCTGCACACGCACTGAAGGAGAGAAGCAAGACAACCATGGAGAGGAGGAAGAGCGAGGAGACGGCCTTGCGTGCGGTCTCCTCGGCCTGACCCACAGCGCCACGTTTCAGTGTCGCTTCAATCACCATTGCACGTCCATCGGGAGAACCAATCGCACGCGAGAAGACAAAGACGGGCTGCTGAACGCCACCGATTTCAAGCGTGCTACCGGACATGACTGTTTCAGACTCACTTCCCGCCATTGAAAGTCCATTTGTGGACTGAACCATCTCGAGTCCCTGGGACTGACGATGAAAGACTGTCACGCCATCACGCACGATGGAAAGTGACTGGATATCTGGGCGGACGGCAAAGATCGTATCCGCAGTATCTGAGAGGGCCTTCAGAGCCTCCAGTGTCGCATTCGTTGACGAGACGCCATGCATAGCGCAAACTGTATTCAGAAGGAGTACGCCCCGATTGAGCACATACTCCGTTGCCGAGACTCGTGTCTGGCGATCATGGGTCGTCTTCAGAAAATAGAGTCCCATACCTGCCAGCATCATGAACAGCAGGAAGGCCATGAGCAGGATATACTCAAGCCTTAAACCAGGTCTCTTTTTTTCAGCAATCGTATTCATCTTCAGTTTATTTAGCAAGTATTGTGCCTTGAAAAATTGCCTTATTGCGTTATTGCGTTATTGCGCGAAGCGAATACGCTTATCCCGCTATCGCTTTCGACATTCGTCGAATTGTTTCCGCTATCGCTACAACGAGCCTTATTCAGAAATTACTTTGGGAATGATCGGAATAAGAGCTTTTTTGTTTCAATAATATACCATCTGGGAGGATACAAAACAAGCCGTCTGCGACAAATTGGCGCGTCTCTTTAAGACAACTTGGCCCATAAGAAGTCGGCGGTTAAAGATTCTTGCGTCCTTCTTGTCCTGTCCGCCGTAGCCTTGGCGAAGGTGGATGCCAACTGCGACTGCCAACTTCCGACTGACTTCAAATGGCACAGGTTGTGCTCTATTATTCACGGTGATTTATGAGTACAACCACAAATAGTCTTTTAGCCTGGTTTGACCGAGTGCTTCTGGTCGTGATCGTTGGCTTACTTGTGACAGACCGCCTAGGGAGTCGCAAGGGAGCTACGGTTTCAACAGTGGCAGATGTTCAGAAGCAAGACCAAGAGGTGGGTGAACCGGCCCACTATGTAGTTCAAGCCTCTCAACATACGATCTCCTTTTCACCTGATGGGGTGACCCAGTCGCGGGTCAGCAGGATTGCCCGTACGCTTTCGCATGACAGCAGTTGGCAGGATGCTCCTGTACGGCAGGCGACAGACATGAGGGAACAAGAGGGGCAACTGCACATTGCCTTTGCTCTTTCAAACCAGATTGATGAGAAGAGCGTGCTCGTCTCGACCGAAGGAAATGTCCTCTCCCTGATTGCTTCGCCCCTTGGTAATCCAAAGGCAAAAATATTAAAGCAATTCTCTATTCCCTGTTCACCTCAACAGGTCGGTTCCGTGGAGACGACCGTCTCGAATGGCATTGTGCGCGTTCGAATCAAAGTCGATCAATAATCAGCTTTAGCGAACACCAATTAGTTTATGCATCTGGAGTGAGAGACGCCAAGGGTTTTCATGTAGATCCACATTCAGACGCTTCAGTAGCTCCATTGTTTCCGCGACATTCATGATGCCGTCACGACAACAGGGCGAGAGAAAATAATTTTTTGCAGTGATTTTCTCCCGCATGCTTTTGCAGAAGTCAACCACATCCCCGTCCACAACAATACGCACCTCATCTGCGTGTCGAATCATCTGATCCTCATGATACCCTGCAGCCTGAGCCTTGGGCGAGGTTGAGATATAATCCAAAAAGCGACGCAGGGTTGGGGAGGGATTAATAAGTCCGTTGGTCTCAAGGGCAATCCAATAACCAGCCTCTTTCAAAGACGCGAGCAACGTTTCTAAGGCGGGATGGATCAGTGGCTCGCCTCCCGTGAGAATCAGGCGTCTGACGCGGAAGGCAGAGAGTTTCGCCAGGATCGTCTTCACATCCATCATTTCAAAGACAGAGGAGTCTGTGTCACACCACTCGCAGGAGAGATTACACCCTCCTAACCGAAGGAACGAGACGAGTAAGCCAGCATTAGCACCCTCCCCTTGTACGGACTCAAAGAGCTCGACAACAGGAAAAAGGAGAGCATGAGCATCCTTCTGCGTTTTCATAAAGGGAGGCCTTAAAAAGGCGATTAGACAAAGAAGACGTCCGGCACCCACTTCTTGATGACTGCTTTGCAGTCCGCATAGAGGGTTTCACCGAGACAATTGCTACGGGAAAGAACATCTTTCGCCAAGGCACGTGCATCTTCAATCGTGACCTGACTGAGCACGTATTTGATTTGCGGAATCTGGTTTGGAGCCATACTCAGCTCATCCACCCCGAGTCCAATCAGCAAGACAGCCAAGACGGGATCAGAGGCCATTTCACCGCAAACCGCGACAGGGCAGTCATGGGCATGCCCTGCACGTACCGTCATATCAATCAGTCTCAGCACAGCCGGATGCGTCGGCTGGTAGAGATGGGAGACGTTTTCATTCAGGCGATCAACTGCCAACGTGTACTGAACCAAATCATTTGTCCCGATGGAGAAGAAGTCCGCCTCCTGCGCCAACTCATCAGCGATCAACGCAGCTGAGGGCACCTCAATCATGACCCCAGTTTTAATCTGATCATTAAAGGGAATGCCTTCTGCCTTTAGCGTCTGTTTGCATTGGTTTAAGGCGGCATTTGCGGCACGGAACTCTTCAAGCGTCGCAATCATTGGATACATGATCGAGACATTTCCATGTGCACTGGTTCGCAGAATAGCTCGCAATTGCCGTTGAAACATCTTAGGTTCATTCAACAAAAAGCGAATGGAGCGATTGCCCAGGAAAGGATTTGCCTCTTTAAAATGACTTCCCGTGACCATCTTATCGCCACCCAGATCCAACGCGCGAATGACAATTTCCTGATCTTTGGGCAACGCATCTACCAATTTAGAATAGGCTTTGTATTGTTCCTCTTCTGTTGGTTCACGATCAAGAGAGAGCCAGAGATATTCGGTACGAAAGAGTCCCACGCCTTGAGCATTGACGGCCTGTAACTCTTCTTTTCCGGTCTTGTGATCCACATTCGCAAGCAAGGAGATCGGATAGCCGTCCCGTGTGAGACCAGGTTTTTGACGGAACTGATCAACCGTCTCCATGATCTGATGCGCGCGGGCCACAACCTTTGCAAAGGCCTGTTGGGTCGAAGCACCCGGATTCAAAATGACTTTTCCACGAGAGCCATCCAGGAGAATACGATCCCCTGTACGTACGTGCTCAGAAAAGCGGCCAATACCCACGACAGCAGGGATACCCATGGCACGCGCGAGCAGGGAAGCATGAGAGGTGACACTGCCTCGATCTGTTGCCAACCCCAACACCATTTCCTTCGGCAGCAAAATAGTTTCAGAGGGGGTTAATTCAGTAGCAACAACAATGCGCGGTTCTGTAAAGGTGAGGATCTGATCATCCTGTCCACGAAGATTCCGCAAAATACGGCGGGCAATATCATGCACATCATTGGCGCGCTCCCGCAGATATTCATCGTTCATCTGGTTAAAGACGCCAGCAAAATGGTGGGCGGTACAGGAGACTGCCCATTCGGCATTATACAGATGATCCTTGATTCGTTTTTCCAAATAGCCGATCACCGTCGCATCCTCGACCAGCATCTCGTGTCCATCCATGATCGTCGCGACGCTGCCATGCCCTATGCGGAGGCGATTGGCCATCGCACGAATCTGCTCTTTGGTCTTCGTGATCGCCTGTTGCACCCTCAGCAGTTCGCTCTCAACAGCTTCCGGTGCAATCTTGACCTCGGAAACAGCCTCACTGTTCAACGGACGAAAAACATACGCAGGCGCTGAAGCAAAACCACGAGAAACCGGCATGCCTGAAAAAATCTGCATGCCTGCTTCGTGTTCAGTATACAAACAATCTGAGTTATTGTTCATCGGGGATATCAAATTTACGTGAGACGAGCGCTTCCAGCTCATCCAGCACTTCCTTAAACTGCGGACCACTTGCCGTGACGCGTAACGCTGTTCCGCAAACAGCTTCAAGCGTCATCAACGCCATGATGCTTTTGCCCGAAACAATACTGCCGTCCTTCTCAACCTCGACATCAGCATTAAATCGCGATGCTACTTTTGCAAACAGGCCTGCTGGACGGACATGCATGCCGTACTTGTTCAGCAGAACCAGATCGCGCGACTCCTGTTTTTTATCAAATAGTCCCATTTACTTTACTCCCTGTAGCACCATGCTGCTTTTTAATTCGTGCATCCAACTCGGACACAGCCACATATCCCGTCATACGCAATTTATATTCTTGGGCCGCTGTCTCCACAAGATTAACCAGATCGCGTCCGGGCGCGACTGGCACAATACGTTGCGGGACTCGAATACCGAGAAATTCACGATAGAGTTCCTCTGTTCCTGTACGGTCAAGCTCTGCATCCACATCCGCCTGGCGCATCAAGGTAATGACCAAATCCACATGCTTTTCGCCACGGACTGCCGTTACCCCAAAAATCGCAGGAACATAAATAATTCCGATACCACGGATCTCCATAAAAAACTTCGTCACATTAAGGGCGGAGGCAATCAAACGGCCATTGCTGTCCCTTCTAAACTCTGTCAGATCATCAGCCACCAAGGCATGTCCACGCTTGATCAGGCCCAGTGCGGTCTCGCTTTTACCGAGTCCAGGAGCTCCCTCGATAAAGACACCCACACCCGAGACCTCAACCATGGTACCATACACCTTGCATCGCGGTGCATCCAGTTCTTCCAACAGGAAGGTCCCCGCGCGCAAAAACTCGCGTGTCAACATTTCAGACTTCATCACAGGGATGCCCAAGTGCTCCGCCACCACGAGAATCTCTGGGAAAACCTCGAGCCCGCGTGTAAACACCATGCAGGGGATATTCATTGCAAAGAGTTCATGGACACGCTGTTTCCGTAACGCCTCCGGCAACGACGATAGATACCCATACTCTGCCATGCCAATGGTCTGTACCCGCTCCCAGGCAAAGTGCTCATAAAAGCCTGTTAACGCCAAACCAGGACGATGGAGCAACGGTTCTGTCAACACCCGATTGATCCCACGCTTACCCGCCAGCATTTCGAGTTTCAGTCGTTCGCGCCCTTCCTTGAAGAACTGGCTGACTGTCACGCGGGCATGCTGGTTGATGATTTGATGCGTATCTATCGTCTTAACACTCATTAGACATGCTTTGCCTGATGCAGATGCACGGCCTCAACCTTATTCGCCAGTTTACGCAACTGTTTGGTGACGCGTGCTGCAGCTGTATCAATCGCGGAACGCAGATTTTCAGCATGTTCCTTCGCTTCAATCGTGTGTCCCTTGACATGCACAACAAACTCCGCTTCATACAGAAAGCGTTGGTGATCAACGACGACATGCACATTGTCTACTTTATTGAATTTCTCAATAATCTGCTCAGCACATACCTCGGCATACGCCTCTGCAAATTTCTTTTTGGCTACTTCTGTTTCATGACGCACATGTATTTCAATCGACATAACTACCTACCTTTCGTTGTTGCTATTACATTCTAAAATTTGCACCGAGATAAAACTGGCGCGCCGTTTCATCTTGCACAAGAAAATCACTTGTTCCCTCACGCAAAATTTTACCATCATACACCAAATACGCACGATCAACGATCGAAAGCGTCTCACGAACACTGTGGTCGGTCACAATGATCCCCAGACCTTTGTCGCGCAAACCTCGTACGATTTCCTGAATGTCGTGGACCGCCAAGGGGTCCACGCCGCTGAAGGGTTCATCCAGCATCAAGAGTGCAGGACGACGCACGAGGGCGCGTGCAATCTCAAGCTTTCGGCGTTCGCCACCGCTGAGGGTATAGGCCCGTTGTTTACTGACCTTCAGCAACCCGAGGCTTCCCAGCAACTCTTCAGCACGTTCCTTACGTTGAATCTTGTTCAGAGGCAACGTCTCCAGAATCGCCAGCACATTCTCTTCCACCGTCAACTTGCGAAAGATCGAGGCCTCTTGCGCCAAGTAACCAATCCCCATGCGTGCCCGGCGATAAACAGGGGTCCGTGTAATGTTGACCCCTCGAAAGGTGACAACCCCTTCGTTCGGTTTAACCAGGCCGACGAGCATATAAAAGGTCGTGGTCTTTCCCGCCCCGTTGGGTCCGAGCAACCCTACAATCTCTCCGCAACGCGCAGAGATGGATATCCCATTCACAACGGTCCGAGTCCCATAATGCTTAACAAGCCCCTCCGCCTGAAGATCAGGGATGGGACTCGCCTCAGCAATTAGTGTTTGTTTCTCGTTCATTTTTTTTCCGGAGCCGGCGGCACTTTTTTATCCTGTTCGCCGACTTTCTTAAAGGTACCAGGCGGCAAAGTGATGCGAGCGCCATCTAACACCTCGACACGTTCATCATCCACCCAGATCACAACCTTTTTGCCACGCACCTCGCCCGTGGTCTCACCTTCGGTCTTCAGTCGCACATCGCCAGATAAAACCACCTGACCATCTTTACGTGTGTAAACAGCCTTATCACAGGTTGCTGACCGCATCTCATTCGAGAAGACCACATTCCCGACTGCCATCACCTGACTGACATCATTCGTGCTCTCCATGAAAACCAAGAGACGATCGGAACGCATCACGAACTGAGGGTCATCCACAACCACATGTTCGTCAAAGAGGATGACGCCTTCATTGTAGTCGAAATCAATCTTATCAGACGTAATGATCGTCTCGCGCAAAGGAGCATTGGTCGAACTCCCCGACTTGTTTAAAAATGAGTTGGCGGTCTTTTTCTTTTTGGGCTGTGCCAGCACCACTGTTGGTTTTTCAGGAGCGCCCGCGAGAACAGGGACGTTTGTCGATACTACAACAACCGGAGGCGCCACGACAACCTCAGGAGGAGTCACAACGGCAACAGGCGGTGCAACGACGACAGGAGGCGGCGTCACAACAGATGGAGTCGCCACAACCGCTGGAGTTGCAGCAACCGTCACGGGTTGAACGCAAACTGCAGGAGAGGGCTTTGCCACAACAGCGTTAGGAGGCATCGGCTTAACAGAAGTCGGAGCCGTTGTTCTCAATTCATTCAAGAGGTCGGCCGCAGCGGTTGACCCTTGCGCCCCTGCCATTCCAGCAAGCGCAATAACAGTTAAAACAGATAGTAGTCCCTTACTCAACATCATGGCAATCTCCCTACACGCGATGGTATACGCTTTGTCCGAATTTCAGATTCGGAGAGTATCTTAATAAATTTATCATCAGCAGCGAACATCATACCTCGCCCTTTGATATGGTCAGTCCCCTTTGTCACATCCACCAAGCCACGGCAATAACCCCGCTTGGTGGATTGATCCAGCAGGCAATCTTCTGCGAGGACAACGCCCTCTGACTTTCCATCAGGCGACAACATCTCGAGCCGAACACTCTCTGCAAAGATCAACGATTTCGTTAAGATTTGGGCCCTTCTCGCCACGAGGACGATACGCTTCCGACCATCCGGGTAGAGATCCACCGGCAAGGAGAGATTCTCAATTGGAGCTGTCATCTCAGCCTTGGAGGCATCCCACTTGTCCACCAACCCCTGCCACGCCGCAACAGTTAGCCGATTCGTCAGCCAGCGTGTCGCCCGCGCTTCTGCACTCTCAGCTGAATCCGCAGCAACTGCCTGACCCAGGGTCAGACAGGCAAACAGCAAGATGATGGTTTTATTCAATCGCATCCGTTCCTACGGCTTGACGATCAAGCCTTTCCTTTTGAAACAATCGCATGAATCGCAATCAGATTTTGCCACACACGTTTCAAATCTTTGAAGGCAATCGCATTGGCCTTATCCGAAAGGGCCTCGGCTGGATTGACATGCGTCTCCATGAAAATACCATCCACGCCTGTGGCCACTGCTGCGCGCGCCAGCGCAGGTGCCCAACGTCCATCGCCACCACTGGTCTTGCCAGCACCTCCGGGACGCTGCACGCTGTGCGTCGCATCAAAGACCACTGGATAGCCGAACTCCCGCATAACCAGCAGGCTCCGCATATCCGCAACCAAATTGTTATACCCGAAACTGGAACCACGTTCGGTCAGAATGATGTTGGTGTTACCCGAGGCCTCAATCTTGGCAATCACATTACGCATGTCTTCAGGAGCCAAGAACTGTGCCTTCTTGACATTGATGACCCGTCCGGTCTCGGCAGCAGCCACGAGCAAGTCGGTCTGACGACAGAGGAAGGCGGGAATCTGGAGAATGTCGACCACATCAGCGACAAACTCCGCCTGCCATGCCTCGTGGATATCGGTCAACACCGGCACGTTGAAACGATCACGAACCTCTTTGAGGATTTCGAGACCGTCAAGGATGCCAGGTCCGCGATAAGAATCAATCGAGGTCCGATTGGCCTTGTCGAAAGAGGCTTTGAACACAAAGGGTACCTTCAATTCTTTTGCCAGCTTCACCAGCTTCTCAGCCAGATCCATCGTCCCCTCAACCGATTCAATCACGCAGGGACCTGCGATGAACGCCAGTTGTTTGCCACCAAAAATCGCTTTGTCTACTTTAATTTTTTTCATACTGTCTGCTTTCTGATAATCGCTTCGACAACGGCCACATCTTCCGGGGTATCCACACCAATGCCCAGCTCCTCGGTCTGGATCACGGCAATTTTTCCACCGAGATACAACGCGCGCAACTGCTCGAGACACTCCGTGGTCTCAAGGGCACATGGCTTCTCTTTCACCAAGCGCTTCAAGAAGGCTCCCCGATACGCATAAATCCCCAAGTGACGCAAATAGAGACCTGAAGCCAAATCCGGATCACCATCACGGCGACAGGGAATCGGCAACCTCGAAAAATAGAGCGCCCCGCCATCCTTGTCCAGCACCACCTTGACGACCGTCCGCGCCTCCAGATCACGTGTGTTCCGAATCGGACAGGCTGCAGTCGCCATCGCCCATCCTGGATCAGCCTTCATGCGTCCTGCAAGAGCATCGATCAAATCAGGATTGATGAGCGGCTCATCCCCTTGGATATTGATCACAATATC
This sequence comes from uncultured Akkermansia sp., assembly GCA_964459675.1. Taxonomy (GTDB): domain Bacteria; phylum Verrucomicrobiota; class Kiritimatiellia; order RFP12; family UBA1067; genus CAIZQW01. Next base: position 4,408 of record CAYWNP010000037.1, on the reverse strand, counting down.
CTCGTCCTGAGGATTGGCTGCCTCCGCCACACGATCCGTCCCAGAGGGGTGGTCTGGACGCGTCATCACCACCTTTGCAAAACCTTGAACTGCGGAAGCTATCCGTTCATCATCGGTCGCCACAATGACCTCGTCCAGTAAACGAGCCCGTTTGACCGACTCAACGACCCACTGAACCAGGGGTTTGCCACAAATCGGATAGAGGCTCTTCCCTGGAAAACGGGTAGATCCCCACCGTGATGGAATGACACCAATGATACGCATCTGTAAAAATTCCTTAAAGCTTCTAAAACAGATATATTTTCCGATTATTTGCATATAGAGTCAAGAACCTTTCATTAAAAATGGCGTGAAAAAAATATCAGGAGTACGTGATTCTGTATTGACATCCTAAGCCCTCTGGCGCATTCTTTATACTTTTCAGGTGTAGGAGGAGATTTTTATGATGGAATTTGTGACGTTTTGCCCCATGAACTTACCAGTAGCAACGCTCATTGATGGCTTCACGTCATCAAATTTGATGGGTAAGGCCATTGTGCTCATTCAGCTTGCGAGTTCGATTGTCGCCGCCGCCATTATCATCGGTAAAAACAAGGAACTCTCGAGCATTGTGAATAATAACAAGCGCTTTTTTCGCGAGTTTATCGCAGGTGGAGATGTCTTGGCACTTTACCTTTCGAGAAAGAAATTGACGTTGACCTCGTTGTCTCTCATTTATGATCGCACCTGCGAGCGTACACTGAAGTTTTTAGATCCTGATACGCGTCGCACCGTCATTACGCGTAACCAGGGAGGAGCTGAACGTGCTGCCTTGGCTCCAGCCGAGCTTGAGTTAGTCCGAAGCACTTGCGAACACGTCGTGATGGAAGAGGAGATTCGCGTCGAGCACGGCATGGGCATGCTGGCCACCATTGTAACCGCCTCACCGATGTTGGGTCTCCTTGGAACCGTCTGGGGCGTTCTGGATGCATTTGCAGAAATGGGCGCAAAGAACACCGTGCTTCTTTCGGCTATCGCTCCCGCGATCTCCTCCGCCTTGCTGACGACGGTGGTCGGCCTCCTGGTCGCCATTCCCTGCGCTATTTTTTATAACAACCTCGCGGGCAAAGTTCGCCATATCAACAACGACATGGAGGGTTTTGCTGACGAGATCGTCGGACGCATCGGTTGCGAATTTAAGGGAGGAGACAACTAATGGCCCTTCGCCGACTGAGGCATAAGAAGACGAATATGATCATCAACAACATCGACATGACGTCGTTGATTGATTTGACCTTTATTTTGCTGATCACCTTCATCATCACCACGCCTGCCTTGGAACAGGGCATCTCGGTCCGCCTGCCCCACGGGAAGACGGATTCATTGCCCAGCAAGAAGGTCAATATCGTGACCTTGGATGCACAAGGAAAGGTCTTTCTGAATAATCGGACCATCTCCCACGACGATCTCGAGAAGACCTTAGGCAATCTTGCGGCAGACGATGCAGAGACAGCTGTGCTTGTGCGCGCCGATGAACGCCTCGACTACGGTAAAGTCATGTCCGTGGTCAAACTCCTCTACAAGGTGAAGATCACTAAGTTGGCCCTTGTCACCCTTGCTGAATAAACCCCCACCCCTTTAAAACGTCATTCATGCCTGGCCCCATCACACCCTTTTCGCTCCGTTGGTCGTGCGCTCTGCACGGCTTGGTGTTGTTGTGCGCCATCATAACCCCTCTTCTGCCTGCGTTCCGAAAGCAACCTCTCGAAATACCTGTTGAGTTCACGGTCGTACTCAATGAAAATTTACTCGAGCCCATCAAACAGCCTGATAAACAGCCCCCTAAAAAAGTAGAAGATCCAGAAGATCCTGTCGAACCGATCAAACCCCATAAACTCCCGGATCCAATCAAGGATGCCGTGGTTCTGGAAAAGAAAAAGAAAGAACCGGAAAAGAAAAAAGAACCGGAAAAGAAAGAGCCGGAAAAGAAGAAAGAACCAGAGAAAAAAAACGAGTTTAAAAAGGGGGATCGTGTGACCCTGCCCCCCGATAAAACAAAGCCAAAAGTTGATTTCACCCAGCTCAAACGCGTCACCGACAAGAAACTCAGCTCCAAGGAGATCGCCGATGCGCTCGCCGCCGGGGCCAAGATCGGTTCGCGAAACCAACTCCCGGCAAACGAGCTTTCGCGCTGTGTCGGACTGGTCCGGACCGCGCTTTACGAGGCCTGGGAGCAACCCGGTGCGAGCGAAGCAGGTTCACGTCCAGCCAAGCTCCTCATTCGTCTGGATGGCAATGGCAAAATCGTCAGCTATCGGATCATCCAATCCTCAGGCAGCCAGCTCTTTGATTCCACCGTCCTCAGGGCAGCAGCTAAGTGCGACCCGATCCGCGGGCTCACCGTCGCCTTCCTCAATGAGCACGATGAACTCACCATCGAGTTCAAGCTGGAGTAACTATTCCAAGAGCATCCGTGTCTCCCGCCAACGCTATCAGATGAGCGGCGGCGAACTCCCAAAATGCCCGCGCAACAATGAGTAATTGCCTCGCAAACGTCGCCCTTGAGCGGCGGCGTTAGCCGTAAACTCACTTGGTTTGTTGGCCTATTTTACCCGCCTCTTCGGTGAATGTGACATCGTCCGCTGTTTTTGTCCCAGCTCATCCAAACGTAAGAGCCATTGCCAAAATACTTAACATTAAATCCTTGTTCAGGCTGCCACCAATAGGGGGAGCTTTTCGCGAACTCCTTAATACCTTTTTTATCCAAAACTGGGGTTAAGCGTTTATTCTCAACATACTCCAGCGCAGCTTTTTCTGTGGTGTCAAAACGGTAGTAAACATCGCACCCTTGCAAAAAACCGAAAACGATAAAATACTCGTTGGAAATAGAATACCCGTATCCAAACTCTGCTTTCGCTAGGTCCTGTGCATCTTTTGAGCGTCTTAGAGTGAAATCTTTATGAAACGAATAAACGCCGAGAGCGACTACAAGCGCGAAGCCCATGCTGGCTCTTATTATTATTTTTAGGCATCCTGATTTCATTTTATGCATGGCCAACGTTACTTCTAAGGCTGGTCGAGACCAGCGTTTGCGAGGGTTGAAGAATCGCCTCCTGAAGCTGGGTGGGCTTTCTTTATTCCTGGTCGTCCGTCATTCTCCATGATCAAGTCTTCAATCTCTCGAAACTTCTTGTATGGCGTTTCGGGGTCAGGTTCGAGAAGAATCGTTGAGTGTTGAGATGGGACTTGGCTGAGTCTGTCCTTTTCGACCCGTTCTTTGACCATCTTGACGAGTTCGTCGCGCGTCATAGGTTTGGATTCAAATAGAAGTTGGCCGTCCTTCGTGATGATGACTGGACGCCTGTCCATCACATCCACTATGACTCTTGGTTGTTCTTGTTGGCCACATCCGAAAAGGATACTCGCTACTGCAAACAAAGTGACTTTTTTATCATTTTCATCTTCTGTAAACCACTTTCGAGACAACCTTGAGCATGTCACGAAGTTCCAACATTTCCGTTGCCGCTATTGTACCTTGATTTGCCGCTATGGTTCGTTCCATGGATTCCATGAGTAGTGCCCATCCATCAGTCAGGCCATTGAGGCAAGAGAATCCAGATCTTAAATCCTTAGCGGCTGCAACGTTGCCTTGTTTCTCGATCCTGCCCATCAGATCGCGTAGCGCTACAAAGAACTCCTCATTGGATTTGAAATCTCTCATATTCTCATTGCCCAACATTTAATGTGCCACCTGTGGCATTTACTGGCAACCTTGCCAGCAATGTCTACATTTTGAGGCTTTCCGATGCGTAATTCAAGTTGAAATTCACCGCGTATTACTGATTGCGTATTACTGACGTGCTGAATTGTAATGGGTTTGCGCGAGGCTGCGGTACTGCCCAACTCAGTGGCGCGGAGAAGCTGCACCCGATGCGGATTCCTGAGCACCTGTTACTTTAGGTTCTGGAGAAATTCGTCTATATGTAGCTGTTCCTGTTCGAGGGGGAAGGAACGCCAGGTCTAAGCGTTTCCTCTGCACTGATACTCGCGCTTCCCAACACGGTGGATGGAAGAAGTTGCCCTCATCGGATGTGACCGTCAGAATGCCGTTCGTTACTAAGTAGTTCCCATGATGCTCGGTTTTGTCGCCTCCCTTTAACAGGACAGTCACTTGGCATGTTCCATCATGATTAAAAACGAGGTAATCATAGCCGGTTGCAATCGACTGACCGTCACGAGCCTCTGATTTCCAGCGGCCCACGAGAGTATGGGAAGATTTCAAGCCTATGCAACCGATTGCCGAGATCGCTATAACAGCCAGTGCTAACAAACACCAGATCTTAAGTTTAATTTGAATTTTCATTATCTGTTGCTCAACGTCGTCAGCTACACACGGCGGTCACGGCGTTGTTTGGGCTGACTGGTTGGC
>CAYWNP010000036.1:0-22428 GCA_964459675.1 uncultured Akkermansia sp. | reverse complement strand
GTATCCATTAAAAGGTCACTCCAAAGGTGATGCCACCCCAGATCATGTGATCCTTGGGGTTGTTGTCGTATTCAGGATAGACGCCCTGAATGTCACTGTCGAGGACTGCGGTGTAGGCGATCTTGGCGCCCAGGTAAATATGGTCGGTGATATCGAACTGGCTGTAGATTGCAATGTTGCCGTCCACAAAGCCGCTCTTGCTGTTGTTGCTAAAGTAATAGTCGGTGTAGGGGTTTGTGCCGCCGCCGACGGTCACCTCGACGCCTGCCATCAGTTGATCCATAACTTGGACCTCCTTGCGGAGTCCGATAAGGCCATAGATGCCGTCGGCGCGTGCGTAGTCAATATCGACTTCGACAAAGGGAACGACATAGTCATTCGCAAACTCCGCATTGAGATTGATCTCGCGTGTACTGGCTTCGTAGGCACTGTCGGTCACACTGGGATAGGTCCACCACGTGTGGGCAATGCCGAGCTTCAGAAAACTGATGTCGAATTCGTAGCCAATGATATATTGGATTTCATCGAGTCCACCGCAGTGATTGTGCCCCGGACGCGTTGAGGTGTTGAAGTTTGCAAAAAATTCCGTGTAGAGTTGTCCGTACTCATTAAGATTCAGGCCTAGAATTGCGTTGGGTTGCCAGACGGGATTCTCCGTGAGGACGAGTCCGCGCCAGACGTAGGCTGAGTAGAGGTCTACATAACATTCACCGGAGATTAGATTTTTAGTCTCCTCTTTTTTTAGCTGTTGCCCTTCAGCACGTTGATCCGATGTTTGAGCATAGGCCGTGCAGATGAAGCCAATCACGAGTAAACCGAATACTGATTTACGAAGCGTTTGTGTTTTCATTTTTTGGAAGATTGCCTAAGGCTCATTTTTTGACAGGATTTACAGGATTTTGAGGATTCAAATTCAAGACATCAATCCAGATAATCCTGTTCATCCTGTCGAAAAAACTCCACGCCTCTGCGGGATTAAATTACTTGGGCCAGTATTTGCTGATGAGCTTGGTCGGGATGCCTGCTTCATCGGAACTGAAGCAATCCGCCAAAATTTGCCAGCCCAGATCCAAGGCCTTTTCCAGCGGGATGTTGACCGAAAGTTCCATCATCTCCTTTTCGAAGCGTACACCGTACTTGAGGAGTTTGCCATCCCATTCGCTCATGCGGAAGCCCATGGATTGCTTCTCTTGTGTCTCCTTGAAGGAGGCATAGAGTTTGATCATGGCGTCCATGATGGTGCGGTGGTCATCACGCGTGTCCTTGTTAACTTGCTGTTTCAGACGGCTCAGCGAGCCGAAGGGTTCGATACGGCCGTTGCGGAGGTAGAATTGACCTTCGGTGATATAGCCCGTATTGTCTGGTACTGGATGGGTCACATCATCGCCGGGCATAGTGGTCACCGCGAGGATGGTAATCGAACCGGCACCTTCGAAGTCAACGGCCTTCTCATAGCGTGAGGCCAACTGGGAGTAGAGGTCGCCTGGATAGCCTCGGTTCGAGGGGATCTGTTCCATGGTGATCGCGATCTCTTTCATGGCGTCAGCAAAGCTGGTCATGTCGGTCAGGAGCACAAGGACCTTCTTGCCCTGCAAGGCAAATTGCTCAGCAGTCGCTAAGGCGATGTCCGGCACCAGCATACACTCGACAATGGGATCAGAGGCTGTGTGGACAAACATGACCGTCCGGGAGAGCGCGCCCGATTCATCGAGTGTGTCACGGAAATAGAGATAGTCATCGTATTTCAGTCCCATGCCGCCGAGGACGATGATATCGACCTCCGCCTGCAGGGCGATACGTGCGAGCAGAACATTATAGGGTTCACCGGCACGGGCAAAGATCGGGAGTTTCTGGGATTCGACGAGCGAGTTAAAGACGTCAATCATCGGGATATTGGTGCGGACCATGTTGCGGGGCATGATGCGCTTGGCAGGGTTGACCGAGGGTGTGCCAATGTCAATGAGGTTGTCGGTCAGTTGTGGACCCTTGTCACGCGGTTGAGCGCTTCCGGTGAAGGCGCGTCCCAGCAGGGCGTCAGAGAAGGGCACGCGCATGGGGTGGCCCAAAAAACGCACCTTGGCATCCGTGGCAATACCGCGTGCACCGGCAAAGACTTGGAGCGTCACGTTGTTGCCATCCAGTTTGATGACCTGTGCGAGCGATGTGCCGGTACGCGAGGTTACTTGCGCAAGTTCACGATAACGGACATCATCTGCCCTGAGCGTAATGACGCTTCCGGAAAGCTTGTCAATCGAGTGATAGATTTTATGCATGAGGTTCTCCTGGATAAGAGTGGAATATTGGAAAAATGTTGGCTTCGCTCATTTAAGACTCTTTTTCTTTTGGGCACTTGGTCTGGCACAATAACGTGTGCGCTTCTCCTTGACACCGAAGCCGATTCGTTTGGGTGCAGGTGCGGGATGTGGCAGCAGGAGCGGTTGGAGCTGTTCGTAGAGATCAACAATGGCAGAGTCGTGCGTCAGCAGCGTCTTCTCAATCTCCGCAAACCGCTTCGCATTGGCGACATTTGCCATGAGCTGCTCACGCATTTTCACAAAGGTTCGTACAATGAAGACGCTCATGGAGGTTGCTTTCGGACTGTTTAGCACCATGGCTGCCATGGCTGCGCCATGCTCAGTGAACGCGTAGGGGAGATGCTTGACATGCTTGCCTTGTGCTTTTTTCCCTTTGTTTTTAGGGTCAAAAGTTGCAACTTCTTGATTTTCAGTGCGTTGTGAATTTAAGGTCACAAATTGTGACCTTGAATCTGCAACATCTTGATTTTCACAAGGATACGAAATTGATGCGCTCATTTTTTCTTCGAGTGCTCTTGCTTCTTTCCTATCCATTTGAAACATAAAATCCGCAGGGAACTTATCTGCGTTACGTTTGATTGCCTGATTAAGAGCTTTGGTCGTGACGCCATAAAGCTTGGCCAAGTCAGAGTCGAGGATGACACGCAGATTCCGGATGATCCGGATCACGCTTTTGACCTCATAGAGTTTGGTGGTGTCGCTCATAGTGGATTAGTTTTGGACGGCGTGGTCAGCAATTGTCTTGAGGATGCCATCGCGGCGAGAGGGGAAGTCCGGTGAGTCTGAGGGCGTCTGGTTCCAGTCAATGAAGGCTTGGGAGACCTGCTGAAAGAACTTACGGGCTGAGGCTTTATTTTCGAATGGGTAATCCGCCAGCATGGCGTTTTCAACGATGCAGAACATCTCGCGTTGGCGATCTGCGGGTGTCGCGGCGTCAACTTCATTGTAGGCGTTTTGCTGCAGATAGACCGCATCGAGCAGTTCAGCCTTTAAATAGCTTAGAAAGTCCTTGTTGCTGGTGCCTTCTTCGCCCACGACCTTCATCATCTGGGCGACAGTGTTTCCAGTCTGCAATATTTTCCGCAGACGCTCCACGCGGTCACTCTCAATGATGCTCTTGTATTTACTCCAGCTTTCCAGAGGGTCAATCGCTGGGAAACGGCGGGCATCTGAACGAGCACGGGAGAGACCATGAAAGGCGCCAACCACCTTTAGCGTCGCCTGGGTCACAGGTTCATCAAAGTTTCCGCCTGCGGGAGAGACAGTACCGCCGATGGTCACGGAACCCATGGAGCCGTCTTTTAAACGAACGAGTCCTGCGCGTTCGTAAAAGTTCGCAATGAGGGATTCGAGATAGGCTGGAAAGGCCTCTTCACCAGGAATCTCTTCGAGTCGTCCTGAAAGTTCGCGTAGAGCCTGCGCCCAACGTGAGGTGGAGTCGGCGAGCAACAACACGTTCAATCCCATTTGGCGGTAGTAACTGGCCAGTGTTACAGCAGTATAGACTGAGGCCTCACGCGCGGCTACGGGCATGGAGGATGTATTACAAATGATGACCGTGCGATCCATCAAGGTCTTGCCCGTTCGGGGATCTGAAAGTTCGGGAAATTCACGCAGGGTCTCCACGACTTCGCCAGCGCGTTCGCCACAGGCTGCGAGTACCACGATGTCCACATCGGCGTAACGCGAAGTGATCTGTTGTAAGACGGTCTTGCCTGCGCCGAAAGGCCCTGGGATACAGTAGGTTCCGCCCAAGGCAACCGGGAAGAAGGTATCCACAGGCCGAATACGCGTGGTCATCGTGTCCACTGGTTTGAGACGTTCGGCAAAACAGGTGATTGGCAATTTCACAGGCCAACGTTGCATCATCTGCACTGTATGATCCGCGCCCTCTTCATCCGTCAGGATTGCGATATCCTGTTCCACGGTATAGTTACCCGCGGGTGCAATACTTCTGACCGTGTAGATGCCACGGAAGTTAAAGGGAACCATGATCCAATGTTGAAAGATTCCTTCAGGGACTGTGCCGAGCTTCTCGCCAGCGGTGACGCGGTCGCTAGGTTGGGCTGTCGGCGTAAAGCTCCAGCTCGCTTTACGGTCTAGGGCATCGAGATAGGTTCCGCGTTGAAGAAAGAAACCGCACTGAGCGGCAAGTTGGGGCAGGGGGTTTTGGAGTCCGTCATAAATCTGTTTCAGCAAGCCAGGGCCTAATTCAGCAGTTAGCATGTTGCCAGTGAATTCGACCGTGTCATGAACGCGTAAATCACGGGTATCCTCAAAGACTTGCAAGTCAGCAACCCTGCCGCGGATACGGACAATCTCGCTCATCAGGCGTTGTACCTTTCCGTCCTCCGCGGGAAGACAGGCGTAGCCCACTTCGTTTTGAGCCACTGCACCTTCAAAAGCGACAGTGATCATATTCCCGTTTACGCCGACTATTTTTCCTGTTGTCATGCTATGCTCCTTGTGATCGGGCTGATCCGCCTGATCGGTCCGATCCAATGGTTTAAAAGTCAATGGTGGTCAGTTGTTCAAAGGTCGTCAGGCCCGTCTCCACGTTCAGATTCGCCCAGCGCCATGCGAGTTTGAGTTTGATCGCATACGCGAGCGCAACGGTCACATCCATGGGATCGTACCCTTGCAATGATTCGGCAATCTTCCAGCGGAGCTTGTCGAGTCCACGCTCGCGTTGCAAGGGATCTGTCAGTTGAAAAACCTCATCCACAAGGACTTCATACGAGGTGTCGCATCCTTCGGTGGGCCGTATCCAGGGTTCCACATCCGCATGTGCTTTCGTCGCACGTGCATACGCAATGGCATTCTTGAGAATCGTCTCCTTGTCACGCCAGGCGACGACAAAAAGATGTGAAGAGGAGAGGTCGAACAGCAATGCTTCTATGGCATCCGCATCCGTGGCACTTAGTTGCGAGCGGCATTGCAAAAGATAGTCCTCTCTTGTAAGCGAGGGACGCTGTTCGAGGTTCAATACTGGAAGTGAGGAGATGAGGTAGTAGGTACTCATGAATTAAACTAAAAAGAGAACGCGAGTCTTTCGCTCTTCAGGCTACCCTTTCAACAGTGCGGCGAGTTGTGGACGAAGCTGCTTCGCGAGCGCCTCTGCGATGGCTGCCGCTGAAAAATCATGCTCGATCCGTCCATTGCCCAGACGAATCTTAAAACCAGCACCAGTTTGGGCATCCGTGATGATTTTCACGCCTTGAGCAGCCTCCGCGATGAGTTTTGCCTGTAGGGTCTGGGCCCATGTTTGAGCGACGATGACCTCCATACCTCCTTTGTTGTGGAGATAGGCATGCACGGCATCGCAAACGAGTTGGGTGATCACGCCCTCTGTCTGGAGTGTGGACTTGACCTCCTTGAGAAGCACGTTGGTCAGCAGGGTTGTAATCGATTTCTCAAGGTTGAGCAGGGTGTCACGTGCGGCTTGGCGGATACTCTCCTCGGCTCGACGCTCATAGGATGTGGCCTCTTGCTTGGCTTGGGCAATGAGCAGAGCGGCTTCATGCTGGGCTGCCTCAACCGTTTCCTTTGCCTGGACTTCCGCTTGGCTGATGATCTTGGCTGCTTCGGTCTTGGCCTTCTCGACTCCATCGGTGTTGATCTTTTCCAAAAGCTGTTGCAAATCCTGTGTCATAAGAGCCCTTTACTGTTTTAATGGGAATTAGTGTACTGTCTTTCTGTCCATTAATCAATAAAACAACGCCTATTTTCGCGTGTTTCCTAAGCTTGCACTCATGAAATAAAAAACGTACACTACTTCCATGTTTGCAACGTGTGGACAGAGTTTGTTAGCTTTTCATCAGCGTCAGCCTCTCTTGATTGGAGGGGCATTCTTTCTTTTAGGGATTTGTTGCGGTTATCTGACGACGGCTTCGCTTGACGTTATCGGGTTACTCATCGGGTTCTGCCTGTGTGGAGTCGTGGCGCTGCTCCGTAGAAGGAGCTGGAAAAATGAGGGGATTAAGGTTCGTGATTTGGCGTTGATCTCTCTTGCCTTTTTTATTTTGGGAACTGGACGCGCGGTATGGGATCAAGCGGGGCGCGAACAGGAGGCGACGTTGCTGATGGCGGAGGAAAGAAAGGTGACCTGTTCGGTCTCCTGCCGGGTTGGGCCAGATGTAAAAGAGACTCCTTTCCGAGGCCATAGCGTGCGTTATTCGTTTCAGGCGAGTGAACCTCTCGTTCACACGTTGAAAGGAGACCACCCTTTGCGTTATCTCCCCTTGACGGTCAATTGGTATGCAAGCGACGAAGATAAAGCAGTCGCCCCAAAACCAGGCGAGACGTGGCGTTTTCGCGGCTCTCTCGCTCGCACATCGTCGCGTAGGAGTCAGCTTGCGGTGTTGACACTGAACACAGGAAAGAATGAAAAACGTTCCTTTCTCCTCGAAAATTTTCAGGAAGGATCCTGGCCTCTCCGACTCGCTTCCATGCGACGTGAAGCGATAAAACGCCTTGGTCTTGGTCTGGAGGGTTGGGGGCCCATACCCGGATTGAATCAAGCGATGCTTCTGGGGTACAACAGCGAAATGCCGAAGGCCATGCGGAAGATCTTCTCAGATTCCGGGACAATCCATGTCTTTGCCGTCTCCGGTACGCACATTGCTTTTGTCGCCGGACTTTTGGTGCTGCTTGTCGGAATGACAGGGATTAAACGAACCTATTGGATCTTTCTAATCGGACCCCTCTTGGTCGGTTATACACTGATTACGGGTTCGTGCCCCAGTGCACTCCGCGCCTGCCTCATGGCTTTTTTCTACTTTCTTGCTCCGCTGGCCGGACGTAAACCGACGCTCATGTCAGCCTTGGTGGCCACCGCCGTCATTGTTCACGCGTGGTGTCCCGAATATGTGTTCAACGTCGGAAGTGTCCTCTCCTTTACGGTTATGTTGGGACTGATCGCTTTTATGGGACCCTTCTGTTTGTTCTTTCAAACGCTCTTCGGCTGCGAGCGCCTTCGGGGGCAGGAGGAGCTATTGCTTGCCGCAGGTTGCGCACAAAAAGCCGCATGGGTTCGCAGAATAAGGATCGGCTTGCGTTTCCTTGCGGATTTGCTTGCGATTTCCCTTGCTGCTTGGCTTGCTTCCGTACCGCTGACAGGCTATTATTTTGGACGCTTTACGCCAGGGGGGCTATTGGCAAATGTGGTCATCGCTCCTTGTTCGGGACTTATTGTGATCGCCGGGACATTAGGGTTGGTGACGAGCTATGTGAATGAATGGGTTGCCATTACCTTTAATCACGCAGCGAGTTTCTTGACTTCGATCATGGTCAAAACAGCCGAAGTGACAGCAGCCTGTCCAGGTCTAGGTGTTGATACGGGGAAATGGGAAGTCTGGCAGGTGGTCGTCTGGTTGGCAGGATTACTACTCTTGCGAAGCTGGATGTCGTGGCGGAACCAGCCGAAAGATGGTTTAGCGTGGCTGAAAACAGACGAAGCAATAAAGTGAGGAGCGTATGAACGAGACGGTACATGTTTCTGGAATAGGTGGGGTCGGCATGAGTGCACTGGCACAGGCACTCCTGGATTGTGGTTATACCGTGACAGGATCTGACCGACTTCTGGATGCGGGGGATTTAACAGGACCGTTGGCCTGCCTTAAAAACCAGGGAGTTGCGCTCTATACCCAGGACGGCAGTGGGGTCACCCAGGTGACGAACCGGCTTGTGGTGAGTACGGCCATTGAATCCGACAACCCGGAGGTTGTTCGAGCAAAGGCGTTGGGGATTCCTGTGGTCCATCGTGCGGCGGAACTTGCAAATCTCCTTAAAGGTCGTCGCCTGATTGCGGTGACAGGAACGTGCGGTAAGAGTACGGTGACGGGGATGTTGGGGTGGCTTCTGGAAGGTGCAGGTCTGGACCCCTTTGTTGTCAATGGGGCAGCTGTGACGGGATGGGATAAAGGAGGGACGCGGATGGGTTCCGTCCGTAACGGCAAGGGCGAGTGGGCGGTGATCGAGGCTGATGAGTCGGATCGCTCTTTGATGAACTTTACGCCTGAGCACGCCATTATCACAAATGCCTCCGCGGATCATTTTGGATTGACTGAGACGCTTGACCTCTTTGCCTGCTTCCGAAGTAAGGTGCCAGGTATTATTATTGATGAGCAGGATGAGACAGCCTCCCTCCAGGAGGTTCGGCAAGAGGGGTGGAATGGCTTTTTTACCTACGAAGGTGTCCGGTATTGCATTCCGATGCCAGGTCTCCATAACATCCACAACGCCTGGCACGCAGTCAGGATGGCGCGTGCGCTTGGAGCGGACGCAACTCAATTGGCGGAGTCGTTGGCGCGCTTTGGCGGTATCGAGCGCCGTTTGCAGAAGCTGGGCACGTGCGGGAAAGCGGTTGTCATCGATGACTATGCGCACAATCCGGAAAAGCTGGCTGCGGCTTGGACAACCCTCACAATGGCTTTTCCCCAAGGAATTTGCGCGGTATGGCGGCCCCACGGTTTTGCGCCCCTGCGAAAAATGATTGATGACTTGACCCTTGTTTTTGAACGGGTTTGCCGTCCCTGCGATGAACTTTTATTGTTGCCGGTTTACGATGCGGGGGGCACTGCAGATAGAAGCGTTTCGAGTACGGATTTAGCTTCACGTTTGGAGGGTAAACATGTTAAAGTATTGCACTTTAATTCTTGGGATGCCGTGGAGTCTCGCATGCGCGAAGCCGCTCATGCAGGAAAAGGTGCTTTGGTGACATTTGGTGCGCGTGATCCTGACTTGCCTCGCTTGGCAAAACGTCTGGCTGGAAGGGGATAACGTAAAGGGATGAGGAATGTATGGATTTTAGATATCCAGTTGGAAAGATTTTATTAGGTGCTGAGCATGCGGTCTGGGGGGGATATGAGAAATTTCATAATCAGCCCATTGACGATGTGAAGCTCTGTGAAGGAAAAACCGGCTTTTCTGAGCGCCGTACGGGCCTCGCCAGTGAAGCCTCTGTTACAGGGCCTGGAACCTTTTATGGTCATAAGCAACGGACGGTGACCTTTGCCACTGCTAAACATGGAGCCGCTGGGTGGTGGATTGAGCGGACGGATTTGAAAGAGCAGCTGGACACGTTGGTCTCCATTCGTAATGTTTGGACCTCGGCCCGTAATATCGTCTTGCGGAGTGGTAACCCACGCAACTATCTGCGTATGGTTGAACATATTGTTGCTTTGCGTCTGGGTCTGGGGATTGATGATCTAACCTTGCGTGTGGACGCGGGAGATCCACCGCTCTTTGATCGGAGCAGTCTCGACTTGATTGAGGCAATTGATCAAGCGAAGATTGTTGAGCTCGATGAGCCCGCGCATTATGTGACCGTCAAAGAGCCTGTTACTTTCGGTGGAGACCGTGGCGATTTTTTGACTTTTCTTCCCCCCGAGAATGGTGAGAAGAAGTTGCGCATGGACTGCGCGATCAACTTCAATTCGATTATCGGGCAGCAACGTATCGTCTTTGATGTGACGCCTGAAACCTTCCGCACTGGCGCCTTTGCACGTACCAATGCGGCGCATCGCCAAATGCTGATGGTCAAAGCCTTTGGCTTCATCTTTGCCGATACACGAAACCTAGGTTATACGACCGACAATATTCTGATTCATGGTAAAAAGAAGTTCTATGGTGAGCCCCGGTTTGTGCAAGAGGGCAGTGGAAAAGCATTAGAGCCTGTATGGCACCGTGCGACCCTGGATCTCTTGGCGGCCCTTGCGCTGATTGATACGGGACGTTTTGTCGGACGGGTGGTCTCCTACTGTGCCGGGCATACGTTGGATGTCCGTGCGGTTACCCAGCTCTATCAGCATGATTTACTGGAGTCTGTAAAGTGAAACCTCGTAACAAACAGTACAAAGATTTTCAAGTCGGTGCGCCACGTTCACTCCCCTTAGCAGAAAGAGGCGAGTGGATCTATGGACGGCGTCCTGTACTTGAGGTGGTCAAAGCTGAACGTCGCCATCTTTATGAAGCCGTGCTTCCAGCAGAAGGGCGGGATGCTCCGGAGGTCGCTGAGATCCGCGGGATACTTCTCACGCGTGGCGTCCCCTTCAAGACGGTCGAACGTGATGTGTTGGATACGCTTTGTGACGGAGGGAACCATCAAGGTGTTGCTTTGCGGACAGGGGGTTTCCCTTACAGCGATATGACCGTCGTCCTCTCCATGGTGAAGGAGGATCCGAATGCCATTGTCCTCTTTTTGGATCATATCGAAGATCCGCAGAATGTGGGTTCGATGTTGCGGACGGCCGAAGCGGCCGGCGTCTGCGCGGTCATTCTACCAGAGGATCGTGCTTCTGGCGTGACGCCTGGCGTGGTTCGAGCCTCCGCTGGAGCCTCCGAACATATTTGTGTAGTCAAGGTGGTCAACCTTGTGCGAGCGATGAAGGAGGTCCAAGAGGCGGGTGCTTGGTTGACTGGACTCGACTTCGGTGAGGATGCAAAGCCCCATACCCAAGTTGATTTTACGGGCCGAGTCGGGTTGGTCGTTGGGAGCGAGGGAGCCGGTCTTTCGAGACTGGTGCGGGAGTCCTGTGATTTTATTGCCTGCTTGCCCATGAGAGGGAAGATTGCCTCTTTAAATGCAGGCGTGGCAGGTGGAATTGCCATGTATGAGATTGTTCGTCAGCAGCAAACCAAGAAAGGGCGCAAGGAATGAGAACATGGATACTCTCTTTAATTGGACTCTGTCTTGTCGGGGTCATGTATGCGCAGGGACTTTTGATCTGTACTTCGTGCGGGCGTGAAGCCAAGCCTGGTGAGACAGCCTGTTCGCGTTGCAGTGCTGAATTGCCCAAGCCCAAAAAGGAAATCACTGGGACGGGCGAGTTGCCAGCTATGGATGTTGCAGGAGAGATTTCGAAGTTAACGGTCGCCTGCATAAAGGAAGATTTTCGACTCGCGTCGCGCGCGGAGACCAATGGCAATCCTGCGATTGCCTACTGCTATTACAAGAATGCTATGGCCTTGTCACGTCTTCTCGAGAATGAACGTTTTTCTAAAGAGTCCTATGGGATGCTCTTGAGAGGGACAGAGCGGATGATGCGGCAGCTCAAGACCGCTGAAATCAAGTGTCGCGTCTGTCAAGGACGAGGAAAACTTGCCAAGTCGCAGAGTACGATTAAGGTTGACGGCGTCACCAAGACCAAGCTTGAGAGCGGGAACAGGCTTGCTGAACCGGTCTGTCCCATGTGTAATGGAGCCTGTTTTTTTATAGGCACGGCCGATGTTGAACGCACCAAGGCCGAGCTGTTGCGCGGGCGTACCGACTATGAACAACGCCGGATGCTGGCGGGTGAAACCCGGTTAGGACGCCTTTTCGTCACCCCTGAGTTGGAGAAGCTTCTGAACGCCCGTCAACGCGCGCTGGTGATGACCGGCTACACCGTGCCCTGTGCGGCTTGTCAGGGGCTTGAAACCATGAGCTGTGCAACCTGCAGAGGTGAACGCTGGATCAAATGTCCTGGACCAGGATGTAAGAGTGGTCGTATTGACATGCCAAAAAGTCAGACGAATGCCCGTAAAGAGATTCGTTTAAATGATGTTGAAATTGATAAAAGTGTCTGTCCACGTTGTAATGGCGTTGGCACGATCCGCTGCTCCAAATGTGATGCCTTGGGCTCTGTTCCCTGTAAGAGCTGTTCAGGGAGTGGACAAGCGGTTCGGTGCATCCGTTGTTTAGGAGTGGGTGTCATGGATTGTACGCGATGTAAGGGGCAGGGGAAAATGAAGGATGGGGCTGCTTGTTTAGATTGCAAAAGCGAGGGCTCTGTTCTCTGTACAGGCTGCCGTGGTGAGGGGGCTCAAACACGATGAGTGAAATGGTTCAACCGTGTGTTAATCTGCCGAACTTTGAGATCATTAGCTTGCTCGGAAAAGGAGGCATGGCCGCAGTCTGGAAGGCGCGCCAAATCTCCCTCGACCGGATGGTCGCTGTTAAAGTGCTCTCGGCAACCTTTGTAGGAACTGAAGAGGATATGAAGCAGTTCCGACAGGAGGCCCGTACCGCTGCACAGCTTAAGCATCCAAATATTGTGCAGGTCTATGATGCCAATTTTTCAAACGGCTCTTGTTATTTTGTAATGGAGCTCGTTGAAGGCTACACGATGGGTGACCTGGTCCAGCGTAAAAAGACCCTTCCTGTCGAAGATGCGCTCATTATAGCTGAGAGTGTGGCTGTGGCGTTGGACTATGCATGGAACTTTCATCAGGTGGTTCATTGTGATATCAAGCCTGACAATATCATGGTGGATTCGGATGGCACAGTGAAGGTGACGGATCTGGGGCTTTGTAAGACCTTTTCACGCATGAAGGAGACCACTCGAATCAGCGATGATATCTGGGGAACCCCTGCATATATGTCGCCAGAGCAGATCTATGGGACAACCCATCTAGATTGCCGTTCGGACATCTATTCCCTGGGTGCAACGCTCTATCACTTAGTCACAGGCCGAATGCTCTTTATTGGCCTCGATGACGAAAATATCATGCGTGCACACGTCGGCCAAAATCAAGCGCCGGATCCCCGTATTTTTGTGCCTCATATTAAGATGTCTGTGGTGACCTTGCTGGAGCGAATGCTAGCCAAAGCTCCTGAGAACCGTTATCAAGACTGGAAAGAGGTTCTTCGTGATCTTCAGCTGATTCACCATAACCAGCCCATCGACTGGGTTGCACTTCCTGCGTTTGGTAGTTCCATGCAAAAAGGCTAAAGCTTTAAAGAGGTTCGATTTGAATCGAAAAGCCAGGCTGCAGTTTGGTGGAAGTCCATGAACCGAGCACAGCACCTTCAGCGCTCTCAATTTCAGCTTGGTTTGCTCTGCGGTATACTCGTAATGGGCCAGTCCCGCGTGCACGGAGAAGAGCTGCAATGAGGATGGCCTTCTCCAGTCCATCCCCACGCTTAAAGTTCCAGACCTCATCCGGCTGTGCGAGGCGTGTCTCGCCATCATAGAGTGATTCGTTCGGCCAGGACGTCACACGCGCAATAAGTTCATGCTGGCTTAATGCGGCGGAGCCACTTTGTGAAACAGGATTGCGTTCCAAGGCTGCCAACATAAAGGGTTCAATGCTTGTGCGAGATAAGTCGCGCCACGCATAGAAAGCCATATCGACAGTCATATTTTTCGCACGAAGCGTTTCAAGACAGCCAATGACCTCTTCGCGTGTCATGGTGGTGGTCAGGGGAATGGCAGGCTCGTTCGTGTCAAAGGTCACTGATGTGGGATCAGGAAGTCTCGGGTCTGTGTGGCAGAAGAGGCTTAATTGGCTGACGATCTCCGAGGCGCTCATACATGCATTACCAATCGCCTGCTTCAGGGCCTCAACATCTTCCGCGCTTTCAAGATTCACATCGCGCGTTCTGAAAAACGCTTCGATGTCGTTGAGGACGACCTTGCAGGGGAGGTGACCAGCAGAGAAGGTCTCGATGGGAATTGTCTCCATCAGGCGCTCGCGCGTCTCGTCCGTTACCTTGTAGGTACTGTCCTGCTCGAAACGGAAAGCTTGCTCAAGAAGTAAGTAGCGGTTGATGCCATTGATGGGCCAGCGTAAAACAAAACAATCTCTGACTTTTGGGTTTTGGCGCAAAAAGTTGCCAAGAATCTCGGGGGTGAGGTTTGTCTTGAGATACGTACGCAACTGTTTGGCAAACCGTTCGAACGCATGTTGTTGGATGGTCGCGCGCGGATAGAGGGTGTGAATAAATCCCGTATGATGTGCGACGATGGTGACGCGCTCGTGCTCGAGGGCACGTCGTGCTTGCCCGGATATCTGAGTCCCATTGAACCACATAGCCTTCGTCACGAGACGACGGTTGTTGATCAAGATGCCTTCCCCCTCGTCAATAAAGTTTTGCGAGTGAAGAGGAGTGGCCATCAGGAATATCTTTTCGAGAGGTATGCCGGCCACCACAAAGAGAGCCGAGGCATAGAGTGCTGCCAGCGAGACACATTCGCCAGCTCCCGTTGTAAAGCCTTCTCGGTGCTGGAAGGCATCCATGGCTTCCAGCGTTTCAGTTTTCCAATACGGGATGACATCCGAGGTGTACTTGTCGAGCCCGAAGTGTGTTCGGATATCAATGTCGAAGTAATAGGCATCCCCTGTATAACCGAAGAGCGCATTGGATTGGGCGATGACCTCCGGGGAGAGAAAACTTTCAAAGCGGGCAAGTTCGCGGGCTTGGTTTGTAAGTCCCCAAGTCTCGAGATCGAGATTGAAGACATAGTGATCCATGATGTATTGCTTTAAGCGTTGAAGTCTGCGATAGGGCTTCAGTTTCCGGATTCCATGAAACCACGGATCCTCCCTCCAGAGCCAGAGCCGTGGCGACATGATATTCGCCAGGACGAGGCTGTACATCAGCTCAGGGAAGACAAACATCTCCATGTCAGAGAGCGTCACGGCGGAAGAGCATCGCTCTAGTTGCTTCTTGTCCATCTAATAGGTTAACTTCGGACGGGTGTGGCGGTGGAGGTGCAGGGGGCTGCACAGTACGAGCATCCTTGTTGGCATCCGTTAGGCTTGGCGATGTCTTCACCGGTGAAGCAATAGGTGCAGAGCTGGTTCTTGGGCATCTGAATGGCTTGGGTCAGATCGTCGAGCTTCTGATAGGCAAGTGAGGAAAGTCCTAAGCGCTTCTGGATGCGTCCGACCATCTCTTGGTAGGGCGCTCCTGCAGGGTCACGATAGGCGGAGACATCCGCACGGTCGCCTTCGATTTCGCGGATGGTACGTCGGGTTGCTAAGTCCATCTCGCTACGTGAACGCGAGAAGTTTAGAAACTTACATTGATAGAGCAGGGGAGGGCAGGCTATGCGCATGTGGATCTCTTTTGCGCCGTCGTCGTAAAGACGCTTCACCTGGTCACGCAGTTGCGTGCCTCTCACAATCGAATCATCGCAAAAGATCAGGCGCTTCCCTTTAATTAAGTCAGGAATTGGAATAAGCTTCATGAGCGCAATGAGTTCACGTTGTTTCTGATCGGGCGGCATGAAGCTGCGGGGCCAGGTCGGCGTATATTTGACAAAGGGCCTCGCGTAGTGGATGCCAGCCTCTGCTGCATATCCTAGCGCATGCCCCACACCGGAGTCAGGAACCCCTCCGACAGAGTCTGCATCGACTGGATTGGCCCGTGCTAGGGCGGCGCCGCAGTTATAACGGGAGAGCTCAACATTCTTTCCTTCATACGATGAGGCGGGATAACCAAAGTAGACCCATAAGAAGGCACAGATCGCCATCTCTTTGCCTGGGCGAATCACTGTCGTCATCCCCTCAGCATCGCACCGAACCATCTCGCCGGGGCCGATGTCGCGACTATACCTGTAGCCTAAATTTGGAAAACTACTCGATTCCATCGCAAAGGCGAAGGCATCTTCTTTCTCCCCTATAACGATGGGGGTCCGGCCATAACGATCCCGGACCGCGTAAAGGGTTCCCTTCGTGGTGAGGATCAGCATGGAGCAAGACCCCGCAATTTTTAGTTGGGCGTATTGGACACCCTGTTCAAAGGTCTCCTGCGTATTGATCAACATCGCGACGAGTTCAGTTGGATTGACCCCGCTTTGGCTCATCTCTGAAAAATGGGCGGAGTGGGAGGAGAACATCTCCTGTACGAGTTCGTTGAGATTGGTGATGACGCCTATGGTGACGATCGCATAGACGCCTAAATGGGAGGCGATCAATAATGGTTGATCCTCGTTATCACTGATCACGCCCAACCCCGAGTTTCCCTCAAAACGTTTGAAATCGTTCTCGAATTTGGTCCGAAATTGGGAGTTGGAAATGTCATGGATGGCGCGTTGAAATCCTTTGGGTGACAAAACCGCCAACCCCCCACGCATGGTCCCGAGATGCGAATGATAATCTGTTCCAAAAAAGAGATCCGCAACACAATCCTGCTTAGAGACAACACCAAAAAATCCGCCCATAAGTCCTCTTTTCGTTTTTACAGTTTCGTAAGGTGAATAGCATACGAAGAAACATCCTTGTCAGCAACCCTAAAGTGTAGTTTTTTTCCTCGGTTGTATGCTGTAGCCTGGCTTGTACCGAAAACAAAAAGTCCTTTCAAAACGTAATGCGTTCTGAAAGGACTTATTAAAAGGAACAAGAGTCGTTCTAGAGGCTGAGCGTTGTTTCGATGACCTTGCCAAGAATAACGCCTTTAGGCTTACGGATCCAGACGATGATCTTGTAAGTTCCTGATTGGGTCACTTCACCGAAGTGGCCGCCTCCGCCTCCTCAGGAAGCGCAGAGCTTGATAAGGTTTTCAGAGGATTGCTTGCTGACCTTCCCTGCTTCATCCAAAACGGCAAAATTGCATTTCCCATCTGTTACGCGCGTGGATATCTTCTTCCCGTTGACCTCTTTGGTCTTGATCAGGTCAACGGTGAGCTGATACGGCACTTTTTTACTGCGCTCGAATTTTTTCTTCTGCTCGGGCGCGAGCTTTTGGACGCCAAAACGGACATTCAATGACAAGGACTCCTTGCTGTTTTCCGTTTCTTTGTATTCCGATACAAACGCCTTGATCTCTTCGTCGGTAGGAAAACCCTTTCCCGTGCTCGAAGATGTGGTCAGCGTGCTAAGTTTGGGCGCAGGAGCGTTAGTCAGGGGCTTGGCGCTCTGCTGGGCCAGCACCCCCCCAGCTGTCAATAGGAGTACACATGAACTAAGGAGCATTGTACACTTCATCTGATCATTCCTTCTGTTGTCTAAGTTTGGTTGTCGCACATTCGACATACGACGAGTGTCAAAAAATTAAATTATTGTATTTATATCATGATCAGGAGGGTAATGTCGATAATGAAGTTACCTGTTGGCGAGACCCTATTTGGCGAGATTGAGTTCTCGTCAAAGAATCGTGCCTGCCTCCAATAAGGGAAGAGGGGGGAAGTACGTCACTATTACATCTTCTGGTCGAGTGATTTGCCGGTCTCGATATGGGAGAAATTGGGGAGGTAATCCTTGAGTATCTCGACAATGTCGGCCTTATTAACCTGAGGTTTTTCAAAGACGGAACGTAGAGCGCTAAAGAGGGCGTCAATCTCAGCTATTTTCCGGCGTGGCGCATTCTTGACCACACCCAGATTAACAAAGGTGGTGGTATCCAATGTCTCGCCGGGTACAAAAAACTCTTCAAAGGGTTTCTCTCCGCTGGTATCGGAAGTAAAGAAGTAGACGGGCCATTTTTTAGGTGTGACGGATGAGCCTTCCAATGCGAGGCATTTTTCACGGGCTTCCTCTTCGGAGGAGCAAGGGTCTGGTTCCATGCCCAGGGCGTGAAGTAAATCAATGGCCACCTGGTCAAAGGGAATCATGTCGCGGGTTTCATCTAACTTTGGATAGACGATGTCGCCGCTCTGCCCCATGATAGACGCCATCAGGCAGAGCTCACCCGATTCGAGCGGTGAGACAAAGAAACGTCGGATACCCAGCGGACACGACCAGGGCTGGCGTTTGTTAAGACGTTCTAAAAAGCCGAGAGGCAAGCTTCCATTTGAAAATGCAACGTTTGCGAAGCGAGCAGTTTTTACAGGCAAGGTTCCGGCGTAGGCCATAATGAGCTCTTCCATGAGCTTCTTACTCGCACCCATGATGTTCACCGGATTGGCGGCTTTGTCGGTCGAGACACAGAAGAAATGCTGAGGCGGTTTTTTCATCAGCAGATCAAGTAATCCGCGTGCCCGCAGGAGATTATTCTCAATCATCGCCTCGATGGAAAAGACATCCTTCTCGCTTCGCACATGCTTGTGGGCTGCAAAGTTGGCGACGATGTCAAAGGGGCCTTTTGCACGAAAGAGCTTTTCAAAGACACGATCTCCAAAGCTGATGGGGTAGGTGATAAAGTCGGCTGGAATGTGATACCCCTCAGCACTGCGCAGGTCGCGCACCAATTCGGTTAGTCCATTTTCATTGATGTCAACAACACAGAGCGAGGCAATGTTGAAACGCAAGAGCGCCTTGATGTAGTGTGAGCCAATCGACCCTGCGCCACCGATGACGAGCACGCGCTTATTTTCCAGCCGAAGGCGAAGCTCAGCATCATAACGTGCGAAGTCATCAGCCAAAAGGCTCTTTTCGCGACGTGTCACTTTTTGCTGAATGAATCGATTTAGATCAAAGTCCATGTCCATGGTCACTCCTTGGGGTTGATCACAAGACTCCTGAATAGAGAATGCGATCTTGCTCCGCTTGCTGGAGCGTTTCAGAGGCGAGTAGGCGTTTTTTGACTCTTCGTTCTGCAAGCACCTTGAGCGGGTCAGCACCCAAGGTTGCAAGCACGTCTTCCGCTGCACGAGGCAATGGGTTTTCGACACTGCCATTCAACGCGGATTCTGCACAGAAGGGAAAGATCAGTGCGCCTGTCGGACAGAGCCGAGAGCAGGCAGGGCAGCCCGTCTTGCAGTTCAGCGGTGCTGAAACACGCACACGCTCGTTGAGTGGACGCTCCCGCTCAAGCGTATAGACAGAGAAAAGACAGTAGTCTTCGCAGGTACCACACCCTGTGCAGCGAGAGCGGTCTATCGTTGGATACCACGGCACGCCAAACTCATCTTTTAAGGCCTTCTCGCTGTAAGGCAAGGTTCTCCAGTCGACCGTCTTTGCTGTCACGTCAATGCCAGCAGAGGCGAGTAACGCTTGTGCAGCACGCGGACGCGAGGCACCCGCGAGGATGGGGTCTGTCGTGGCGAAGAGCCGTGCAAGGGTAGGATCGCGGGAGACTGCCCGTTCCGCAAGGTTGTCAATGACACAGACCGCCGTTTCAGGAAGGTTAGCTTCACAGGCCAATTGTTGGAGGGCTCCTTCTAAGAGCTGGTCGCGGGGTCCAAGAATGAAGAGATAAGCTTGCATAGCGCGATTAACGGATCTTGATGAGAATCACAAAGAGTAGGGGAATCAGGAAGGCTTGCAAGAGCGCAAAACGCATTAACACCTGCGCATTGCTCCAGCTTAAATTTTTTCGGCAGTGATCGTGAAGCGGGAAGCGGATGCTATGCAGGGCCTTGACGAAGACAAGTTGCTGTGTTGCTTCGTCAGGATGGAGCGTATGGGTCGGGCGTACATCAAAACCGATGCGACGCAAGGAACGGAGCAGGACGAGTTTGAAAAGTCCTGTTCCACCGTTGACGAGCACAACAGGAGAGACAACAAAGATGAGGAAGGGGTTACCAGCGACCAAGACCGCTACACCGACCAGCATGCCCAGAAGTCGAGACCCGGCATCGCCCATTAAGACGCGACTGGGTTCTGCATTGAACCACAAATAACCTGCGAGTGCACCCGCATAAATGGCCACTAGAATGGCCCAACGAGCACCTGCTGGATTGTGGGGGATCAATAAATAGTTTGCAATAGGATAATAGCCGACAACACCGTAGAGCAAAGCCACCAAGGCAAATAATGAGAAGAGGGTCAGTGTACCAGCAAGACCATCCACACCATCCGAGCAGTTTGTCGCGTTCATGGTGAACCAAAGTAACATCGCTGCGCCAGGCAAGTAAAGCCAGAGCGGGACATCTATGGTATCTTTAAAAAAGGGCATCCAGAGATGGGCGCCTTGTGCCGAATAGATGCAGATCGCAGCGATGACAGCAACCACCATATCGAGGATGCCTTTTTTGAGTTCACCCCACGGGATCTGGCTTCGATCATCCAGAAAACCAAAGGCCATGCAGAAATAGAGACACACTACGACGCCCAGCTCCGGCAGACGTAAAGGTGCAAAGAGTAGCGTGACAGGCAGGAGTAGCAATGAGATGGGCATACCAGCCCCCGTTGGTTTACCAATCGATTTGAGTCCCCCGTCTGAGGCGAGAATCTTGCCCTTATCTGTCGGCAAGAGTTTCCAAAGTTTGGGAAGGAGCAGCCAGGTCAGCAAGCCTGCGATGAGGGTGCCGATGGCCAGCAACATAATATGGGATGACATCAGACGGAAGGGGCCCCATATTTTTGTCAGGTAAGGTGCAATCCAGTAAAGCATAATTAACTACTTCCTTTTTGTGACCACTTAGTGGTCACACTAAAGCCGCCATCGCCGCAATATGCGCCAGGGTTGTGCCACAGCAACCCCCGATTATCCGTGCGCCAGAAGCGAGAAAAGCCGGCGCATATGTTGCCACATCACAAATGATAGGTTTTTCGAGAATACACGTTTCGAGTCGTTTCATCTGAGTATTCCTAGCTTATGTTGGAAAGAGGATTGCTTGAGTTTGGCCTTTACGAGGCGCAGGTTTAAGAAAATCGCGCGAAACTCATCCCGTTGTTCCGGAGTCAGGATCTCACGACATTCCAGCATCAGATGTCCTGGCTGGACCTTGAGCATCAACTCATCGATATCGGTGATCGTCAGTCCTGTGACCATGCCGACTGAGACACCAAAGCGCAATGCGGACAGCAGTTCGATCGCTTCGCCAGAGGGCATCATGAGTACATTTTGCAGTAAGCAGAGCGAGCGCATAAAGAAATCTTGGACGACACGTGGCGAGTCTTGGATCATGCGTGCGCGGGCCTGACACTCTTGTCGCACAACCTCTTCACAGATACGCCTCAGGCGCGCGAGGATGGTCGCTTCATCCATGCCCAAGGTCTCCATATTCGAAATCTGATAGATGTGGCCGGAGGATTCAGAACCTTCTCCGTAGAGGCCTCGCACGAGCAGACGTAGCCGTTCAAGGCTTCTGAGCACGGCATCGAGGTCGCCCGTCATGCGAAGTCCCATGAGGTGAAGCATGATGCTGGCGCGCATGCCGGTTCCCAAGTTGGTGGGGCAAGCCGTCAAATAGCCAAAACGGGGTGTCCAGGCATAGGTGAGCTTCTCGTCTAGCAACACATCCATCTCGTTAGCTCGCTGCCACGCGCTCTCAATGTCCATCCCTGGTGCAAAGGCTTGAATGCGCAGGTGATCTTCTTCGTTCACCATGACCACCATCTTCTTGTCGGTGGAGATCGCGACACCCCCGGTTTCACGGTTAGCCAGCTCCTTGCTGATCATACGAGCTTCAAAAAGGTTCAGGCGTTCCTGCTCACTAAAATCCTTAATGGCAACCAATAAGATTTTTTGCTGAGTGCTCGCAAGGGCGTCCATGAGAATGTTCAGCACCTCTGTGGACTGAAGGGGCGTTGCACGGTCTGGAAAGACATGTTCTTGTACGTTGCGCGCGATCCGAACACGACAGCCCATGGGAATATCTTCAGCTGGGATTCGCGGGATATTTAAGCGCTTCGGACGCTTGCGGATCAGGGAGGCTAAATCGTTCATGGTGTTGGGGGGCCCTTCTTTGTTTCGGGATCCCATCCCAATTGACGGATACGCGCTCGCAACTCCGCTGCCTCGGGGATTCGGTTTTCAGCTTCAGCAATACGCAGTCGTTCAAAAAGTGAAACGGCATATTTAGAAGGGTGGGGTTGTTTGGGTTTCTTTCCCAGATGATGGGGGATTCGATGCATTTCTCCGACGACGCCATCTAAATCTTTGATGAAGGTTTCGTAACACTGTGCACAACCGAGGCGAGCCGCCTTCTTATACTCGGAACGCGTGAGCCCACAGAGGGGGCAGACCAACTCTTTAAATGAGGGCATGCGTCCTGTGAACTCCACGGTCGCACCAAGGATCATGCCCATGAGTTCCGGCAAGGTCTCCTTAATCGCCTCTAGGACTTCAGGTGGCGGTTCGAGGTGTCCAGCAGCCTTCTCTTTTTTCGGGTGCTGCGCCACAGCGCAGGCCTTACAAACATAGAGTTCCTGCTCTGCGCTATTCACAATTTTTCGGATTGCTTGCTGGGCGTCAGCTTGATGGCAAAGTTCACACTTCATCGGCAACTTTCAAAAGTGGTTTAAAAGTTACTAGTGTAGCAAACGTCTCCCGGTGATGCGAGCGAAAGCATAAAAAAACCAATGATCTGAGCCGAAGCTCAAAACATTGGTGCAATATTGGAGGCACGAAGCGGAATCGAACCGCTATACAAGCTTTTGCAGAGCTCTGCCTAACCATTCGGCCATCGCGCCTTAAAAAGCTATTTCTTCATGCCTGCACGTAAACGAGCTTGAACGCGCTTGTTGCGCGCCTCGCGGCGTTGACGTTTCAGACGTTTGCGTAATTGTTGTCCCATAAGAG
>CAYWNP010000035.1:0-22831 GCA_964459675.1 uncultured Akkermansia sp. | reverse complement strand
CTTTTTTCAATAACTCACTTTTCTATAGTTTACGTCTCCGTGGTTTGCTGAGAGCCGCGTATTATCTGAAGTATTAACCGACTATTTATTTGCATCAAAGTGAAACATCCTTTATTATAAAAACACTTTTTAAGGAGTACACATTATGACACCCCGTGAAAATCTTTTAAGTCTCTATCGACGCCAAGGTTATGAAGCCGTACCTGTCGGCATGCACCTCTGTCCTTCTCTCGTGGAGGAGTTCAACCGGCGCTATCCCGAAGCCAAGGGGGATTACCTTGAAAAATTCGGGGCTCCCTATCGTATCATCTTCGATCCAGGCTTTGCGTGGAACTTCGATGAAGTCCATCGAATCCCCAACCGCGACATCAACGCCTTTAAACCGTATTATCCCGAAGGTTTCGCTCACGAGGTCAAATTCGACGGCTGGGGGGTTGCCCATGAAGCCGCGCCAGGCGCCCACCACATGACGCGCATGCACCATCCACTCAAGGATGCCGCGACCGTTCAAGATCTCGAAAACTATCCCTGGCCTAATTTTAAAAGCTTAGACTTCTCCTACTTGAAGCCTCAGGTGGAGGCGATCCAGCAAAAGGGGAACGCTGTCTTTGTCTGGGCGGAGTGTACCGTCTGGGAGACATCCTGGTATCTGCGCAGTATGGATAACCTATTTGTCGATATGGGTTGTGAAGATCCCATGGCAACCTATCTACTGGACAAAGTGACCGACTTCGCCTGTTTTCGCGCCCGGAAGTTTGCACAGGCGGGTGTAGATATTTTAGGGCTTGGCGACGATATCGGTATGCAGCAGACGATCATGATGTCCGTCCCCATGTATCAGGAATGGCTGAAGCCAAGACTCAAACGGGTCATTGACGCTGCTCGCGAAGTGAAGCCAGATATCCTGATCAGCTATCACTCCTGCGGCTTCATCGAGCCCTTCATCAACGAGCTTATTGAGGCAGGCGTTGATATCCTCAACCCCGTGCAACCTGAGTGTATGGACTTCAGCGAGATTCACTGGAAGTATGGCAACCGTATCGCTTTCAACGGCACGTTGGGCACACAGAAGCTAATGCCGCGCGGCACACCCGAACAGGTCCGTGAAGAGGTCGTTAAGAATTTGACGGTCGCGGGTCCCCAAGGCGGCCTCTTCTGTTGTCCGACGCACATGCTTGAACCTGAAGTTCCCTGGGCCAATATCGAGGCCTACCTTGAGGCCTGTAAAAATTTTCTTTCAACATGAGACGGGAAGTATGTTACAGTTCAAAAAGATAAACATTAACAAAAAAGGGAAAGATTGATGAACAAGTTTTTTTTGCGGCCATGATCACTGCGCTCAGCTTCGAACCGCTTTTTGCAAGCGAACCACCTCCGTCTGAAACAGAGATGAAGCCTCTCTTTAACGGCACGGACCTGACTGGCTGGGATGGTGACCCGCAATTCTGGAGTGTCAAAGAGGGCGTCATTCATGGCGAGACCACGAAGGCAAAGCCAGCGAAGGGAAATACATTCCTCGTTTTAAAAAATGGTTCTTATACAAACTTCGAGCTTCGTCTCTCCTACCGCTGTAACTCCTCCAATAATTCAGGGATCCAATACCGCTCGAAGACCATGGGACCGAAAGCCCCTGACAAATGGGCAATGAAGGGTTACCAGCATGAACTGCGGAACTCAGACATCCTACCGAATGTCCCCGGCTTCATTTATGATGAAAAAGGCACGCGTAAACGTATCTGCCTTGCTGGCGAAAAGGCGATCTGGAAGAAGGGCGAAGCCCAAAAGACTGTTCTCGAGACATTGGTTGATCAAGCCGCATTCTCAAAGATCATGAAGATTGACAACTGGAATGACATCATCATTGTCGCCAACGGAAACAACATCAAGCACTACTTGAATGGCACCCTGATTCTGGACTTTACTGACGAACATCAAGATGCCCTGAAAGAGGGAACGTTCGCCATCCAGCTCCATGCTGGTGCAGCGATGTGCACAGAGGTCAAGGATATCCGCGTCAAAGAGTTGAAATAGCCGTTTCTCTACTCACGTAAAAGTGAAACCCTGTCTACCGCGAAGGTGACAGGGTTTTTCCTTGAGTATTGAATATTCCGTGTTGGCTATTGGATATTCAAGCCCCGGCATTACTTCTGGCGAGGCTTGGAGAGCTCTGCGCTCAGACGATTCATCACTTCCAAATCGAAGTCCGTCAGCTTGCTTTGCTCTGCCTTAACTTGACTCAAGGTCTCACGCGCCTTTTCAATGCTTCCTCGACGATGCTGAATACGCGCAAGGGTAATCTTGATACGGGGATCGTCTTTGTAAAGCGTTAGAGCCTTATTCACGGCACTTTCAGCCTCCTCGAGATTCTTGCCCGCCTCGAGAAGGATCGCTCCCAGTGTTTCCCACGCCACATACAGATCTGGGTTCTTTTTAATGGATTCACGCGCAAAACGTTCTGCATCGGGCAACTTTTTGATACGGCGCAACACTTCAGCAAGATCATTCAATGCTGCTGAACTTGGGTTTGCCTCGACACTGCGGCGCAGAAAATCCTCCGCCTCGCCGTACTCCCCCTCTTGGAGGCGCAAGGACCCCATCACATAATTAGCAAGGGCATGCTTGCGGTTGGTCCTCAACACTTGTCGCGCATGAAGTTCTGCGGCCGATTGATCATTCATCTCAATATCCAACTGAAGAATCATATCTTTCACGCCAGGAATGTCCGGCCGTAACAAGGAAGCGCGTATGAAAGCTTCACGCGCAACACGCCGAAAGGTTCTATCATTCTCCTTGGACTTGCTTTTCACGAGTTGCTTGTCCTTGGCGAGTGCAATTTGAGCACGCGAAATCTGAATAAAGTAGTTGTCAATAGTTCCGGCCAATTTCTCCATCCGTGGCAGAATAACCCGTTCTACCTCCTCGAGTTCATTCTGCTGAATTTGCAGGAGCCCGAGCATGGCCCACGCCTGAAGGTTCTTGGGTTGCAGATCGGTCGCCTCTTGCAACGCAAGACGCGCCCGAGGCAAGTCATTATTCATCAAGTGAATGATCGCCCATTCGACACCCAACGTTCCGCGCTTGTCATCGTTCTTGGTCGCCTTTTCAAGCCAGCTTCGCGCCTTTTCAATAGCCCCGTCCTGTACCGCTAAACGGGCCAACCCTAACATGGCTGAACGATCATTCGGATCATTCATAATCATGTCGTGATAGACGGAGGACGTCTTCTGTTTGTCGTCAGACATGGCATAAATCGCGGCCAGAGCACCCAAGGCTGCATTTTTTTCAGAGGTGGGTAACAGGTCAATGCCTCTGCCGGCCACCGCCAGCGCAGCACCGGTATGCCCCGAGAGCGCCCAATGGAAGCCCTGCTGAACAAAGAGCTGAGGATTACGGACATAGCCATAGTACCGAGAGAGCGACCAGAGCGGATACTGGGTCTTTAACCCTGCAAGAAACTCACGCATTTCGCGCTCGATCTGCCCTTTATTGTTGAGCGCGACAGTCGACCCTCTGTTCGCCATTTCATATCGATTAAAGAGTGAAGCAACATTTTCAGGATCAATGGTCTTGTTGACATAGTTATAAATAGCGAAAGCATCTTTTTCGTTCTTTCGCTCTTCAAATAAAACACCCAAGTTATTTGCAACAAAGCCCAAGTGACGACGCAAGTTTTTCTTCATCCGAACGGTCGGTTCTTGGGAATCTTTAAGATTTTCCTTCTTTCCAATGTCGAGGTCAGCTGCCATGCTCTTCCAGAAGGCCATATAATCCTTCAGCATGTTTTTGTCATCCACCTTCGAAATATCGCGGCAACCGCTGAAGAATATATAGTCAGGGAACGGTGTGAGCCCCGATGTATACCAAAAGTCGGGAATACTAAAGACCGCCACCTTCTTTTCAATCTCACGATCCATTGAGAACCAGTCTTGAATAAAGGGCAGAACCCCCAGTTCCAGTGTGCTCTTCATCTTTTGCACATCTGCCCCAGCGAAGAGCTGTTTCTCCTCGACCAGCTTCCACAAGGACTTCAAATAATAACGACTCATATCTTTCTGAAGACAAATCAGATGCAACTCTTGTCCACGCTGATTCGCCATGATCTGCAAATGGGTATCCAGTGTGCCATCTGTGACAAACCACGTCCGTGACCCCAGTCGATCCAGGATCTCTTTAGCACACCGATCTGCAAAGACGCCACGACGTGGACTGACACACTCAAAAGCATTTAAGACAGAGGTAACCAAGACGATCACGATGAAGGGATAAGCAATCAATACGCCCATCCACTCGCCAACCTTTTTCACACGGTTTGTCGCCTGCTTTTCTGCCCTCTGCAGTTGCACTTTCAATAAGAGATACCAATAGGCGAAGAGATACCCGGCCGTCATCGCTAACAGCGCATATTCACACACGGGGAGTTGACCGTAGGGTCTTAGAATCTGCCACGGCGAAAAGAGGGCGTTCGAAAGTCCGAGAATGACCATCAGCGACAAAACAATATGCAAAATATACTGGCTCATGGTGCGCTCATTGTTCAACGCGCGGAAGGAGGCCATCAACGCCGCCAACCACGGAACAAAGCCTGTCAAGAGCAGGATCATCCACCCAACGCGGGGAATACCAGAGAGGAGTTGCTTAAGATGGACGCGAACCATGTTGACCATGACTTGCAGAACGCTGGTCACCTCAAGCGACTCGACATCGGCTGAAACAAAAAAATGATGGGCCACAAGATACCACCCCGAAACCATGACTGCCAAAATACCAGCCCCTATCCAGACAATATTCCCCAAAGATTGATTTTGACGTCTTAATGCATACATGGCAAAGGCTAAAAGGAAAGGCATGGCTGGAATGAAGAGAACCGATTCCAGCGCCCCCAACCCCGCCAAAAGGATAAAAAGAAGGAGCCATATGATTTTTCTCGGCCCTCGATACATGCTGATGAGCTGGACCGTCACGAACAAAAGTAGCAAATCGAAACTCTGATATTGCAACCGTGTCGCTGCCTGCCAAACGGGGACAGAAAAAAGAAAGGCCAAAGAGGCCAGCAGGCCACCCATCTTAGAGACATAGGGGGCATAGTCCTGTGAATACTCTTCTTCAATGACATTCCGGATAAACGAGGAGACCAGGCTAAAGACCAACATCGCCGAGAGGGCGGTGCAGAGCGCGCTAAAGAAGTTTAAGCGAATCGGCAACGTTGCAAACGTAAGCGTTCCCAGCCATTTAACAACAGACCCCCACATGGGATGCATCGGCACTTCGAGCGGCTCTAACCCTGTATAGATCGCCATAAGCCAAGCCGATTCACCTGGGAAAACATTCGGTGAAAGCGTCAAGCCATAGATTATAAGGGCTATAAGACCGACCCCCACCATCATGACCACATTCGAGCTCTTCGATTCAGCCAACGTGCCTTGTAGTTCCATACACAAAACTCTCCATTAACTTTAAGTTTTTTAATGATAGAGAATTTGGGCTGTTTTAACAAGTATTATCCTGTTTCACCCTTTGTTAGTTTTTACTCGCCTCTGCAAAGGGGCTTTGCTATTGTGATAGTGTTAAAAATAAAGGATGAGACTGATGACTTCACGTGTGATTGCAATTGATGGCCCTTCAGGGGCAGGGAAATCCTCTGTATCCAAGCGTGTCGGCGAACAACTTGGCTTTCTGCATGTTGACTCAGGCGCGCTCTATCGTATTATGACCTGGCAGTGCCTCGTCAATGGCATTGACACCTCCAATCCTGAGGCTGTCGCGGCCTTCGCTGAGAAGGTCTCTGTTGATTTCTCGCCCTGTGACGGCAAGATTGCCTTCTATGTCAACGGGGTCGAGCCTGGCCATGCCATCCGCACCCCCCAGATCAACCAGCATGCCAGTCCGGTCGCAACCGTCAAAGCTGTCCGGGACCGCATCACGGAGTGGCTGCGCGACATGACGCGTTTTGGCAACCTGATCGTTGAGGGACGGGATATCACGACCGCCGTCTTCCCGGACTCCCCTGCCCGCTTCTATCTGGTCGCCAGTCCGGAGGCCCGTGCTGAACGCCGCCGTCTGGAGGAGGTCCAGAAGGGCATTGCCAACCAGTCGGTTGAGGATGTGAAAAAATCCCTATTGGCCCGGGATGCTATTGATTCCAGCCGCAAACATGCCCCCTTGCGAAAAGCAGATGGCGCTCTGGAAATTGACAGCACCTATCTGACACTCGAGGAGGTCATCCAGACGGTCATCAACGCGCTCCCTTCAGAATGGAGAATCGGGTTATGACCCTCGAAGGATGATGAATAAGCCGCGTATAGCCATCACAGGACTCGGAGCCGTCACACCCTACGGAGAAGGCGTCAACACGCTCTGGCAGGGACTGCTCGAAACAACCTCCGCCCTCACTCCGTGTGATCGCTTTGCCCTCGGGGGGCTCTCCTGCACAACTGCAGGACTTCTCCGGAAGACGCCTGTTATTCCAGAACTCCCACACGCCTCCCGCGCGCTCGCCTTTGCAGCCGCAGCCTGCCGTGAGGCCTTGGCCGAAGCCGGACTGCTCAACAATCCGGAAGCCTGTCGCTCCATCACCCTGCTCACCGCCTCGAATTTCGGCGACATGGAGAGCGTTGAAAAAGCGCTAGTTCCAACAGGGAGTCCTGAGCCCTATCACTACGCAGCCGCTGCACAGGCCTCGCTCGCTGAGATCTTGGCTAACGCTTTTCACCTCGGCGGACCCCGCCTCGCCATCTCCCTCTCCTGCGCCTCAGGTGCCTCCGCAATCGCGACCGCTGCCCAACTCTTGGCCAACGGACGTGCTGAGCGTGTCCTCGTGGTCGGATATGATGTCATCTCCGCCTTCTCTTGGAGCGGTCTCTGCTCGTTGAGAACCATGACAAAAGAGCATGTCCGTCCCTTCGACCTCCATCGCAACGGGACAATCTTCTCCGAGGGCGCTGCCGCGCTCCTTCTGGAACGACTTGATGATGGTGAGCCACAGACGCCAGCTCCCCTCGCCTACCTCACCGGCTGGGCCACGGGCAACAACGGCTTTCATCTGACAGCCCCTGCGTTGCGCGGAGCAGGCTCAGCCTTTGTCATGCGCGAAGCCTTGAAACGCGCAGGGCTGGAGGTTTCGCAGATTGACCACATCAACGCCCACGGAACAGGTACCCAGCCGAATGACGAGACGGAGACGCAAGCCATCCAGGATCTCTTCGGAAGTTTCGCGTCAAACATCCCGGTAACCTCTGTGAAGGGAACGATCGGCCATCTCCTCGGTGCTGCAGGCGCCATTGAAATCATCGTCTCCGTCCTCTCACTCCGGCACAACCTCATTCCTCCGACAGCCAATTATGAAACCCCCGACCCAGCCTGCAACCTTGATATCGTGACCTCGCCGCGTACCGCAATCCTCCACCACGTCCTCTCCAATTCCGCAGGGTTTGGCGGTTGCAACGCAGCCGTGATCCTCTCCAAGCAGGACCCCTCGCACCAGCCGACAAGCCCCTGCGCCTCCCCTATTCAAGCTTTGCCTGTTTACATCACAGGGATGGGGGCGATCTGCTCTTTGGGAAGCGACCTCCAGGAGATCGCGCTTGCCCTGCGTGAAGGGGAACCTGCACTAACCCCGCTTTCACGCTTCTCCTATCCGGGACAACCCAGCGTCGGCGAGGTCCCATCTGTCGATTTAGCAAGCCTCGGCGTATCTAAAAAATCCTATCTGGATCATGCCAGCACGCTCTTTCTCGCGGCCACGGCGCAAGCGCTTCACCAGGCTGAAGTGACTGCGGACGTCAGTAACAGAGACGCGGTCGGCATCTTGGCCGGCACGGCGTATGGATGCCTCGAAACAGTGGAAGCGTTTTTCGCCGATTACCTCTCAAAGGGTCCCCGCCTGGTCAAACCCCTGCTCTTCCCTCATTCCTATACGAACACCCCAGTTAGCCTCGCCTCGATGGAGTGGGAGCTCAGAGGCGAACACGAAAACAATCTTTCATCCGATATCGCCTCGGGCGTTGCAATCCTTGAGGCCTTTGATCTGCTCGCCGCAGGACGCGTGCGCACCTTGGTCGCTGGCGGGGTCGAGGCACTCTCCCCGTTGCGCCTGCGCGCCAGACACCAGACGACGCCCCTCGGTGAAGCTGCCGCCACAGTCGTCCTCTCGACAGAGCCTCACGCCGCCCTTGCAAAGCTCCTGGCGTGCTCACTCACGACGAGCGTGCCCCAAGCTGTGGAGCAGGTATTGCATCAAGGACACCTCGCCCGCGAAGCTCTGACGGTGATTTACGCAAACCAGCAGGCTTACTCCAAGGCTCACGACCTCTTTCCGCATAGCACCCTCCTGCTCCCTGAACAACTCTGCGGCGATGTCGCAGGCGCCTCCTCCGCCCTCCACCTCTGCCTGGGCCTCCTCGCCAATCCTTCAGGACCTATCCTGATCCTCACCAGCAACAGCTCTGCAACCTTTGCCCTTTTGGCACAACGCTGTTAGACGGCACTGTCGGTACTACGACACTGTGGTTACTGTCTCAAAACTTTAGAACTTTGGAACTTTAGCATTTTAGAACTGTTCCCTGCCGGTTTTTTCCCATTGCATCAGAGGCATTCATTCGGTATCATCTAACTATTCAATTTTACACTTCAATGATAGGCAATGATCATGTCCGAAGTCATCACCATTGATCACGTCAGCAAATCGTATGGCACGTGTCCGGCCGTGTCTGACCTCACCCTTACGCTTCGCGCGGGTGAAATCCTAGGGTTTCTCGGCGCGAATGGCGCGGGTAAAACCACAACCATCAAGATGCTACTGGGCTTTTTCTCCCCGGACAGCGGCCAGATCGCTGTCTATGGTCAAAATCCCGCGGAGGCAACCACGCGTCAACGTGTGGGCTACATGCCCGAGACCGCCTACTACTACCCCTACTTGAATATTCACGAGCTCCTCTCGTTTTATGGCGGGCTCTGCGGCATGTCTTCTGCGCTCATCCGTCAGCGTAGCGAGGAGCTGATTGCGCGGACAGGGTTGGAGCATGCGGGAAAACGTCTACTCAAGACCTACTCCAAAGGGATGCTTCAGCGAGCCGGCATCGCCCAGGCAATTCTCCATAATCCCGACCTGCTGATCCTGGATGAGCCCTTTACCGGGCTTGATCCTTTGGCCCGCATTCAACTGCGTGACTTGATCCTTGATTTAAAGACCCAAGGCAAGACGATCCTCTTTTCCTCGCACGAACTCTCGGAAGCAGAACTGATGTGTGACCGCGTCGCCATCATGAAGAGCGGCAAGCTTGTACTGGACAAACCTGTCAAAGAGGTGGTCTGCGATGGCAACACCAACCTTGAACGCATCTTTCTTAACGTCCTTCAAACCGCATAAGACCAGACTGGTATGAATACACTCCGACAGCTTTCAGCCCTGATCCGTCTCTCGCTTTACGACCTCTATCGGCGTAAAGATCTCGTAGTTGTGGCGATTCTCACCTTGGTGGTCCTCGTCCCCATGTCCTTTGCGACGCCCTTCGGCGTCAAAGGGGCCAGCCGTTATTTAAATGAGATCGCCCTGTTACTCGTCTGGATCTTCGTTCTCGTCATTGCCATGACGCGCACGGCACGCATCATCCCGACAGAGATCGACTCACGTACCATCTACCCGCTTCTGTCGAAACCTGCCTCGCGCACGGTGATCCTCTTGGGTCGTTACGCAGGGATCCTGCTCGCCTCGCTCTCCGTGCTCCTCCTCTTCTATTTTCTCTATGCCCTGATCAACAACCTGAAGAGCTCCCTCTTTCCTTGGGAGGTCTTTTTTCAGGCCCTGCTCCTCCATGTGGGCTTCATCATTCTCGTCACAGCGCTCGCCCTTTTGGGATCGCTCTTCTTCAACTCGGATGCCAACCTCTCCGTCTGCGGCATCCTCATTATTGCCATGATCCTCTACGGACAGCAACTTCCCGTACTGGCGGCAGAACACTCCCTGCCAGTTCGGACCTTCCTTCATATCTTTTATTGGCTAGCCCCCCACTGCGAGCTCTTTGACATGCGGACCCGCTTGATCCATCATTGGCCGGCAGTCCCCTGGAGTGTCTGTTGCTCGGTCTTTCTCTACGCGCTCACCTATGCGGCTCTCTGCTTCACGGCTGCGGCGTGGTTGTTTAAACGCAAACAAATCTAACCCATGAAGTTTCCTCTCTCCATCCTTCTCCCCATTCTGGCCCCCTGCCTCTTTTTTTTAACAAGCAGGCTGATCGCGAGCAACAGTGTGAGCTGTGGGTACTCTGTTCATCCGCAGCAAGGAAAGACGGGCAATCTTTTGGACATCATCGCCGGCGATACGCGCACCATCATCGGCGTCGCCTTGCTTGAAAAAGCAGATGCCTATTACCATGGAGGTCTGGTGGATCACGGGGATTGTTCGGTCACCAAAAAAAAGAGCGAAACTGCGCATGAGCACTCCGATGATCCTCATAACGCGTGCAACCACACGGATAGCACGTGTACCCATACACTTTCCGTCTGGCGTAATCCCTGGCGATATTTAAATCAGCAGCTTCAAGCCCAAGCGCACGTCCATCTCGACCTTGCCAGTGCCGAGGAGATGCTTCCATGGTACTGGGCGGCCTGCGAGGCTTCACCCCATAATATTCAAGCGATTGATTCCGCCTCGTACGTCTTAGCCAACATGGCGGAGAAACCCCAGGAGGCGCTCCAACTCTTAGCCAAAGGCATCCAGGACAACCCCAACGACGTCACGCTGGAGATCTCTCGCGGGGAGATCCTGCTCAAACACTTCAATGATTTGAAGAACGCTGAACTGGCCTTCCTCGCGGCCTACCAAAAAAGCCTCCACGAAAAGGCACCCAAGGATGATCTGCTGAAGGCAAAGGCGCTCTTTTACCTAGGCCATATCGCCAAGCAACGTAAGGATTCGCTGGCCCTCCAGCAATGGCAGCGTGTTGCGCGCGAGATCATGTCCCCCGACCTCATTTCCATCCGCAACCTCTTGGAGCTTAAATAACATAAAGGAGACTTATGCCTGTATTAATCCCGCTTGCCGATGGTGTTGAGCCTCTAGAAGCTGTGACAATCATTGATGTTTTACGACGTGCTTCGATTCGTGTGACTACGGTCTCGTTGACCGACCACATCACCGTTCATGCGGCCCATGGCATTAAACTCGCGGCGGACACTACGTGGTCCGCCATTAACCTAGATGAGTTCCGCGCACTTATCCTCCCTGGAGGTGGCAAGGGTACCGAAGTCTTGAAGAGTGATGAACGCATTCTCCACGCTGTGCGTCAATTCGCCAACAATGAACGTCACATCTGCGCTATCTGTGCAGCACCTACCGTTCTCGCGAAGGCGGGCATTCTTGAAGGACGAACCGCGACCTGCTACCCCTCTTGCGCTGAAGAACTTGGATCATCTTACGATAATGCGCCAGTCATTGCTGATGGAAATATTATTACAGGACAGGGCCCTGGCACCGCCCTACTCTTCTCCCTTGTACTCGTTCAACACTTCAAAGGCGATGTGGAGGCCAAACAGGTCGCCAACGCCATGCTGACAACCTTTCCCTAACCCCTATGACCGCACTTCAAGCCTACGATCTCATGCTCACGATTCGCCTCTTTGAAGAGGCCATCGAGCGCCTTTTTCTTGAGGGACGCATCGTCGGCACTGCTCACACCTGCATCGGACAGGAGGCTGTCGCAGTCGGCGTAGCCGCGGCGCTTCAGCCCCAGGACGCCATGACCTCGACCCATCGCGGCCATGGACACTTTATCGCGCGCGGAGCAGACCCTCGCCGTGTAATGGCAGAGCTCTTCGGACGCGAGCCGGGCTACTCCAAGGGACGCGGAGGAAGCCAAATGATGATGGATCCTTCGATCGGCTTTTACGGCGCCAATGGGATTACAGGCGCAAGCATACCCTTTGCAGCCGGTCTCGCACTCGACGCGCAGTTGCGTCAGTCAGATCGCGTCACTGTCTGCCTTTTCGGCGATGGGGCCTCAAACCAAGGCGTCTTTCATGAAACCCTGAACATTGCCTCCCTCTGGAAACTCCCCATGCTCTTCATTGTCGAAAACAATGGCTATGCCATGTCCACACCGACCGCTCGCGGACTGGCCAATCCCTCTATTGCTGACCGCGCGGCAGCCTATAGCATGCCTGGCGTTACCGTAGATGGAAACGACTTCTTTGCGGTTCGCGAAGCTGTCGAACAGTTTAGTCAAGCGGCGCGCAAAGGGTCTGGCCCTGCCTTGATTGAGTGTCAGACCTATCGCCTCTCTGGCCATTCGCGTGGCGACCCGCGTACCTACCGGACGCGCGAAGAGGAACTTCATGCCCAGAAGCAAGATCCGCTCCTTCGTATGGAGACCCATCTCTCAACAACAGAATCTGTGCCTATCGCATCACTTGTCGCCCACCAGAAACAGATTCATGCTAAAATAGAGGAGGCCATACGTTTCTGCGAGACGGCTCCTCTGCCTGACCCCCTTGACTATCTTGCGGAGGTCGTATCATGAGCAGCACCTTCACACAAGCCCTACGCGACACTTTAACCGCCGAGATGAAACGCGACCCCTCGATTTTCTTGATGGGCGAGGATATCGGCCTCTATGGAGGCGCCTTTGGTGTGACACGCGGACTCCTCGAGACCTTCGGTCCTCAACGTGTCCGCGATACACCCATCTCCGAACAGGCCCTCACAGGGATAGCGATCGGCGCGGCCGCTGCAGGACAGCGCCCGGTCATTGAGTTCATGTTCATGGATTTTATTACGCTTGCCGTGGATCAACTCGTCAACATGGCTGCAAAACTCAAACCCATTTACGGACTGGACTGTCCCCTCGTGATCCGTGCCCCGCATGGAGGCGGACGCGGCTATGGCGCGACCCATTCGCAATCCCTTGAACGGCTCTTCATGGGCATTCCAGGCATCTTGATCGCAGCCCCCTCCAATGCCGCAGATGCCTCTGCGCTTTTGCAAACCGCGTTGCGAGGAAGAAGTCCCGTCCTCTTTCTTGAACACAAGATGCTCTATCCTCAACGTTTTGAAGATATGGAGACTCTCCCAGCCCCGATTCCCTTCGGTGTCGCGAATGCTGTCAGGACAGGCAAGGATGTCACGCTGATCTCCTGGTCCTACATGACGCAACTGGCCATACAAGCCTCAGACCAGCTCATGGCGAGCGGTGTTGAGGCAGAGGTCATTGACTTACTCACGCTCAAGCCACTCGATATTGGCATGATTGTCGAGTCCCTGAAACAGACCGGACGTGCGATCATTATTGAGGAAGGCCCCAAGACAGGTGGGGTCGGTGCTGAAATCGCTGCGCAGATCATGGAGCAGGCATACGACTATTTGAAGAAGCCTATCGTGAGACTCGCCTCACCCGACCTGCCGCTTCCTTCAGCCAAGAACCTCGAAGCAGCCTGCCTTCCCTCTGTAGAGACCATTCAGCAGGCAGCCCGGGAGTTGCTTGCCTAGAAATAGCTACTCGTTCGCGTCGTCCTGGAGGGCCACGCTCCGTCGTGGCCGGACGCGACAGAGCGCGTCTCTCCAAAATACTAACAACGAATCACTACTGTTTCGCACTACACATGATCGCCCCGTTTACGCGCGATGGTCAAAGCCCAGACTTCACTGGCCCCTGCCTTTTTGAGCGCCTTTGCACACTCATGGAGCGTCGAGCCTGTGGTCATGACATCATCCACCAGCAGGACAGAGCGCTGGCGAATCCACTCCGGACGGCTGACAGAAAAGGCACCTGACATATTTTGTCTCCGCTTCACAGCGTTAAAATGTGTCTGCGTTTCGGTCTCACGAATGCGCACCAGTGAAGTCCCATCAAAACGTCGGTCAATCCGTAACGCCAACGCTTCGGCCAAAAGACCAGCCTGGTTATAGGAACGCTCACGCTGACGCGTTGAGAAGAGTGGCACGGGCACGACCACATCAACAGAACTCCTTCTGAAATGGGCCTCCAGTCCTCCCTGTAACAGATCCACCAGATCCTGCTTCATCCAGAGCGCATGATTGTATTTGAAGGCGTGGATTTGTTCTTGGATCGTCCCTCTGAAATCAGCTGTTGCGCGGGCGCGATCAAACGCAGGATGATGCTCACGACAGGCGCTGCAGACAAATGCGTGCTGAAGAGCGCCTTCAGCTGGATACCCACAGATGGAACAGACGCCTGCGCCATCGAAAAGCGTGAAAGAGCGAATGCACTCCCAGCACCAATAACGATCTTCCCGGTCAGTTGGCGACTGACACCCGGGGCAGAGCCTTGGATAGACCCAATCAAGGATTTTTTGAATGTGACTCATAGAACATTTATAGATTAATCGAAGTACTTAAACTCACATACAAGAAGGCGATAGATTTCTTCGCGCACCTCCTTGGTCTTCGCACTGATTTGTTCAAACAGCACCAACAGGTCATCACACTTGTGTATTTCGGCGTACTTACGAATTTGGATGAGTCCTGAATAAGGAGTTACAAAATCCCTGTAGTCGAAGTATTTGAAATACGGCTCGTCATGTAGCCCAACACTGTATAGGAACTGTCCCTTTGTGTATTTCTGATTCCACGTTTTATAGAGTTGCTTGACCAATGCCACCAGTTCACCGGCCAGCGAGGGACTGGTCACAATCTCGCTGTCAAGCGTGGTAGACCAGAAGGATTCCTGGTTGCCGGGACAGAGCGGATTGTCAACAAACACTTCTGGAGCGCCGGGCACAGGATTGTCTTTTTCAAACTTGGTGACCACGCAACGATTCTCAGCCAGGCCAAAGGCGAAACAGAGGGAATAAAATTCCTTCTCCTTTGCCGACGCAATGTTCGGCTTCCATATATCGAATTGATTCGCCCAAACTGGGTAACGTCCATTCAATGCTTTAGCAGTCGCATACCAAACAAAAAGTTTTTGGGCTTCTGCAAGGTTATACGCGCACATCCCGTATTTATCCGAAGGTCCAGAAAAGATTTTATTCAGATTTAATCCGATCATCCGGTTGTCGAGATAGAACCAAACTCTGTCAGGCAGATTTGAAACGCGATTTTCAGAATCCATTTTTACGCGTACCGGTGTCGAGTCGTCCATGAAGCCTACAAACTTAGCATTGGAAATCCCATAAGTCTTTTTGTTACTCCGTCTCGCGTCTTTGATTGGCAATCCCCCATAGACCTCGCCGGATTTCAATTCTTTTTCTGTAGGATTGCGCTTAAAATCACACATCTGCTGGTCGCAACCTTTTTTAATAGATACTCGCGGCGACGAATAATTGATGATCTTCGCTCCCTTCATAATTCCCGTCAACGCGACTTCGAGATTACCGACGCCTTGATTCCAGTTGATCGCAAGATCAACATCCTGCAAATGTGTCAAATCTCGCAGGAGTACCTTGTTTTCATTTCCCATCGTGTTCCGCTGGTAGCTCCAAATGGTGAATGAAATTGGGAAACGGCCTGCAATCTTGAAAAATTCACTGCCAAGAATGATGAACCCGGTCTCATATTTGAAATAGGTGTCGAAGACCTTTCTGAAGTTCACATACGACGGCCTCGGAATGAGCCACGATGTCGGCGTAAAAATCAGAATCAGCGGCGTCTCCACTTTTGTGGTATCCAGCGGGGCGGGCAGCGGGACGTTCTCGAAACTCAACTCCGTGGCCTTCTTGTCGCCCATTTGCACGCGAGCGATGTTGATGATTTGACCGAGAAACGCCAGATAACGTTCCTTGCCCGCATCGTTGCCGGTTAATTCCAAGATGGACGGATCAATCGCGTAGGCTGCATCCACAGCATCACGCTCTTTCTCGTTTTCATCCGTATTTTTGTAAGGCGGGTTGAGCAGAAAAGCAATCGGTTTGTCGAACTTGAAATTTTGATCCTTCAATTCGTTCATCAAGCAGTTCAGGTATTTTTCCGCCGATTTGTCAAGGAAATTCAAACCCTCGTTCTTGCTGGTTTTTGGGATAATGGTAAAACCGCCATCAATTTGATCGGGGTCGAGTTTCATGCGCCGCTCAATGGTCTTGAGTAAATCGGGTTGCAATTCGGAAATAATTTTGCGCTTAAGGTGTCCGCGCCAACTGGTCACTAAGTTTCCAGAACCGCCAGCCGGATCGAGAACGATATATTTGTCACTTAAGCGTTTCTCGAAATACTCGTGGACGAACCAGAGGGCGAACTTGCTTAGATTGTTGTCCGTAAAAAAAATGCCATGCTGCTTGGCGTATTCCGGCTTGATGCGGGTAATGACTTCATCGAACCGACTAAAGTAATAATCTACGGTCAGCCCAGACCCTTCATTTGTGAAAACAAACCGCTGCTCGACAAATTTTGTGAAATCGTGGTGAAACCTGGGCTTGATCAATATTTCCTCGCTGAAACGAGAACCCTTTCTACCGAGTACATGGACTTTGTCTGATTCATCATTGAAAGCAACGGTGGATGTGACATCCCAAAAGCCAACGATGGAATAGAAACAATGGACGGCATCAATCGGATCTTCAAAGAATTGTTCAAGCTGCGCGATATGCTCAATAAAGTTATGCGTATTGATTTGCATACGTTCGGAATCGAGGTTTCTTAGGACTTGTACGAATTCATTTAGAGACGTGTCGTGATTCTTTTTAAACAAACCGTCGAGATCCATTGCATCCAATCTGAAGATGGTGCTTCTTAAGATCTCGCCAGCATGC
Source organism: uncultured Akkermansia sp. (assembly GCA_964459675.1). GTDB lineage: Bacteria > Verrucomicrobiota > Kiritimatiellia > RFP12 > UBA1067 > CAIZQW01. The sequence continues at coordinate 6,136 of CAYWNP010000035.1, read as the reverse complement.
GCTTTTGAAGTCTTTTTCGCGTTGATAACACCGATTGCATTGGGTGCGGCTTGAGCATCCGCTTCAGAAGAGATTTGTTTTGCAAAATCCGGAATGTTGTTGACCTTCCATACAGCGACAAAATCCTTTGTAATGACGCAGACGGCGGAAAACGTCAACCCTTTTTTTGCATAATGGAGTGCCTGATAAAAACCCGAGAGATACGCATCGGACTCGGATTTCAGTTCAACAAGCAACTTACCCTCAATGTAAATATCTGCTCCTTGGGCATCGGATTGCTTTCTAAACTTGTTTCCAAAAAGTTTCTGGAATAGTGGAAACACCATGTGATCTTTGGCATTTTCACTTCCCGGATTAAGCAAGTACTTTTTAAATTGTTCCAGTTCTTTTTCCACTATACCAGCCTTGTTAAATAAATTGATTGCCGTTAAGTTACCATAATGAGAGCAGACAGGGCAATAAAAGATGCTTCTCATTCCACGCTAAAAACCGATATTGACCTGCGGTTGAACCTGTTCGAAACATTGATCGATTCAGGCGTGTCACAGCCCCTGATAATCGCGGTTCGCCCAGTGTTGTAGTTCTGGTAGAAGTTCACGTCGCCCGAGGCGATACTCCAGTGGATCGCGCTGTCGGGGACAATCCCAGCCGGCACGACATTAACCTTGTACATGGCAAGCTCTTGAATGCCTACGCCACAGGGATTGAGGATCAGCCCTTGTTCGTTGGTGGCTACTGTTACAGGTTCCAGGCGCATAGGCGTAGCCTTGAGGTCAATCACTGTAAAGATGCTTCGAACGATATAGTTTGTCTGGATGAGTCCATCGGATCCGTTGTCCGTCAGCCCTTCCATCTTCCAGTCGACATAGTCCACCTCGGTTGTTGAACTTGAGACGAGGCCTTCGACGTATAATGTCCGTCTGGGGGATGCCGAGAGGGTTGCGGAGGACGTGAACTTGCGGTGGGCGTTCATTTTCTTGCCATCTTCCATGCGCCAAAGCCTAGAAGAAGAAGTGCTGGGATACCCAGGAGCATATACATGCCGATACTTCGTCCTGCGCCGTTGTCTGTTTTCTCCTCGGCGACGGCATTGCTTTCCACTGCCGCTATCACATCGTTTGTCGCTAGGTCTGGCTGGGGCACGTTGAAGTTCCTCGTTTTCAAGTCGGCGAGGTTTGTGCTGATGTTTGTATGTGTCTTATACTTTCGACATTCCTGAAGCGCCGCCTTCAAGTCCCTGTCTGTGTAAAGATTAGTTGTCGGAGGTGCTAGGCTGTGACGTTCAAGCATAGCAAGGCGTTCACGAGAGTACCGATAAGTTGCGCTTCTCTCGGCCAGAATCTTATCAACCTTCATGAACTCGATTTTGCCTTCCTCTTTGTTAGCAGCGGTAATAAGCGCGGCAAGGATTGCAGCTTTTTTCTCTGGCGAGGCCACATCATAAGCCATTCTAGCATACTCGTACACACCTAACCTTGCCATGCTATCCATCCTGTCCCCCTCGACAAGGAAACGGAGGAGTGCGTTTTTTGTTTCCTCGGGGTCGGCGGCCTGAAGATATGCAGCCAGTGATCGCATACGCATATCTCTAACATCAGATACTTCAGTAGCTCGACTAAGCAATAACTGTTTGGTGTCGTTATCAGCACATATTCCGAGACCTGTGAGACTCCTCATCGCACGGAGTCTTTCCACATGATTATTTGGAGCCGTCAAGTCCTTCAGACTTGCTTCCTTGTAAATCTCTAATAACACAGGGCGCAAGACTTCATCTTGAACATCAAAAGTCTTTTTGAACCAAGGAAACTCTGTAAAGTCAAACCTGCCATTTATAGGCAAAAATCGCAAAAGTTCAGCTTTGAGTTTATCGGGATTCTTGAAGGCAGCGCGCTTGTAGGCGATAGACTCCGGTGTAACCCCCTCGTAACATTCGGGCCACGGAGGTAAACCCGTTTCTTCTGCGCTTACCCTACGCGCCACGAACAGGCACAGTAAAGTCAATATCAAGCAATATCTTATCATAGCAATAATCTCCTAATGTGAAGGTTGGCGGTTCATAAAGTCGAGTCCAGCGGATTTCAAGAACGATTGAGGGAAAGCATCGTAAAAATCTCTTACTCCAGAGACCGGGATGTCCTCAAATGTGTTGTCCATTAACCACCCATGCATGAGTAGTCTTTTGAGTATATCATTATGCATGAGAGATGGAGAGTAGTATCCAGTTCCTTCTCCGCCGCTCCAGTTTGAATCGCCCCCCAACAAATAGTTGCCGACAGGGGATTGGTCCCTAGCATCAAAATAAGCATCTTTCAGTCCGCAAGCATGCCCTAACTCATGCGAGAACACATTCGACCTGCGTATTCCACTTCCCGCTTGAACGGCGAGCCCTCCTGCGCAAGAAAGACCACCTTCATTATAAATCGTTGATACAAAATAAGCTTCCACCCCACCCGTATCCATCGCGTAGGTAGTCATATCGTAGAAATCATTAACACTTACAATATTAAACCAGTTTTGGTTGGTCACTGAATTTATACTCGCTAACGTAAACGTCATCGCCGCCTGACGATAGATACGATTAGCTTCGGCTATCCAATTAGTGACCGTGTTTGCGCTAACAGCCGCGACTCCATTGGAGTCACAGATAATATAAGCATGAACTTGATTCGTCTTGGGTGCAAGCACCCTGCCATGGATATAGGGCTTGTAAGTTGAGGGCAATCCGTCTACTGTGACTTCCAGCTTAAAGTCGGATTCCGGCGTGTCGCCACCCCTGATAATCGCGGTTCGTCCAGTGTTGTAGTTCTGATAGAAGTTTACATCGCCCGAGGCGATACTCCAGTGGATCGCGCTGTCAGGGACAATGCCGGCTGGTACTACGTCCACCTTGAACATAGCCAACCCATTAGTAGCCACGCCACATGGATTGAGGATGAGTCCCTGTTCATTTGAGTCCGTTGTGACGGGCTCTAAGCGCACAGGCGCGGACTGAAGGTCAATCACGGTATAGATGCTTCGAACGATATAGTTTGTCGCAACGAGCCCACCTGTACCGTCATCTGTAAGCCCCTCCATATTCCAGTCCACATAGTCTACATCGGTTGTCGTACTTGAGACGAGCCCTTCCACGTAGACGGTCTGGGAAGGCGCGACTTGATACAATTGGGATATAGGCATCGTCCTGTCGGCATTCTGATAGATGCGAAGATTGTCAGAGCGTGCGTACAACTTGCACGTCCAGTTTGTCAAACTATGAGAGGCGCAGGCGCAACAGGACTGCGGAGGGGTATAGGGCGTCACCGCTAGCATCTCATTTTCGTTCCATACATAGTTATCCACATTGTCAATTTTGGAATCGCCGTCGTCGTTATCCGTATTGGCATAAAGGATATGTATTCCGCCTGCACCTGTGAGTGCTTCATCCACAAAATTAGGGCAGTGGTTTTTGATTTCAACCGAAACCTCCCGATACGCAGAAGCCCCAGAGGGTGTGAACCGTAGACTCCCCCAGTTCACGTCATGCCCTGCAACGACTATATTTGGAGCAGTGGTGGACCACGTTCCGTCAAGATCCCAAACATACGTGCCAGACATCTGAGGCGTGACATAAGCGGTGTAGGTCTCGCAGGCTTCCGCTGTCCGCACTTTATGACAGCAACCAGCAATGGACGGCTCTACGGTTATGAACGGTAGGGCGACCTTGCCGAAATTACCGCCCTTGCCGTCTGGCGAGGGTATGTCGAAACGCAATGCATCAGGCCGATTCAGGGTTATTGCGAAGGGGGCTGATGCCCCGTGTGGCGCGGTGAAAGTCACAGGGTGCGCTTGGCCCGAGGCCAGCCAGAAAGTCCAAAAGCCCGTGGCTGTGACCATGCACCGTTTCGTCCCGACAGCCAGCACGCCTGGGACAGCTGGCGGAGTTGCCAATGTCACGGTGACGCTGAAGAGCGCATCTGACCCTTCAGGGGTTGAGTTGACATCGTTTGTCGCTGTACCGAAACGCACTTCCAGCCAGTCGGCCCAACCGTCACCGTCGGAGTCCAGGGAGAGATCAACCCCGGGCGCGATGCCGTTGATGAGCCTGAAGACGAGGTTCGTATCTGAAAGCGAATAGCCTGTGAGGTCTACGCCGTCAGGGATACCATCACTGTTCGCATCAGGATTGAGCGGGTCGGTCCCGTTGGCGATTTCGACAGGGTCGGAGAGTCCGTCACCGTCGGTGTCGGAAAGGCGCGGGTCGGTGAAGGTGATGAAGAGCTCATCAGCGGTTAGAATACCGTCACCATCCTGATCGAGGTTGTTGGTACTAATTCCGACAAGGGACTTCCAGCGCAGTTCGAAGGCGGGCAGGAAGGCGGGGTGTATGGCTGAAAGTGCGTTCGTGTGCAGCACGGTCTCGCCGCCCAAAGAATTCTGGGCGCCAATCAGGAAGATGTTCGTGAGCGAGGCATAACTGTTAGTCAGGGAGGGGAAATAATAGCGGCAGGTGAAGTCTCCATCCCGATAAAGCTCCGCCTGAACTGTCGCGAGGCAGTTGGTGTCCTGTCCGAGATAGACCTCCTTCCACGTGAAGAGAGCTGAGTTGGTACCAGGCGCATACCAGAAGAGCCCGTTCGTCGGCACAATGTCTGAGGGTGTCTGGAAAACCGCGATGTAGTTCTGAGGTGTGCCATCAGGGATGCCGTTGGTGGCGGGTCGGGGCGAGGATTTAGGGGCGTTAAAGGAGAGCACTCCCGAGGCGGCCATGTAGAGGTTGGTGACAGGGCATCCGCCAAAGGCGAAGTTTGCAGGGATGCAGCCCTGCGGCAGAAGAACGGATTGCCGCGCGACCGCGTAAGGCCAGTTCGTATAGACGACTGCGTTAGAGGTCATCGCCAACGTGGCGGACTGAATATTGGTCACAGCGATACAGGCGAAGCCAGCCTGAAACTGATGGGCAGTCAGGACGGCGTTGCTGGTGAAAGGCGGATTACCCGTCTGTACTGCCCAAGTAATGCCCGTGTTCTCTTCCAGAAGGCCGCCTTGCAGGAGATTGTCCCCGTAAAGCTCAAGGAACAACTCCTCGTCATCAGGATCAAGCAGTCCTCCACCGATGACGATCTCTAGCATCGAATCAGTCAATCCATTGCCGCCGATAATCTGCTGGCTATCCTTGTCCTGAGCCCAGGTCATGAATGCAAACAGCAGGCACATCAAGACCTTTACATCCTTAGAGGCATCTTTCCAAGGGTCCCTCGTGTGCTTGTAGGCACGGAAGAATTTCGAGTAACGGAGGTCGCTGACCAGTGCGGCAAAAAAGACTAAGGTCAAAACGACAAAAAACATTTCTTGGGGAATAGTAAAAAGGGGTGTCATGTCGTTTACCTCAAGAAAATGAGTGTGCCATCAAGGTTAAACGATATTTTGGCCGTTTCGCCGCGCTCACCCCAGCCCCTCGCGGTCAGAGACGCTGTGTCCCATTCCTTTGGATTGATCCATACGGGGATGCCTGCGAGACCCTCAAAGAGAACCGTCCCTCCTGTTTGATCCTGGAATGTTAATATGATTGGATTACCGCTTGCATTTAGACGGACGGACATTCTGAGTGTGCGGTTCGTGGCTACTGCACTGTTTGAAGGCGTGTTTGTGAAAACAGTGCGCAAGTCGCCAGACTGGAGGAACCATGAACCTCTGTCCCACCCGACGGTCGCTGAGGTTTCCTCAGCTGGAAGCTTCCCGTCGTTGTTTGCATCTTTACCAAAGGCGATCTGCACGTTGTTGGAGGCAGTGGCGGTAAAGGTAAACTCGACCTTAAAGATGCGGGTCTCTGGGGTGCGGGCTGGAAGGCGCACGTCTTGTGAAACCTCCCAACCAAGATTTGAGGGAGGCTGATTAGTGATTGTTGTCGTATTTGCTCCGATGCAAATAACACTGCTCGCGAGTGAAGCCAGTAAGCAGGTTAACTGCACTTGTAGCCGAGGTAGCCTTCTTGAGTTCCAAAACCTTCTGGTCATGTGTGTGCCTTTCTTGAGAGACGGCACTTTAAAAAAGGGCGCGTTCTCCAGTCCGTGCCTCAAGGAAGGTACCGGCAAGCACCCAGCAGAAACACAAGAGCTGGAGGCGCGCCGAATGGCGCACCTCCGTGCATCTCGCTTCT
>CAYWNP010000034.1:0-23353 GCA_964459675.1 uncultured Akkermansia sp. | reverse complement strand
GCAACTCCTCGAACAACTGATGGCAGTTATTCGAGGAGTCGAAGTCAGAAGTCAGCCTCCTTCGCCAATAGGACTACGGCGGCCAGGGAGGGCAGAGAGCGGAGAGAATTTTCTGCTGACAACTTCCAGAAGGACACCAGTAGGATTCGTTGATGCCGTGAGGCAGGCGTGTCCTTCGATTGAGGTCGTCCCTGTCGAAGAGACTCCGCGGGGTTGGGTAGCAGAGAAGCTGGAGGCCTCAACAGCAGTCTGGGTGACACGCGATAGTGTCTCCATGATTTATGAATCGCTGGGGAGTGGCGCACCGGTTGGGCTGTTGAATATGCCGCTACGTTCCCAAGATGGCAAAAAAAAGAGCCGAGTGGCCAGAGGAATTGAGATGCTTGAGCAGGAGGGGTGGGTCACACCCTTTGATCTGTGGGAGCAAAGCGGTATTTTGAAGTTTAAAGGTGCGCTTGTCGAGGTTGATCGTGTCGCTGAGCTTATTGCGAGTACTCAATACTCGTAATGAAGTGATTTTTTTATGCATATCGTACAACTTATACCCTCATTGAATGAAGGTGGGACTGAACGAGGCGTGGTTGATCTCAACCGCGAATTTGTTAGTCGGGGTATTCGTAACACAGTCATCTCGTTAGGAGGGAAGTTGGTTTCCCAGATTGTATCTGAGGGCGGTACACACATTGTTTGCGATGTGAAGTCAAAAAATCCACTAACCTTTCCTTTTCGCGTATTGACGTTACGTGCCATCTTGCGCGAACTCAAGCCAGATATTTTGCATGTGCGCAGTCGTGTGCCAGGCTGGCTCGTCCGCTTTGCGAATCAACCCCTTGGCATTCCAGTCGTCTCTACGGTTCACGGGTTCAACACCGTGAGCGGATACAGCAAAATTATGGTACGTGCGGAGCGTGTGATTGGCGCTAGTGAAGCCATGCGTGAGTATTTGCAGCGGAATTACGACATTACCGATGAAAAATTCCGCCTCATTCCCCGTGGGATGGATGCGGAGGGATTTAATCCGGAGAAGGTTGACAGGCAATGGATTGAGGCTTTTAAGCGTCAATATGATTTGCACGATCGCTTCGTGATCGCGATTGTCGGGCGAATTTCATCCTTGAAAGGCATTGACTGGGCCATCAAAGCATTGGCAAAGGTGTCAGATCGACTTCCCGCCTGGAAGCTACTGATCGTGGGAAGTCCTCAGGCGGGCCAAGAAAATTACGCTGAAGAACTTAAGGCGCTTGTCAAACGACTTCATCTCGATGAACAGGTCATTTTTACAGGCAGTCAGCGTCAGATGCCAGAAGTCTACGCCTGCGCGAATGTAGTTGTTTCAGCCACAACACGTAAACCAGAGACCTTTGGGCGGACACTAGTGGAGGCGTTGGCGATGAACTGCCCCGTAATTGCAACAGCGCATGGTGGTGCGCTGGACATTGTGAAGCCGGGCGTCTCGGGCTGGCTGGTGCCACTCGAGAATGCTGAAGCGTTAGGTGAAGCGATTGTTGAATCGTCCCGCACTCAGCTGACCGGTCTCCGCGAGTACGCACTCACAAACTTCTCGCTGAAGCAAATGGTGGAAAAGACTATTGCAGTATACGAAGAAGTCTTGAACAAGAGGGATTGATGAAAAGTTGAAGAAGTGCAATCCGTGACATTTTGGATTTGAGAAGCAAGGGAAAAATAATGAATATGAAAGAAGAGCTAGTCAATGTCGTCTGTTTTAAATGGGGGACTCGTTACCCCGCATATTATGTCAACAATGTGTATGCGGGAGTTAAAAAATATTTACATCGTCCGTTCCGTTTTGTTTGCATAACCGACGACGCGAAAGGCTTGGATCAAGGTGTGGAAACGGTGGCTATTCTCCCGGATCCTCATATGAAAATGGCATGGCCCAATGTCTTTATGAAATTATCGTTGACGGCAGATGGTGCCGCAGGATTGATCGGACCGACGTTGTTTTTGGATATTGATATTGCGATCACTGGCGATTTGGATTGTTTCTTTGATTATATGCCAGGGAAGAACTGTATTATTCATAACTGGGTTGAGGCCCGTAAGACGATCTTGCAAAAAGCACCAGCAGTGGGGAACTCTTCGGTATTTCGATTTGAAGCAGGAAAATCAAACTATATCTATGAAGCCTTTCTAGCCGAGATGGATCGTGCGATTGACAAACGCTTCTTCCGAACGGAGCAGGCATTCTTAACGTATGCGATGAAGGAGGTCTATTGGTGGCCAGCAGAGTGGGTCCGGAGCTTTAAGCGCCACTCGATGTGGACTTTTCCGTTGAATTATTTTTTGACTCCTAAGTTGCCTGCCCATTGTCGGATTTTGGCCTTTCATGGAAAGCCAGATCCTGATGAGGCGCTTGTTGGGTTCAAGGGGCAGAGGCTTCATCATTACTGCAAACCCGCGCCATGGCTACCCGCATATTGGTCTAGGGGTTAGCGAGTGTTAATTTCATATCTCAGGGGCGGCTAGTATGAGTTGGCGATTTTATTTAAAAGAGCGGAAGATGTTTACTGAGGATTTGTCCGCTTTTGAATTGATAGGCGAGGGAACTATTCGTTGCTGCTATAAAGTTCCAGACAAGCCACTGTGTTTAAAGTTCTATGTGATTTACCGTGGGCACGATATTTGGCATCCTCGATCCTTAAAAACGCGGATGCGGTTGGCCCTGACACGGCATCTTTTTTGGTTTAATATCAACATGCAAGAGTGGCGTTATTATGAGCGGTTGAAGAGGCGTCTTCCTGCGGAACTGATGTCCGTTTTCCCAGAGCACATGGAACCTCTCTATTCGCCCCGCTATGGCTGGGGATTAACGGAGTCGATGTTAACAAGCTATGATGGCAGTTACGCTCAACTTGCAGATGAGGAGCTGGCGCGATTGAGGGGGTCTTCGTTGGCAGAGGAGTTATACCGGGACATCGAAAAATTCTTTGATCAGGCGGTTCACTATGCAATCGCACTTTTTGATCCTCGGAACATTCTTATACAATGGGTGAGTCCTCAACACTATCGGATTCGCTTGGTTGATTTTGAGCCTAAGCCAAAAACACTCATTCCTGGTTTGGCCTATCTGAAGCCCTTTATTCGTTTTCGAGTTCGAACACGATCAAGCCGCTATTTGGCATTACTCAGAATGATTCTTGAGAAAGGCCCCACGGCCAAACGGAAAAGGCAGTAATCTGGGTCGCTTTGCTCCCAATGACGCAGGTGTGCGCATTTAGTTCGGCTTCCAAAAATCGGGTCTTTACATTGGAAAAACAACAAAATATAATCAAAGTAGCTTTAGAGAGCCAACAACGTCATTTTTTAACGCAAGACACTTACATGTTATGAAAGATTGTGAATTACTTAATTTTACGGTAAAAGGGGATCACACAGGGTCTTTGGTGGCTTTGGAAAAAGGAGATGATTTTCCGTTTGAAATCAAGCGTGTATATTATATCTGGGGGACGAGTCGAGAGGTGACGCGGGGACATCATGCCCATCGAAATCTCGAACAGGTGATTGTGTGCACATCGGGGAGTTGCGATTTTATTTTGGACAATGGGGTTTCCAGAAAAACCTTTCATTTGAACACTCCTGCGCAGGGCTTACATATCAAAGGGAATATCTGGCGTGAGTTTACCAATTTTTCGGATGGCTGTGTAGTCATGGTGTTGGCTTCCGAGCATTATAATCCGGAAGACTATATCCGCGACTATGATCTTTTTTTGCAAACAGTGAGGAAAACATGAAGACTTTCATTCATCCGCTCTCGGATGTTCAGAGCCCGCATATTGGAGAGGGAACAAAAATCTGGCAATTCTGCGTGGTGTTGAAAGATGCGCAAATTGGCAAGGAGTGCAATATTTGTTCCCATGTGTTTGTCGAAAACCACGTGGTGGTGGGGGACCGTGTTACTGTTAAATGTGGGGTTCAGCTCTGGGATGGGATAACGTTGGAGGATGATGTTTGCATTGGACCGAATGTGACCTTTACGAACGACAAGTATCCGCAATCCAAAAATGTCACGTTTACGTTGTCCCCTATTATCGTTCGGAAGCGGGCGTCTATTGGTGCGAATGCAACGATTTTGCCAGGCATCGAAATAGGAGAAGGAGCAATGGTCGGCGCAGGGTCAGTTGTCACCAAAAATATACCTGCGGGCGTGACTGTCGTTGGGAATCCAGCAAAAATCCTTAAAAGAATATGAAAAAAGTAGAACGCTTTTTTAAGTCTTTCTTGCTATGGGGCTTGAGCCTTCGTGCGACGTATCAATTGACAGGGCACTTCTTCCCGGTGAAGGTTCGAATAACGAGTTCCAAGATGCGTCTAAACTGTCGTCGGCACCGTACGGCCAAAGTCATTTTGAATGGTCAGCTCGAACTGATGTCGTGGATGCAGAGTTTTGATCCTGTTATTATCTGCCTTGAACGGGATGCGCGGCTTGAAATTAATGGGGATTTTTTGTTAGGTCCGAATTGTCGCATTAGCGTCAATCCAGGAGCACGTCTGATTATTGGGGGTTGCGAGAAAGAACGTGTTTCCGGATTCACGGCAAATCTTTTGCTAATTGCCGTAAAGATGATAACGATTGGCAAAGATTTTCTTGGCGCTTGGGATATTTTTATCACAGATTCCGATCATCATGTGTACGGAGGTGAAGTCGGCATTTCACCTGTTACAATTGATGATCATGTTTGGGCGACCCCTAATGTGTCTATCCTCAAAGGTGCGCACATTGGCGCTGATTCAGTGATTGCTCATCGCGCGGTTGTACTCAAAGGTGACCATCCAGCACAATCTTTGTTGGCTGGAAATCCTGCCGTACGGATTGCCCAGGCAAAAGAATGGCATCCTTAAACAATAAAGAGAGGCCCATGATTAAATTTCTAGATCTGCAAGCTGTTAATGAGGCATATCGTACGCAAATCGATAGTGCCGTGAAGCGTGTGTTGGACTCCGGCTGGTATTTACTGGGCAAAGAAGGTGAAGCGTTTGAGAATGAATTTGCCGCATATTGTGAGGCAAAGCATTGTATTGGCGTTGCAAATGGGTTGGATGCTTTAAACCTCATTATAAAAGCATACGACTTTGGTCCAGGGGATGAGATAATAGTTCCCGCCAATACGTATATTGCCTCTATCCTTGCCATCAGCCAGAATGGGTGTATTCCCGTTTTGGTGGAGCCTGACATTCGAACCTATAATATCAATCCCGCTTTGATAGAGGCGCGCTTGACCCCACAGACAAAAGCCATTATGGTGGTTCATTTGTATGGGCAAGCCGTGGATATGGATAAAATATGGGAAATAGCGAAGAAATATAATCTCAAGGTAATTGAAGATTCAGCGCAAGCGCATGGTGCCATCTACCAGGGGAGGCGAACGGGTAATCTGGGTGATGCCTCGGGGTTCTCTTTTTATCCAGGAAAAAATCTCGGATGTTTAGGCGATGGCGGGGCCATTACAACAAATGACGATGTAGTAGCTGATAAATTAAGAGCTTTACGAAACTATGGATCACACAAGAAGTATTGCAATCTGTATAAAGGTGTGAATTCTCGCCTGGATGAGATCCAAGCAGCGATACTGAGGGTTAAGCTTGGCGGGTTGGATCGGGATAATCAGCGGCGCAGAATTATTGTAAAAAGATACTCCGAAGAGATCACTAATTCAAAAATCAGTCTACCAGAATTACTTTCGGAGAATGGACATGTATGGCATCTGTTTGTAGTCCGTTGTGCTGATCGTGACGGGCTTCAACGCTATTTGGCTGACCATGATATTCAGACCTTGATTCATTATCCGACTCCTCCGCACAAGCAGGAAGCCTACAAGGAGTGGAATGGTTTGACTTTTCCCGTTACGGAGCAGATCCATCGCGAGGTGCTCAGCTTACCAATTAGCCCAATCATGACAGATGAAGAGGTGTCTTCGGTTATACGTGTGATCAACCAGTGGTAAGCCACGTGCGAAAAACGGTATGTCAAAATACAAAATTATTGTATTAGGGAAGAAAAATCATCTCAATTGGGATGTGCATGTCGCTGAAGCCTTTCGGGACCTTGGGCACGATGTTAAACTCGTCCAGTTTAATGTCTATCCGCTATGGGTCCAAGTGATTAGGGGATTAATTTTCTTGTTTTTGGGTAGAGCCAAAATGCGGGAATATGGCTTTAGCTGGGGTGCAGGCCGGTGGAAACGACTTCTGGAGAAACAACAGCCAGATCTTGTATTCCTGACAAATGCCAACTTTGTCCCTAAGTGTTATTATCACGTTTCACAGGCGTTCCGTCCTCAAACAAAGATTTTTGTCTGGGATGGAGATGGCTTTGGGGGTGTCGAGGAATACATTCCTCAAGTCGATCATCTCTTCGAGTGCGGTATGGCCTTGCAACGTGAACATCCAAAGTATGTAAAAAAGATTTCCACATTATGTTTTGCGGTGAACGACAAGTTTTATAGAAACAAGCAGAAGCCTGACAGAGAAAACAAGATATACTTTTGCGCGGCGCAAAAGCCCATCCGCATGAAATACCTCTCTGCTTTAGTGGAATTGCCCGTTGTTCTCAAGGGGTGGGGATGGGAATGTTTCGTGGGACGCGTGAAGAATTGGGAGATTTATAATCGCGCGATAACCAATGAACACCTGCGAGACGATTATAATCGGTATTCCATCGCTCTCAATATATCCCAATTCGAATTAGACAGTTACATGTTTTTTAATATGAGGACGTTTGAGGCCCCGTGTTGTGGTGCGTGTTTGGTGACGCAACGGAGTCCACACTTGGATGAATATTTCGAGTTTGATAAAGAGATTGTCGTTTATGACAACCCAGATGAGTTAAAACAGAAGATACAATGGCTTCTGGATAACCCTGAAATCACACGTGAGATTGCCAAGGCGGGAGAAGCGCGTGTAAAAAGAGATCATACCTATCAGGCGAGAATGAGATTGGTTATTGATCGTTACGAAAAACTCTTGTGCGCGGATGTTTCAAACGCTCAAAAATAACAATTTGTTGGGCTGTTAGTAGGGGGGGGGGGAGGTAATAACATGAAGATTAATAGTGTGCAGAATATTATTGATGCTATTCGTGGCAAGCGCCGACTGAAGATTTATCCTCCTTATTACAACGAACATCGTCCGATTCCGCCAGGGAAGCCAGATGTTTATAACAAATACGGCCAGAAGTTGGATGTATTTTTCATTAGGGATAGGCATGTCACATTAACGCCTTATTTCTGGCCATCAAAATACTTTATGTGGGACAGGTACAATTATTCATTAGACACTCATTTTTACACGGGTAATGCGCTGGTCGAGACCATGGGGTCTCCCAAGAATAAGTATGGTCTCCTCCTGGAGCCGCGTATAAAACAACCGAAGGATTATTGGGCTCTTGAAAGAAACAAAGGCCTCGCACAGGAATTTACCAAGATATTGACTTACGATGCAGAACTGTTGGAGAGTTTGCCGAATGCTCTCTTTTTTCCTGGATGTGCGACAGCTTGGGTTTCTGAGATAGATCCTGAACGGTATGCAAAAAAGACAAAGATGATATCGATGTTGTCCTCTAAAAAGAAGATGTGTCCCTTGCACTATTTAAGGATTGAAGTGGCTCGAACATGTAAGCGGGAAGGTTTGGCAGACACTTTTGGTACCTTTGATGGGGGGGGCTTTGTCGATATCGCCGAGACACTCACAGATTACCGTTACACCATCGCGTTTGAAAATGATGTTTCACCTTACTGGTTTACGGAACGCATTACCAGTAGTTTTCTCTCCATGACCGTGCCCATTTACCTGGGGGCTGAACGGATTAGTGATTTCTTTAACCCGGACGGCATTATTCAGATTAATACCTCTCAGGCGAAAGACATTGAGAACGTCTTGAAGCAATGCAGCATTCACGACTACGAGAGTCGGTTACCCGCGATTTTGGACAATTACAAGCGTGCACAGAAATATTTAGAGATGGGCGATTATCTGTATGAATCTTTACAGAAGAAATGAATTTTAATCTTATGCTCCCCAATCCTATAGCCGGTTGTTTTGTCATCAATCTGCCCCATCGTACTGATCGGTGGAAACTTTTCCAAGAGCAGGTTCCGCTGTTGCAGACGCTGGGGGTTACCCCTGAGCGCATGGATGCGGTTTATGGGCGAACGTTTCCTGGATTTGGCGAGAAGCCATGGTTCACAAAGCGACTCTCTGAGAAACGCGCCAATGCTTGGGGCGGAAAGGCCGGCTGTACCCTTTCTCACCGAAACGCGATTGCTGCGGCAAAAGAACGTGGTTGGAAGAACGTGTTGATACTAGAGGATGATGTTTCTTTTGATGCCACTATTGCAGAACAGTGGGCAAATCTTGTTGATACGATGGCAAAGTTGCCAGATAATTGGATTGCCATCTACTTGTACGGGCATCATCCTGTTTCTCCTGTCAGGGTCGTTTATACCTATCCGGAAACGACCTGCTATGAACTCTGCGGCGCGTTTTCTACGACAGCCTATATTTTAAATAGTAAATATTTTGATGATTTGTTACATTTAATGCCTCGTGACGAAGATGTTTGGGCTTGGACTGCGAGGCACAAGACAGTTGATAGATGGTTTTCATGTCAGTTATGTTTGTTAGGGCGTGTATACGCATGGTCGCCTTTTGGGATTGTGCATCTAGAAACACCATCAGATGCAACGACCTCTGGCGAGGCTTATGAGGCGCCAAGCTTTAGATTCAAGCCCATGAAGAGGGACAGTTTCTTTGGTGCAAAACGTATTTTGAAGTGTATGCGGGATCAGGCATCATTAAATTTTTCGCTTATCAGATTCGGGATTAAGCGACTATGTGGGTTATAGAGGAGTGTTATGCGCAAGGTCTTCTTATTACCGCATGCGCGGTTTAATATGCACTTTTGGTTGATGCTAGATGAGGCAGTTGTTGCTCATCAGGCGGGGGACGAAGTCGGTGTTGTTTATTGTGATGGATGCCTAAAATATTGTCGGACGAACATCTGTGCATCAAAGATCGTTTGTCGTATTTGTCATGCCCTTGCGAAAACGGCGATCAAATCCTTACCGCAAGAGATTAAAACGTATCCATTGGGGCAATTTGTAACAGCGCCGAACAGAAGCGAAGTGGAAAAGTTAAGGTTTAATTATCATTCCATTGATGAATTGAAGGCAATTGAATATCGGGGTGTTGATATTGGCTATTCCGTGTTGTCATTTTATGTGGACCTAAGGCGCAATTTATATCCCGATTTTAATGAGGTGACCGTTGCCTTCTTTGATCAATTGTTGCGTGTCGCTGCGCATTTGACTCATGCAGTTGAAGTCATTGACGATGTGATAAAGCCCGATCATTATGCTGTATTTAATGGGCGCTTGTTTGATGCCCGTCCTTTTTTTCGCAAGCCCTGTTTAATGGGACGACGTGTGCAATGCTTTGAAGCAGAATCACTGCCCCCGACATGGGAATTTCGGAGCGTCCATTACAACAATTCACTTCCGCATGACGTGATTGCAAACAGTGATATGACCATTTCGCTTTGGAAAGAGGCTGCAAAAACTTTGCCAGAGGAAAGAATGATCGAGATAGGTGAATCTTTCTTTGAAGGAAGACGAGGAAAAATGCCTTTTTCTCCCACAATAAAGAGTTTTGTTTTGGAACAAGTTGAGAACAAGTTGCCAGAAGGGTGGGATGCTCAAAAAAGGAATTTTGTTTTCTTTAATAGCTCGGAAGATGAGTTTGCCGGGATTGACAAGGACTATGATAGCTTTAAATACAAACCAACGCAGCAGGCAGTCATTGAAAGCGTAGCCCGTTTGGCGGCAGATGCGGATCCAAACATTCACATTTATTTACGGATTCATCCAAACCTTAAGCATGTAAAACATAGATATCATTCCGATTTACTTCAATTAGGATCTCAATTTTCAAACCTAACAGTGGTACCCGCGGACTCGCCCGTGAGCACCTATTCTCTTCTAGAGGTCGCTGAAAAGATCATCACCGTGGGGTCGACAGTCGGGGTGGAGGCGGTTTATTTTAAAAAACCATCCATCTTGTTAGGTCCTTCCAGTTATCGGTTCCTGGATGTTTGCTACGTCCCTAAAAATGATGATGAACTGAGAGCAATGTTGAAGGATTCATTAGAGAAAAAAAGTGCGTTTCCCGCAATTCAGTTTGGCTTTCTCTGGGCATCTGATAAAGGTCGTCAATGGAGTTGCTTTGATTTTGGAAGTACCGGACGAACACGTTTTCTAGGCCTTCGGATCCCTGTTTCGCCCGTTTTTAAATTATTTGGAAGTATGCGATTGTTTGGTTTGATGTATAAGTTGTTTGTGGAGCAGATTCTATTTCTACCCTTTCAATTGAAGCGCTCCGCTTTTCGTCGAATAGGAATTTCATCATCATAATCTGTTGCTCTAACGGAACAAATAAAGGAAGGTTCAGTATGCTTAATAATTCAGTGATCTTAATAACGGGTGGGACAGGGTCTTTTGGCAACACGTTTGTTCCGATGACGCTCGCGAAGTATAATCCTAAAAAGATTATTATTTATAGTCGTGACGAAATGAAGCAATGGGAAATGGCCAAAAAGTTTGCCAATGATGAACGAATCAGGTTTTTTATTGGTGATGTTCGTGATAAAGAACGCTTTTATCGTGCACTGGATGGTGTTGACTATGTGGTTCATGCTGCAGCAACGAAAATTGTGCCAACAGCCGAGTATAATCCGTTTGAATGTGTAAAGACTAATGTGATGGGGGCAATGAATCTCATCGATGCCTGCATCGATAAGAAGGTCAAGCGAGTCGTCGCACTCTCGACAGATAAGGCTTCCAGCCCGGTGAATCTCTATGGTGCTACCAAACTGACCTCGGATAAGCTCTTTGTGGCCGGCAACTCCTATTCAGGAACCCATGTCACGCGGTTCTCGGTTGTCCGTTATGGTAATGTCATGGGATCGCGCGGATCCGTCATTCCGTTTTTTATTTCACAACGCCCCAAAGGCGTCATGCCCATCACGGATGATCGCATGACACGTTTTATGATTAGCCTTGAACAGGGAGTTGAATTAGTCTGGCATGCTTTTGATGATATGATAGGGGGGGAAATTTATGTAAAAAAGATTCCCTCAATGAAGGTGACGGATGTTGCAAAGGCTGTTGCGCCTGATGCCAAGCAGGTCATGATCGGGATTCGGCCAGGAGAAAAATTACACGAGCAGATGATTTCCCCTGAAGACTCCTATTATACGTACGAGTACGGAGAGTTTTTTAAGATTTTGCCAGCCATTTATGATGGTCATAAGGATCCGAGCCGGATTAAGGATGGCACGTTGGTTAAAGAAGGTTTTAGTTATACATCTGATAATAACCTCGAATGGATGAACGTTTCTGCCCTCCAGGCATGGATAGAAAAGAATCAGTCGAAGATCGGTAATTTTTGATACGTCTGTAAACCCTGATATCGTGTAACCATTTAATTGAGGCAGTGTATGCATGTTATTCCGTATGGACGGCAGCTCATATCCGATGAGGATATCCAAGCGGTCGTGGAGGTCTTAAAGGGGGATTATCTTACGCAAGGTCCTCATATTTCACTCTTTGAGAAAAGTATTTGCGAGTATACGGGTGCGAAATATTGCATCGCTGTTTGTAATGGCACTGCGGCACTTCATATTGCGGTGGCAGCGCTTCAGATCCAAGAAGGTATGGAGGGGGTCACTTCACCGATCACGTTTACAGCCTCTGCAACATCAATGGCCTATTGCGGGGTCAAGCCTTGCTTTGCGGATATTGACCCTGTGACCTACTGCTTATCATCGGCGACACTTGAAGCTTCACTCACAGCCAAGACTCGTCTTGCAATCCCTGTTCATTTTGCAGGCCGCGTCTGTGACATGTTGTCAATCAGCGCCATTGCCAAGCAACACAAATTATACATCATTGAGGATGCTGCACATGCCCTTGGGTCTGAGTATGCGGATGGCGTTAAGGTGGGGTCTTGTAAATATTCCGACATGACCATATTTTCGTTTCACCCTGTCAAAACCATCACAACGGGGGAGGGGGGGGCTGTCACAACGAATGATCCTGTCTTGTACGAACGATTAAAGTTACTGCGTTCGCATGGAATAACCAAAGATCCCCAGGTGCTGCAAAAAAATCCGGGGAGTTGGTATTATGAAATGGTCTCTTTAGGCTTTAATTACCGGCTAACGGATATTCAGGCGGCTTTGGGGACTTCACAAATGAAGCGCCTGGATCTCTTCAAAAAGCGTCGTTTGGAGATTGTTCGGCAATACAATGCAGCATTCAAAGCATTAAGCTGGATAAAACCCCCGAGCGAAGTTGATCAGGATAGGTTCTGTTATCATTTGTATGTCGTGCAAATAGACTGGGAACAGATTGGGAAGTCGCGTCCAGAGGTGATGGCCCAACTCCGCGAAAAGGGAGTTCTGACGCAAGTCCACTATATTCCTGTACATACCCAGCCTTTCTACAAAGAAACCTATGGAACCTGCGAGCGGCAAAACCCGGTTGCGGAGACATATTATCAACATGCCATGAGTTTGCCGTTGTATCAGGGCATGACGGATGAAGATACAAAGCGAGTCATTGAAGCCGTTCGAGCGCTGGGATGAAGATTGGGCTTAAACTATTTTCAACGAATACGGACTTCTACTATCAGGAAGCCCAGAGACTCTTTTTAGAAAATTGTTTTGATTATATTGAACTTTATGTAGTGCCGAGTACGCTCGAGACGCTCGAGCACTGGAGCAAACTTACCATTCCCTTTTCTATTCACGCACCCCATTCAATGAATGGATTTAACCTTGCCGACAAAGCAAAGGAACTATCGAATCTAAAAATCTATCAAGAGGTAAAGGCCTTTGCCAACCAATTAGGAGCCAGGAAAATTGTTTTTCACGGTGGCTCGGATGGTTGTATCGAAGAAACGGTGCGGCAACTCAAGGCCCTGCATGAGCCCCGCGCCTTATTGGAAAACAAGCCTTATCGTGCGATCCCTAATAAATCTGACATTAAATATTGCCGAGGATATAATCCCGAAGAGATTTGTTACGCAATGGAAGAGACGAAGTGTGGATTTTGTCTTGATTTTGCTCATGCTGTTTGTGCGGCCAATTCACAGAATTTGGATATCTACTCGTACATCGAACGATTCCTCGCATGTGCACCATCTTATTTTCATTTGAGTGATGTTGACGATTTATCCTCGGAATATGACTCGCACACACATCTTGGAAAAGGCGCATTAAATATTCCGTGGATTAAGCGAAAAATAGGAACTACGTGTGCCGTCACCATCGAGACAGAGAAATCGAACCCGCAGTCTCTTGATGATTTCAAAAAGGATATCCAATGGCTGACGAAATTAGGTTAAGACGAGCCACGCTCGGAGATATGGAGAGTATCTTTGAGCTTTCGAATGAGGAGGTTGTTCGCCAACAGTCTATCAACTCCAATTCTATCGAATGGGCGGACCACCAGAAATGGTTTTTAGAAAAGATAACAGATGGTTCTTGTGAGTTTTATTTGGTGGAAACGCTTGAAGGTCGCTTCGTGGGGCAAGTGCGGATCGAGGAGCGAGATGAGAACGTGATAAGTATTAGCATCTCCAAGGAGTTTAGAGGAAAGAGACTCGCGGCGACTATATTGGAAAAAGCTTCTTCGATGTCCAAATTCCAGCCAATCACGGCATATATAAAAAAGGACAACCAAGCATCTTTAAAATCTTTTGAACATGCGGGATACACATGTTTAGGTGAACGAACAAAAGGGTGCCTGTCTTATTGGGTTTTAACGTATGAATGCAAATAATGTTTTTGTTATTGCTGAAATGTCTGGAAATCATAACCATTCCCTAGAAAGGGCACTGGCGATTGTTGATGCCGCAGCAGATTCGGGGGTCCATGCAGTCAAGCTGCAAACGTATACCCCCGAAACCATGACGTTGGATATTAAGACCCCTGGATTTACGATTGATGACCCGAAAAGTCTATGGTTTGGACAAAACCTATACGAGCTTTATCGAGAGGCCATGACCCCATGGGAGTGGCATAAGCCAATTTTTGAGCGTTGTCAAGAACGCGGGATTGTTCCTTTTTCAACACCCTTTGATAGCACGGCTGTTGACTTTTTGGAAAAGCTAAATGCCCCACTGTATAAAATCGCTGCCTTTGAAAATGGGGATATTCCGTTACTTAAGTTAGTGGCGCAGACTCGCAAGCCAGTTATTGTGTCTCTCGGTATGCTAGGAATCCCTGAGATTGATGAGGTGGTCTCTACGCTCCAGAATAACGGTTCCACGGATATTACCTTACTCAAGTGCACCAGCGCATACCCTGCATCTCCCAAGGATACAAACCTAATTGTTATTCCGGACCTCATCAAACGCTATCCTGGGTGTAAGATCGGGTTGTCTGACCATACACTGGGTATCGGCGTGTCGATTGGCGCAGTGGCCTTAGGCGCGCAGGCCATTGAGAAGCACTTTACCCTGTCACGAGCTGATGGTGGCGTGGATAGTGCTTTTTCAATGGAGCCACATGAAATGAAGCAACTGGTTGAAGAGACCGCTCGGGTTTCGCAGGCCATCGGTTGCGTCACCTATCAATTATCAGAGTCTGAGATTAAATCGCAAGTCTTTCGACGTTCAATTTATGTAGTAAAAAACATCAAACAGGGGGAGATGTTTACAAAAGAGAATATTCGTTGCATTCGCCCAGGGCATGGCCTCCATCCGCGCAACTACGAAACGATTCTTGGGAAGAAAGCACCTACTGACCTGCTAAAAGGGACTCCCCTTTCAAATTCTCTTTTACATCAATGAATACATCGTGTAAATTGAAGGCCAACGAGAAGCAGTAACCGTTGAGCTTTGAAACCCGAATTAAACTGTTTTGGAGGTCAAGTTTGAAAACAATTGCAATTATCCCTGCTCGCGGGGGCAGTAAGAGAATCCCGAGGAAGAATATAAAAAACTTTCTCGGAAAACCGATTATTGCCTATTCTATTGAATCCGCGCTCGCGTCAGGAGTCTTTGACGAAGTGATGGTCTCAACGGATGATGTTGAGATCGCCGAGATTGCTAAACAATTTGGTGCAAGTGTTCCATTCTTTAGGAGCAAAGAATTGTCGAATGATATGGCGATGACGGCGCCTGTTTTGATTGAGGTTGTAAAGGAGTACGAGAAGAGAGGCCAGTTATTTGATCAGATTTGTTGTTTTTATCCATGCGCTCCTTTTGTCTATTCCCAGCGACTTAAAGAGGCGATCGCTGTATTAGAGAGCTCAGGCTGTGATAGTGTGTTCCCCGTTGTTAAATTTTCATATCCGCCGCAACGCTGCCTCGTCATTCGAGAA
Organism: uncultured Akkermansia sp.; assembly: GCA_964459675.1. GTDB lineage: Bacteria > Verrucomicrobiota > Kiritimatiellia > RFP12 > UBA1067 > CAIZQW01. The sequence continues at coordinate 7,952 of CAYWNP010000034.1, read as the reverse complement.
GGAAAAACAGCAATGCTACATCCTGAAAATTATAATGTGAGATCGCAAGACCTTGAGCCTTATTATCACGATGCAGGACAGTTCTATTGCCTTACGAAAGCGGCATTGCTTGCTGAACAGCGGTTAATTTGTACGAATACCAAATCAATTATTCTCCCTGAATTAGAGGTTCAAGATATTGACACCGATGAGGACTGGAGAATTGCAGAAATGAAACACAAGATACTTCGTCATGGTTGATGTTTTAATATTAGGCGCTGGGCGGATTTCATCCCAGTATGATGAGCCACAGGATACAGCTGTGCTGACTCATGCGCATGCTATTAAGCTGGATAAGCGTTTCAATTTATTGGGCTTTTATGACCCTGATTCAGTTAAGGCCCAACAAGCAGCAGAAAAGTGGGGCGTCAAATCATTTAGCTCATTAAAGAGTATAGATCATGTGGATGTTGTTGTTGTTACTTCGCCTGACAATTTCCATCTGGAGAGTGTTCGCCAAGCGTTGCAGTTGAGACCGCGACTTCTTTTTCTCGAAAAGCCTATTGCAGCAACATGTGCAGATGCCCAGGAGATTCTCAATTTGACGAGGAACTGTCCGGTTTTAGTCAATTTCTCGAGGCGATTCTGTTTAGAATTTCAGTCGTTGGCGCGTCAAATCGAGAGTCAAATGTTTGGTTCTTTCCAAATGGGCTCGGGCTATTATGGGAAGGGATTTGTTCACAATGGCTCGCACATGTTGGATCTGCTAAAGTTGTTAATCGGGAATGTTAGAAATTTTGTTCAGGTATGTGAGACCCCTGATTTCTACCCAAACGATCCCACACGGACTATGCAGTTAGAGTTTTGTTCAGGTGGAAATTTCTTTATGCAGGGTTTGTCCTGCGCAGAATATACACACTTTGAGTTAGACCTCTTCTTTCAGAAGGCACGTATTCGAATTGTCAATAGTGGCCGGCAGATCGAAATCTATCGGCCAAAAGCAAGTGATACCTATAAAGAGTATAAATATCTCGAGCTTGTTGAGGTGGTTGATGTGAAAATTGATCATGCCATGGTCAATGCCTATTCAAATATCTACGATGTTCTCGCAGAGGGGATGCCGCTATTTGCTTCTCTTGATTCGGTGTTTGATGCAAATCTTTATTATGGCTAAAATTCTCTTTTTTGCGCATGATCCGGGCGGGGCCAATGCGATTTCTCCCTTAATTGCACCTTTGCGGACTGAGGGGCATCAGCTAGTCATTTGCGCGAAAGGCCCCGCGATGAAAATAGTACCGCAGGCCAATCCTCTTCCGGAAAATCCAATTGAGACATTGACCCCAGATATTGTTGTAACAGGGACAAGCGCGAATGATAGGTCTGAAAAAAATCTTTGGATGGAATCCCAGAAGCAGGCAGTTCCGAGTATCGCAATTTTAGATCATTGGATGAATTATGGTGTTCGGTTCTCTCAATATGGTCTTCGCGAGATCGAAGCCTATCAGAGTCACAAGAAGCTTGAGTGTTTGCCCGAGTATATTGTCGTAATGGATGAGTTTGCTCGGCAAGAGATGATCAATGAAGGCTTTCCCCCGAAGTGCTTGGTCGCCTTGGGTAATCCACATTTCGATGCGGTTATTGAGGGTGCGAAAAATGTTGATCGTCGAAAGACGAGACAGATCTTAGGAGTAGATGAGGATACGTATCTCATTACGTTTGCATCTGAACCCTATATCGAAGATTACGGCCACGGGGCAGAATTAGAGGCTTTAAGCGATTTGTTGGAAGGGGTTGCTGAACTTCATGCGAATGTTAAAATCGTCATTCGCCCCCATCCCAAGGAACTCCCTGAAAAGTTTTCGAGTTTTGGTTCTATCCATGTGGATAAGCAGACACCCTATTGCGAAAGTATTTTGGCAAGTGACTTGATTGTTTCGATGACGTCCATGTTTCTGATCGAGTCCTTAATTTTAGGGAAGAATGTGATCAGTTATCAGTTAGGCGCTTCTTCAAAAGACAGTTTTATTTTGACGCGTAATCAGGTCTTACCTTTTATTAATCACAAGGAGGAGCTGAAGCAAGAACTTAAAGCTTTCCTTTTTGAAGGTAAGAATAGTCGAGGATTTAACGTTGGAACTGATGCGATTAACCGCAATCTTGCATTTATTAAAGAGGTGTTATGTCAAAGAAAATGTTAGCGATACAGGGTGGTGAAAAAGTTCGTAAAAATAAGTTTCCGCCTTATCTGCCGATTGCAGACGAAGAACTGGAAAATGTTAAGCGAGTTTTTGAAGGAGGAACCTTTTCGCGGTTCCTCGGGTGTTGGCATGAAGACTTTTTTGGCGGAGAGCAGATCCAATGCCTTGAAAAAGAGTGGGCCGCTTTTTTTGGCGTGAAACATGCCATTGCTGTAAACTCTGCAACATCTGGGTTGTATGCGGCGGTGGGGGCTATTGGAATCGAGCCATTCGATGAAGTCATCGTCAGTCCCTACACGATGTCAGCCAGTGCGACGGCCCCTCTTATTTATGGGGGCATCCCTGTTTTTGCGGATGTTGAACCCGATTGTTTCTGTCTTGACGTAAGGGATGTCGAAAGAAAAATCACGAACAAAACACGGGCTATTATTGTTGTTGATATATTTGGGCAACCCTACAATCAAAAGATTAATGAGCTTGCTCAGAAGTATAATCTGAAGGTTATTGAAGATTGTGCGCAAGCGCCGTTTGCAAAATTTCTGGAAAAGTTTGCTGGAACCTTGGGCGATATAGGTGTGTATTCTCTTAATTATCACAAACACATTCACTCGGGTGAAGGTGGTATTGTAGTGACGAACGACGATGAATTGGCAAACAGAGTTAGGTTGATCCGAAATCACGCAGAAGCTGTCGTTGAAGCCAAAGGGGAAACAAATATTACGAATCTGATCGGCTTTAACTATCGGATGACGGAGATTGAAGCAGCCATTTGCCGCGGCCAGTTGAAAAAGCTATCCACACTCGTGGAGGAACGCATAAAAAACATACGGTATCTCGAGAATGGTTTTTCAAATATTGATTGTCTGACGATGCCCGTCGTCCGGGAGAGTGCAACGCATGTCTATTATCAACATGCGCTTCTCTTTGATGAAGCAAAAGCAGGTGTATCACGGAATCGTTTTGCCGAGGCACTAAAGGCTGAGCTTATGCCCATTACGTTACGTGAAACAGAAGGGGTCAAGATTGGATGTGGCTATGTCAAACCGTTGTACCTGTTGCCTATTTTTCAAAAGAAGATCGCTTATGGGTCAAAGGGATACCCGTGGTCCATGTCTGGACAGGTGTATGATTATTCGAAGGGACAGTGTGCAGTCGTCGAGGATTTACATTTTAATAGACTATTGGCTCATGAATATATGAGGCCTGGTATGCAGAAGGAAGATTTGGACGATGTCATTGCCGCCTTCCAAAAAGTTTGGGAGTATCGCCATGAAATTGGATAGTGAGAGAATCTATTTAAAGCCCCTTTCCTTGGAGGAATTGGATGGGGGATACGTGAATTGGCTGAACGATCCTGACGTTTGCAAATACAATTCACACGGGTCTGTCATTTATACGCGAGAAATGGCAATCAAGTATATACGGTCGCTTCAAGAAGATTCAACCCGCGAGGTCTGGGCAACCTACCTGAAGGAGGGGAATATTCATATCGGTAATATTTCGCTTCAATGCATAGACAAGAAGAATAATAACGCAGAGATTGCCTATCTGTTTGGCGAAAAATGTTATTGGGGAAAAGGATATGCTCACGAAGCGAGTAAGCTCTTAATAAATAGAGCATTTAGTGAGCTGAGATTACATCGCTTGTATTTTGGTACGCATTATGAAAACATTGCAATGCAGAAACTGGGAGAGCATCTTGGTTTTTTACGAGAAGGGGTCATGAGGGATTCCCAGTTTAAGAATGGCAAATATAATGATGTTGTCATTTATGGCTTGGTATCCTCGCTCTTAAGCTAGGTCTCAAAGCCTGTAACGCACGCAATTTGATTAACGATTTCGCCAACGGCAGAAAAGAAGGAAAATGAACGTGAATGGAAAAATCCTAAAAAAAGCCAAGTATTGTATACGTTGTTGTATACCTGAGACGCAAGAAGGCATCAAGTTTGATGAAATGGGAATTTGCCAAGCATGCCAATCGTCAGAACAAAAAATTCATATAAATTGGATTGAGAGAGAAACGAAGCTTCGCGTTATCCTTGATGAAGCAAAAGCAAAAGCTGGCAATAATTATGACTGTATCCTTCCGATCAGCGGCGGGAAGGATAGTGTCTATCAGATGTATGTGTTAACTCAGGTTTACGGAATGAAACCGCTTGCTGTGACTTTCAACCAAAATTGGCAAAGCGAAACAGGGTGGTACAACTTGCAAAATGCTCTGCAACAGTTTAATGTTGATCATATTATGTTTACGCCCAATCGCGATTTGGTTAACCGGCTTGCGAAGCGCTCTTTGGGTGCTATTGGTGATGCGTGTTGGCATTGTCATGCTGGCGTAGGCTCCTTTCCTCTCCAAATCGCGACAAAGTTTAAAATTCCTCTTCTCGTGTGGGGAGAATCCATTGCCGAGTCATCGGGAAGAGCTTCGTATGATTGTCCTGTCTCGAAGTTCGACAGGGATTACTTTACGAAGGTTTCGGCTAAATTATCCGCTAAAGAAATGGTTTGTGATTATTTAAAGGAAAGGGATTTATATCCATTTGAGCTGCCAAGTTATGAAGAAATTGAACATGTCGGAGTCTTTGGAATTCATCTAGGCGATTATATCTTTTGGGATGAAGAACGGCAGACTGAATTTATCAAAGAAAAGTTTGGTTGGAAGGAAACTGAAATGGAAAACGCGTATAAGGGTTATAAAAGCGCGGAATGCATCATGTCAGGCATACATGATTATACGTGTTACTTGAAAAGGGGATATGGCCGGGCCACTTTTCAAGCAAGTGTCGATGTAAGAAATGGGCTTTTAACACGAGAAGAAGGATTTGAGTTGGCCTATAAACATGATACGCAAAGGCCAGAAGCTCTTGACTATTATTTGAAAATTACGGGAATGAGTGAAGAAGAGTTCTACGACACCATGAAGCAACTGATGGTTGATAAAATCAAAAACACCAAGCTCCCAATAACTAAAAAAACAAGAAAAAATCGAGAGCTCATTAAACCGTTTGTTTCCCAAATCATTGATAAGATTAAAGATCGAAAAGATCCTAGGGAGGATGTATAACGTGAGCAATCCTTTGTTTTACCAGAAATCAATCAACGATATTCATCAGGATATCATGCGAGGAGCGCTATCTGCAACAGAGGTGGCTTTGGCTTGTATTGAAAACGTTAAAGAGTTTGATAGCCGTTATTTCGCGTTTGAATGTTTTGATGAAAACGTGTTGCTTCATCAAACAAAAGCAATTGACGAGATTTTTAAAGCTGAGAAGACGCTAAGACCTTTAGAAGCTATCCCTGTAGGGGTGAAAGATATATTTAATACAAAAGAATTTAAAACGCAAATGGGAAGTCCTTTATGGAAAGATTTCACGCCCGGTAATGATGCAAGGGTTGTCCATTATTTAAGAGAGGCAGGGGCGATTATCCCTGGCAAAACGGTTACTGCTGAATTTGCGGTCCATACGCTTAATCAGACATTGAACCCATATGATATAAAAAGAACGCCGGGGACATCCTCCAGCGGCTCCGCGGTTGCTGTTGCTTTAGGAATGGTTCCCGCAGCATTAGGGACTCAGACGGCGGGTTCAATTGTCAGACCAGCAAGTTTTTGTGGTGTGTACGGTTGTAAGCCATCTTTTGGTCTTCTGCCGAGAACAGGAATGCTAAAAACGACAGATTCTCTTGATACGTTAGGATTTTTTGTTTCAAGAATGGAAGATTTGAGAATTTTATTTGATACCGTTCGTGTGCACGGTTGCAACTTCCCCTTTAGTAATAAGGCGTTAAACGATAAGCATAGACAGAATAAACCTGACTCACGACCTTGGAAAATAGCTTTTGTAAAAACGCATACCTGGGCAGATGCGAGTGATTATGCAAAAGCATCACTACTTAGTTTTGTTAGTAAGTTAGCTACAAACAAAAACATTGAAATATGCGAGATGGAGTTACCGCCCGAGATGGAGCAGAGCCATGCTGTGCATGCGACAATCTATAATAAAACGTTGTCGTATTATTTTCGAAATGAGTTTGCTAATGCAGATCTCGTTTCTAAAATAATGAAAGAACTCATTGAAGAAGGTATACAAACAAGTGTAAAGGAATATCATGGTGCCCTCGAAAAGCAGACAAACTTGTGTCACACAATGGATAGTTTCTTGTCTGATTTTGATGCGATTATTTCGCTGAGTACTGCAGGAGAGGCGCCTGAGCGGGAGATTTTAGAAAATAGAGATCCTGCTTTGATTTGGACGTTAACGCATTTGCCTGTTGTCAGCATTCCGTTGTTTAAATCACCTAAAGGTCTGCCATTTGGGATGCAGATATGTGCAAGAAAATACAATGATTATTTGCTTTTTAATTTGTTAGATTATCTAGCCAGCGAAGCATTAATTCCGAGAGGGTGTGAATATATGCACGGCAAGCTCTAGCACACGTGTGGCGCTTATTTATTGAAGTTGAAAGCAAGGAGTTTTATGCAGGAATGGTTTGATAAAGAGTTTACGGCGAAAGAAGTTTATGGGCGCTTGTTTAAGAAGGCCCGAAAGTATAGTTGGGCTTTGTTTCTGGGCGTATTCTCCGGGATGATGGTCGGTGGCACGTGGTTGCCTTTGTTTCAGTTGCTCCAGCCGGCTCTTGTGCAAATGCAGCAAGGGGGAGTAGAGAAGAGCGGGACTGCGGAAATTCGCGAAAGCGTGAATATAGCGGGAGACCCGCGCCAGGGCGCGGCAGACCCTAGCAAGCTGAAAGTGGAGAAGGTCCCTGGATGGTTTAAAGAGGTGGAGAAGACGGCAAAGGCCTTTGGAATTAACATGACGAACGAACAGGGGGATGTGAGAGGATCATTCTTTATTATGATGCTCTTGGTTGTACCGCTGGCGCTGGCGTTTCGATTGGGGACAGTGTATCTCAATAATTACACGTTGCAATGGGCTGGAACACGGGTCGTCCGAGATCTTCGTAATGATATGTTCGAACATTTGCAAAACCAATCCCTTCAATTCTTTGGACGTATGGACGTGGGGCGTATCATGAGCCGATGCAATGGCGATCCAGGTACCGTTCAGACGGTGGTGACCCATACGGTTGCTGAGATGTGCCGAGCACCCTTCGAAATCATGGCCTCTATTGGGTTCGTTATCTATTTTGCCATCAAGAATGACATGGTCGAGATGATCGTCCTCGCGTTTCTAGGGTATCCCTTGGCCATGTATCCGTTGTTGTGGATCGGAAAGAAAATACGTGGTTATGCCCGTAAGGGTTTGGAGCGAGGGGCGGTTCTTGGATCGAACATGTTAGAGAATCTGACCGGTATTCGGGTTGTCAAAGCCTATCACACGGAGGAAGAGGAGAAGCGTAAGTATCAGGAAGCCAATCAACAATGCGTAAAAATCGCGCTCAAAGGCACGCGTGTTGGATTGTTGGTGACGCCGATGATGGAGGCCGCAACCATCATGCTCTCCGTGATCTTCTTGGTCATCTGTTTTTGGAAAGGGAAGACAATCTCGGACATCATTCCTCTGTTGGCTCCTTTTGTCGTGGCCTACAAGCCCCTGAAATCGATAGCCAAAATTCAGATGTCACTTGAGTCAGGACGAGCTGCGTTATCACGCATCTATTCCTTCCTCGATATGGATACTTCGTTGCCCATAGCAAAGAATCCTATTATGAAGAAGACCTTTAATGAGGAGGTTGTCTTTGAACATGTCGAATTTTCGTATAATGTGACTGATCGCCAAGTGGCGAAGGACGTCAGCTTTGTGTTGAAGCGCG
>CAYWNP010000033.1:19254-23575 GCA_964459675.1 uncultured Akkermansia sp. | reverse complement strand
TTTTCTAAGCACTCTTGGTAGACAGCCTCTAGAAAACCGCTCCCCATGACATTGTGCACTTCAAAGATTGCTCCCTGAATGGAATAAAACTCATCTTTATAAAGAATTTTCTCGTTCATTTTTAGCATCCGAATTACACGAACCACACGAATGGTTGATGGGAGGTTCCGTATTGAGAATAAAAGCAATGGCTACTTTTATTTAGGATGGAAAATGGACAGCAATCCCAGTTCATAGTCTTTTGCCTGAAGACGAGAGGCTCTTGAATTAAACAGTAAACTTTATAAAGAATTTTTTCGTTCATTTTCCCTATTCGTGTGGTTCGTGTTATTCGGATGCTAAAAGACTATACGCTTTGATGTCATCCAGACATAAGGCTGACGGAGAAATACACTGCATCTGCCGATACCAAGATGCGGTACGCGCGATCATGGTTTCAAAAGTCCACGTGGGTGACCAGCCCAGCCTCCGCTGTGCTTTGCTGATATTCAGTTTTAGGATGCTTGCCTCGTGTAGTTGCTCCGGGGAACTTGTGTCGCACCAGGAGCCTGTGCCATAAGCCTTGATGAAGCTTTCGACAAGGGTCTTGACTGTTTGTTCGGACTCCTTTTCGGGTCCGAAATTCCAGCCTTCACACCACTGAGGGGAGGGAGAGGAGATCATCTTTTCTGCCAAAGAGAGATAGCCCGAGAGAGGCTCCAGGACGTGCTGCCAGGGCCGGATGGCTTGCGGGTTTCTGACGTTGAGCGTTTCTCCAGACTGAATCGCCTTCACCAGGTCGACAACGATGCGATCCTCGGCAAAGTCGCCACCCCCGATGACATTGCCTGCACGGGCAGAGGCGAGCTGGACACCATGCTTTTGAAGGGTGTCTGGATGAAAAAAGGCACGACGGTAGGAGGCGATCAGGATCTCTGCAGCACCCTTGCTGGCACTATAGGGATCATATCCTCCCATGGGATCCTCCTCGAAATAGCCCTCTTCGCGTTCGCGGTTCTCATAACACTTATCCGTGGTGATACAAATCACTGCGCAAGGTTTCTGAAGGGCGCGCACACCCTCTAAGACGCTGGCGGTTCCCATGACGTTGACTTCAAAGGTCTCAAAGGGTTCGCGATAACTGGCTCTTACGAGCGGTTGCGCAGCAAGATGGAAGACGATCTCCGGTTGACACGCGAGGAGGGCTTTCTTCATCTGTTCCCGGTCACGGATGTCGGCGATCCACTCCCCTGCAAGAAGTTCCTGAATGCTGGAAAGTTCATAATTGGAGGGGGTTGTGGGAGGGGGTAAAGAGTAGCCATAGACCTTCGCGCCTAGGCTATGGAGCCAGAGCGCCAACCAGCTTCCTTTAAAGCCCGTATGACCGGTCAGGAAGATAGTTTTATTTTTCAAATTAGCAAACATGATATTTCTATATTCGTGTGGTTCGCGCCATTCGGATGCTTAATCAATCTTGCCAGACTTTCCACGGGGCATCGCCTTTTTCCCAGTGGCTTTCCAGGCTCATCTTGTCGCGGAGGGTATCCATAGCGGCCCAGAAGCCCCGATGTTCAAAAGCAGCTAATTGATTATCTTTTACAATCTGTGGAAGGGTATGACCCTCCCAGTTCGTGACATCGTCTTCGATATAATCTATAGCCTTTGGATTCACCACGAAGAAGCCACCATTAATCCACGCGCCGTCACCCAACGGTTTCTCTTGAAAGGCCGTGACTACGCCAGCATCATTCATCTCCACAGCGCCATAGCGTCCCGGGGGCTGCACAGCGGTGAGGGTCACCAGTTTCTTGCTCTTTTTGTGGAAGGCAGTCAGCTTTTTGATGTCAATATCTGCAACACCATCGCCGTAGGTGAAGTGGAAGGGCTCATCCTCTAAATAATCGGCGACCCGCTTGAGGCGTCCGCCAGTCAAAGAGTTCAGGCCCGTATCCACAAGGGTTACGCGCCAGTCCTCGCTGTTCTGTTGGTGAACGATCATCTTGTCTTTCTTCATGTCGAAGGTCACGTCGGAGGTGTAAAGGGAATAGTTTTTGAAGAAATCCTTGATGATAGAACCCTTGTAGCCTAGGCAGATGATGAAGTCGTTGATGCCTTGTGCGTGATAGATTTTCATGATGTGCCAGAGAATGGGATAGCCACCGATCTCAATCATCGGTTTTGGTTTCAGATGGGATTCCTCGGAAATACGTGTTCCCAGACCGCCTGCCAAGATAACAGCTTTCATATTGGAGTCTCCTTTGACTTGTAAGTATAATAACAAATGAGTAAGAGAATGGAAAGAAAACCGATACATGAGAGTCGAATGCCCCAAAGAGCAATCTTTGAGTGATAGCTGAAGGTAACGGTATGAGCACCCGGAGGGACAAGAACCCCGCGGTGCATCATGTTGACTCGGAAGATCTGGGTGTTTTTGCCATTGATGGTGGCTTCCCAGCCCGGGTAGTAGGTGTCTGCGAGCACGAGGAGACCCCCCTCTTTTGAGCAAGCCTTCACGATGATCTCTGAGGCTCGGTCGCCGATCAACGTGACGGAATCCTCCACACGAGAAGCCGCTTGCTGCTCTTGCTTCCAGGTGGTTAGGGATTTCTGGATGGTCTGTAGCTCCTGTTGGGAATGGAGAATCGTTGTCTGGGTGGGATCGAGCCGGCCAGCGACGCTTTCCCGCTTAATCTCCTGAATCGTCGGGAGGCACTCGAGGTGTTTGGAAAAACGTGCCCGGGGTAACGGATCTTGAAGTGCATAGAGATAGGAAGCGATGGAGGTCTTTCCCTTGTCAATAAGGAAGGGCTGTTCAAGTGCACGTGCAGGGGCTGAGAGTATGAACCATTTTACCGAAAGGGCTTGAAGCCACTGGTGGTAGACTTCTAATTTTCCAGCCCTCCGGAGTTCCAGCAGAAGGCCATGACGGTTGTGGTCGCCGACAAGATCCACAACCCAACTCGGGGCGATGCCCGCATAAGCATTTAGCGAGGGAATCCCGTGGAGAAGATTGGAGTTGGGTTGAATCATGTTGCGCTGGAGATAATAGGGCGTCAGATCGCCTGACCATCCTTTAGCGACGGCAAACATGGCCATATGGTGCCAATACGCATCTGGCGAAAAACTTCGCCCGAGTTCTTTTTGGATCAGTGCAGCAGTTTCTGATGCAGTTAACCACTCTTGGCTGTTTGCCATCGGATTTTGTCGCTGGTTGTGATAGATCAAGTCGGCAATTGTTAAAGCGACGAGGAGTTCACCGATGAACAGCCGCCTCCGCTGGGTTGATGTGGGAGGGATCAGGCGAGAGAGGGTCGCTTGCAACCACGTAAGGCCAAGTCCGCCTAAAAGGGTAAGTGACAAGACGGTGACAAACAGGAAACGTGTGGGGAATCGGAAGGAGGAGAAACCAGGGATGGTATGAAAAGCAATTTTATAAAGAGGGAGGAAGGGGCCCAATACCATGCAGAGGGAGAGGAGAAAGACAAAGGCCCAAAAGAGAGTCTGGGTCCTGAAGGAGTGCTGCTCTTTCGTCTCCTGCTTTTTACCCCTAAGGCTCCCCAAGGCGATGCCAATAGCTGTGAAAGCCAAGAGGACGGTACAGAGTCCGGCATAACCATAAACCTCCCAAAAGAGAGTTTCCCCCCGGAGGGTAAAGCTGACATTGGAAATATCGCCATAAAAATAGGGGGAGAAGAAGCTAATCAGGAACTTGGGGGGGTAGCTGACGGAGATGACATCGTTAAACGAGAGCCCCCCGGCACGGTCTGAGAGGGTTCCGAGTTCCCAGATGGGTAATAACGAGCACATGCCCATCAGTGTCCCTAAGAGTGTGGCACTAACGAGGCCCACAACAAGTGTTAGGAGTGTCGTCAGTAGCGTTTTGAGAGGGCGAACACGGATGAGGTCGAGCAGTCGCCAGAGGATGAGCAAGCCATAGAAGAGGCCACAAATATAGGCGGTTTGAGGGAATCCTGCCAGCACCTGCATGCCAAAGCAGAGGGCAAAGAGCATCAGCCACGCGAATGTTTTGGGCTTGACGCTGGGTGAGGCTGACGTGATTTTTAAACTCAGTAAGGCGCGATCAAGGCAGTAGAGGGCATAGGGGAAGAAGGCAACGGTGCCGATGATGCCGAGGTGACGCATCTGGCAGACAAAGAAGCCAGACCAGGCGAATGAGAACCCAGAGAGGAAGGCACCTGCACGAGAACATCCCAGGTGTCGGGCGAGGGTATAGGTTCCTGTGGCAGTGATAATCAGGAGAATCCCGTACAAGAGACCGAGTGCGAGGGCAGGGGGGAAGAGGGTGAAGAGGAGCATGGAGAGCGGGTCTACTGATAAAGGG
>CAYWNP010000033.1:0-19154 GCA_964459675.1 uncultured Akkermansia sp. | reverse complement strand
CCTTGGCTGGGTCCGTTGCGTAGACGGAGGTTCATGGCTCCCGTGGTTCGCAAGAGGATCTTGATTGGCTGGTGGGGGGTACAAGGAATCGTCATGCTTTCACTCCCGATGACGGCACGCCCCACATCGGCAATGAGATTCGTTCCACACATCCCAGCAAGGAGCTGGGGGTAATAAAGAACTTTGTAAAAACGACTAAAGGAGGAGTAGTCAAACCGTTTTTCATTTTCGAGATAGCCAATGTCAAGCCGGGCAATCTCCCGCCATCCCTGTATCGCCTTAAGAGAGGCTGGCTCGAGCGGTTCACTACTGCGTTTGAGCGCAGACCAGTCTGCTTTCGCAAGAAAACGGTCATCGAGCGTGATCGGGGTCTTTGAGGTGTAAAAAACGTTTGTTTTGGCTCCGATGAAAGAGGTGATGATGGGTTCGATCAACCAGTAGTCAAACTGATACTCCTCATGGTGTTTTATCTTTTCGAAGTTGACGGGGAGGTCCGAATCTGGAATGAGAAAATCAGGAGAGTAGAGACCGTTGAGATGCATCAACCGATGGCCAGGGATTGCGTATGCGGGCGCGAGCAGAGTTCCTAAGCTCGCTTTTTCAGGGAGTAGGGTATCCACGGTTTTCAGGGCTTCATACTCGTGGTTTGAGACTTGGCTGTTAAAATCAAAACAACTGAGCATCCAGAGGGCAGTGACACTCTGATAACCAATCAGTGCCCACAAGGGGAGGGATCTGAAACGTGGGGCAGCTTCGATTTTTCGTGTGAGCCACGTGGCCCCCTCGGCGATATAGATCAGCCAGAGAGGAAATGCCCACGCCAAATAGCGGTCGAGGTTGGTGTTCTGCCAGCCACTGGTGGCAACGCCACCGAGGGCGATCAGTATTCCGGAGAGCCACCAAAGCTCTCTCCAAACGTTCTTATGAAGCCACGACCGGCGACAGATACCGATCCACGCGAAAAGTGCACCAAAGAGGGGTAAGAAAAAGAATTCGCGCGGAGGGGCCTCGGGCGTTCCCAGGAATAACTCCCGAAGCATTCGTATCCCATCTTTGGCGCCCATGTAGATCGCTGGAAGAAAATCGTATTGTTTGAAGTAACCTTTATAAAGGATAGAATGGAATTGGACATATCCGGTCAGCCAGAGATTGAAAAGAGGAACGCCAAGGGCGGAAAGTGTGCCGAGGAGGGCGGTTATCCACTCGCCTTTTGATGAAGATTCTTTCCAGATCAGCCGGCGTATCAGCAAGAAGAGCGGAAAGAAAAACGCGAGGACACTTCCTTCGGGTCTGCACCAAGGGGCTATCACTAAGAGCACGGCAAACGTTCGAATGCGTCCAGTCAAGAATGCGGCAAAGAGTCCAGCGCTGATGGCCATAAAGAGGCCAGTATCCGACTGGCTGAGCGCGCTGATGGTTGCTTGGCCGTTGAGCGCCAAGAGGAGCCCAGCCACGCCTCGTGCAAGAGGGGTCTGGCAGAGACGTATGGCGATCACCCCCCACGCGAGGATAAAAATGAGATAGAATACGGCATTTAAGGCAAATCCAGCGGTAATGAGATTGTCACCCGTGGCGCCGAGGGCGTAGGGGATTGCTAAGAGAAAGGGGTAGAGGTGGGAGGTGGTTCCTGTTGAAGGTTTATCACCAGGCGAGAAGATAAAGGGTTGGCCCTCTGCGATCTGTCGTGCGGCTTGACAGTAGAGGATGGTATCTGGCTGGGGCAGGGCGACGTGATTGGTAGGCGAGGCCATGGCTCCGACAAAGTAATAGGCCCCGATTTGAATCAGTCCGCAAAAGAGCATGAGCTTTAAAAGCTCTGAAGGTGACAGCAGAAAGATCTTGCTAAGATTTGTTTTCATGGTGAAGAAATATAGCAAAAGGTGTGCCGAAAAGGAATAATCGTTTTTTGTTTTCATTTTTTGTTCTAAAAAGCATTTTTCAAATTGCACTGCTCGCAGCAATGTCCTATATTACTCATTCATGTCTAATGAACCTCATAAAGTAATGACCTTGCGTCCAGTGACGCACGATTCACCTGTCAAGCTGGTTATTCCGCCTCCTGGGCCAAGAGAGGAGAAGAAGACAGACATTCTTTTTGAGCGTATCGAGCAGGTCAGTTGTCTGCATTGTGGTGCCATTGTGCCAACCACGGAGGCACGTCCGCTCTCGTATATTCCTTGTCCTGAGTGTCCCGGCAAAGTCTTTGTTCCAGCGCGCTTAGCTAACTTTCTCTTTCAAGGGCCTGTTGGCGAGGGGGAGATGGGTTCCATTTACCGAGCGACGGATGAAATCATTGGGCGTGAAGTGGCGATCAAGCTTTTGAGGGGGTCTTATGCGGGTGACCCGGAATCCTGCGAGCGGTTGCGCCAAGAGGCTTGCGCGCTCGGCAAGTTAAACCATTCACGGGTTGCGCAAGTCTATTCCTTAAACTTTTCAAATGGCCACCCCTATCTGGTGATGGAGCTTGTGACGGGCGAGGACTTTGAGAAGAAACTCCTCCAAGAGGGACATTTGGACGAACGTGTCGTTTTGCGGATGGCAGGGGATGTTGCGGAGGGGTTGGCCGCCTTAAATCGTGAAGGGCTTGTTCATAGCGATATTAAGCCTGGAAACATTGTCATGGATCGGGATGGCAATTCAAAACTGGTGGATTTCGGTTTGACAGGGATGTCTCGCTATGACAATAACCACAAATTAATGGGGACGCCTGACTATATTGCGCCGGAGCTTATTCGGGGTGGGAAGGACACGCCCTGTAGCGACATGTTCAGTCTAGGGGCTACGCTCTACCACCTGCTTTCAGGGCGTCCTCCGACGCTTGGTGAGTCACCTTCCGAGGTTGTCAGAGCTCGGCTGGAGAAGGTCCCTGTGGCGCCCTTGCAGGAAGTGGCCTCTCACGTTTCTAAGGCGACCTGCCGGATGGTGATGAAGATGCTCGAATACGTGCCGGAAGAGCGTCTTCAAAACAGCGATATTTTAGCTTATGAGGTCAAGGAGGCCATCAAACAGTTGGATATTGCTGCTCGTGACACGGATGCTTTTAGTTCGGGATCAGGGAATGGCTGCAGTCTCTCCCCGCATGAGAAGGCGTTGGTCGAGGAGGAGGTTGAGGAGAAGGCGGTTGAGCACTCAGGGATCAGCTCCGACTATTTCGCGGACCCTGCTCCGCCTCCTGAGGCATCTAAGCCCGTAGAAGAGAAGGGACCTCAGCGCCCTTTAAAGGTCGGACGCCTGATCTTCGTATTGCTCTTGCTGCTGGTTACGGGGGTGGCGATCCTTGTTCAGTTCCCTCCTTTCGACAGAATATGGGGTTCTTATTGCTTGAAGACCTCCGAATATGTCGATGAGTTGGCATCGCGAAATCCGGCCGTGGATAAGGCTTTAAGGTGGAGCAAAGAGAAAATAGGGATCAGTAGCGCCTTTGTGAATGCGCAACTGGGGCAACCTGTCACTCAAACCGTGGTTTTAGTTCCGCCTCTCGCCGCGTTTGTTGCGGAGGAAAAAGCAGCTTGGATGATCACCAATGTCGGTGATCAACCCAAACGCGGAAGCGCGATGCAGAAGGACGGGGCGTTGATGATTCAACTGCCAGGGGTAACGGTTGATCAGGGTGCCACCTGGAAGGCGGGATATGATCATGCGCGTTTCATCTGGACCAAGGTTGCGACAGACACCTACGCTTTTTCAGGAAAAATCCTCCTTGCAGCCAATCAAAACCCCCAAGATGTGACAGGTTTACAGGTGAAAGAGGCGGATGCTTCAATTAGCGCGTGGATTCTGTTTGGGATATCAGGTGGCAACGAACTCTTTTTGCAAGTGAGAAGTTCTGACAAGAAAACGACGCTGATACGGAGCGAGAAGACCACGAACCAACAGCCCTATCTGATGCTCATCCGCAGGGGCCCTGATTTTGAGGCTCTTCACTCAGTTGATGGCAAAGCGTGGACCTCCTTTGGAAGGGGCGTATTAAGATTGCCCACGAATCATGTTGCGGGCTTTGCCATCTCAACCGTTTCACCTGAGACGACTACAACGGTCAAGTTTGATGCGATGCGTATCCTGTTACCCAAATAAGACAGAAAGACGGGGGTTACGTAAATCTCCGTTGCAATTCGGACGGCTAAAGGCGTATAATTAAGAAATCATTAGTGTAACTCTATGAAATGGACCCCCAAAGAGGGCTTTTGGAAAAGTGCACGAGTTCGTATGGGCTTGTTCATGCTGGTTGCGCTTGCTTGCTTACTGATCACCCTTGATCAGGGGTGTCGACTGGGGCTGATCGCTCAAGATACCACGGTATGGACCGTGGTTGTCACTTCGGTTGCAGGGATGGGGATCTTACTGATGATCCTCATCTTCAGTTTTCAGGTCAGAACGATCTTTGCCCCTTTGATCCAGGTCGCTGAGGAGATCAAGAAGGCATTAGACGGACATGATCAATCTAATGTTGCTTCAAGAGGGCGGCTACAGGGAAGAGACGAGTTTGGGCAACTTGTTCATAGCGTGAACGAGATGGTTGCCAATCTTTCAGAGCGAACTCAGGAGCTCAAAGAGGAGAAAAAACATCAACTCGCCCTTCTGGCCAGCATCCCGGATTGCGTCTGCCTCTTTGATCAAGAGTCTCATTTGACAAAAGTTTATAAACAGCCAGACTTGGTCTTGCCCCTTCGAGGCTTGAAAGTGGGAGAGACGTTGAAGGAGCCTTTTTTCCTCGGTCCAGATGGCAAGCAACTTCAGTCAGCTATTCAGAAGGTGTTCACGACTGGAAAGCCTCAGTTGGTTTTTATCTCCATGCGCGAGAACACGGAATCGTTCCGCCACTTTGAAGTCAAGATATGTAAAATCAACGAACAAGAAGCGTTGGTCGTCTTTAAAGATATCTCGAGGGATAAACGAGAGAACGACTTTAAGAAGCAGGCTGAGGGGCATCTTGTCCGTGTTGAGAAGATCGAGAGTCTAGGGACTTTGGCGGCGGGCATTGCCCATGATGTCAATAGTATGCTGACGGTAATTCGCAATACGTTGGAGGTGACCTGGCAGAATCCGCTGCAGAGCGAAATTGAGGCCATTAAAACGATTCTTCAGGCCTCTGAAAAAGGAACCCAGTTGACCCATGAGTTGATGACGTATGCAGGCCAAAATCAGCTAAAGTTTCAACGAACAGATCCTAATCAGCTGGTCTTGGCGATGGAAAAATTGTTGCAGGGTGTGATGGCCTCGAATGTGATTCTTGAGCTCAACCTCGGGCGGGATCTTCCGAGAGTGGATGCAGATCCCCACCAGTTTTGGAAGGTTTTGTTGAATCTCTTGAAGAATGCGTCCGAGGCGATGAATGGGATGCGGGGGGCCGTTCGGATCAGCACCTACACCTTTAATCTGACAGAAGAGAATCGGCACGATTTCTTCTGTACCCATTCATTGACTACCGAGCCAGGCATTGTGATCGAAATCTCGGATACGGGTATTGGCATTCCCAAGGAGATTCTGAAGCGTATTTTTGAACCCTTCTTCTCTACAAAGTCCTCGGGCCGAGGATTGGGTTTAGCCACGGCATTCGGCATTGTGGATACCCACAACGGAGCGATTGCCCTTTCGTCTGAGGTGGGTAAGGGAACAACCTTCCGTATCTGGTTGCCTCTTTCTAAGGCAGGTGTTGTAGAGGTTGTTGCGGAGAATCAAAAACCAAAGGTCGCTGGTACGGCAAGTAAAATGGTGTCCGAAGGTCGTGCGTGTGTATTGGTCATTGAAGATGATCGTGCGGTGCTTCAAACAACGCGTATTCTTCTCAGTTCTCTGGGTGTTGACTCTCTGGAGGCAACGAGCAAGCGGGATGCCGTGGGTGTTTTCAGAAAGAATATGGAGCGAATCAATCTTGTTTTGTTGGATGCCACCATCGAAAATATGGATAATGTCAAGCTCTTGTCGCTCCTTCGCGAGTATAAGTCTGACGTACCGATCGTGGTTGTCTCAGGCTATAGCGAGAAGCGCATTCGCGAGCTTTTCGAGACGCATGCCTATGAAGGGTTCCTCGGGAAGCCCTATACGCGTGACCAGTTGATCCAAGCCCTTCGCCCGTTCGTCTCTATACCGTAACAAAGGCCTTGTCAAACATCATTTGCCAGCTTTTGGGGTGGGTCATGAAAAAGTGACAGGGTTTGCCTGAACGGTCGAGAACCTCTTTTTTCAACTCTTTGTTAATAGGGTTCAGAAGCGCGACCAAAAGTTCGTTCCCCATCAGCGAGAAGGGCAAGACCCCTCTGACGTGACAGAAGGTGGGGGGCAAGGTGCTGAGGGCTGCGGGCGTAGGCTCAAAAAACTCAACGGGGATAGGGGGCACAGAGCTTGCGTGATACATCAGCTCCAAAAGCTTGTCCGTATATTCCGGATGGCCCTCATCGAGGATCGCTAAAGCAGAGATGAGCAAGGGGGTTTCCGTCACGGGGCGATCGGTCAGAGAGTTCATCACGTCCATACAGAGCTCCTTCGGGAGAAAGTCGTGATCATGCCAGTACCAGACGAGATCCATCTCTGCGGAGGCACTGGCATGGCTTAGAGAGTGGACATCTGTCGGCAACTCGATGGGAATTTTTAGTACAGAATCGATAGCGTCTTGGGCGAGCGCCTCTTCAGCTTTTGTAGCCTCGATTTCAGAGTCCATTTCACTGAGTGTTGCGACACGCTCGATTGCCAATAGTGCTGGCATGTGATCCGGGAAGGCTTTCAAGTGCTCAGAAAGAGCCTTTGCATTCTTAAAATCATTCTCCATGAGCAGGACATCCACAAGCCGGACAAGGATATCGCGGCGCTTCTCACTTTGTTTCGTTTGCTCGTAAGCCACAGCAAGAAACTCCAGCGCAGTCCTGTCTTTGGGCATGGTCTGAAGCATGTCTTCAAAAAAAGCAATAGCCTCTATCATTTTCGGGTCCGATAATGCCATGGGATCTCCTTTTCAATAACTTCAACAACATTTCACAGCATACACTTTTATCAGGGATTTGCAAGATTAAGGTGGCTTTTACGCTCAATTTGTTCTTGCTAACAGCCAGCCCTTTGCTTTATTATAAAACAACTATGCCTCAAACATATCAATACGCTAATTTTCAGAGTGCGCTTCTCGAACGAAAAATACTGACCGATGAGCAGCTTCAGCATGCAGTGGCTGATGCTGGAAAAACCCCCTTAGAGAAACATTTGGTCAAGACGGGTTTGGTTTCGTCGGAGGTGCTGACGTTGGCGGTAGCGGCCTATTTTAATCTCACGCCGATTCAGCTCGCCTCGACCTTCATTCCGCCTGCTGAACTCCTCGCGTTGATCCCGGTCAAAAACTTTGTAAGGCTCAAAGCATTACCGTTGATGAAGTTAGGGAAGTGCCTAACCGTTGTTTTTGGTGACCCGTTCGACTTGATGGCGCAAGAGGAGATTGAGCGGTTGACGCAAATGGAGATCGTGCCGCTGGTTGCCTTTGAAAAGGAGGTCATGGATGCGCTGGGCCGAGCACAGACTCAGCAAGATGCTTCTAATCCGGGTCTGGCGATGGAAAACATCATGAAGAACCCGGAGGCGGACATCGAGTTCACCACCGAAGCCAAGGAGGAGAGCATTGAGCAGGGGCTTGAGAGTGCCGATGAAGCCCCGGTTATCAAGATGGTGAATATGATGTTGGTTGAGGCGTTGCGAACGAATGCCAGTGATATTCATTTTGAAGCCATGGAAAAGACCTCCCGGTTGCGGTATCGTATTGACGGTGCCTTGGTTGAGCGTCCGAGCCCTCCGCGGTCGTTACATAATGCGATCGTCTCGCGTATTAAAATTATGTCGGACTTGGATATCGCTGAACGCCGGAATCCACAAGATGGTCGTTTCAAAATTAAGGCCTTGAAAAAGGAAGTGGATATTCGCGTGAGCATCCTGCCCACGATTCATGGCGAAAAGGTGGTGATGCGTACGTTGGACAAGACCAATTTGGCGCCTAGCCTTGCAGCGCTGGGGTTGGACGATTTTGCGTATCAGGCCATGCACCATGCGATTGAGCAACCCCATGGCATTATTTTGGTGACAGGTCCTACGGGTTCTGGCAAAACAACAACGCTTTACTCCTGCTTGCAGGACTTGAATACGCCAGACGTGAATATTGTAACCGCGGAAGACCCTGTCGAATATCAGCTCCATGGTGTTAACCAAGTGCACGTGAATCAGCAGGTAGGGCTGACCTTCTCATCGGTTCTCCGTTCTGTGTTGCGTCAAGACCCTGATATTGTGCTGGTGGGTGAAATTCGAGACGGTGAGACCGCGGATATCGCGGTCAAAGCTGCTTTAACAGGTCACTTAGTGTTGAGCACCTTGCATACAAATGATGCGTCGGGCGTGATCGCCCGTCTTGTAGACATGAAGGTTCCGCCCTTCCTGATTGCCTCCTCGCTGATCTTGGCCCAAGCGCAACGTCTGTATCGTAAGATTTGTCAGTTTTGCAAGAAGCCCATGGACGTGATTGATCCAGCTGTATTTAAGGCGAATGATATCAAACCTGACTTCTTTGAGGGCACGACCATCTTTGAGCCCGGACCGGGTTGCTCGAAGTGCGTTCAAGGTTTTAAGGGGCGGGGTGCGATCATGGAGGTGTTGACCATGACGGATGAGATACGAAATATTACGGTGCGCGGGGGAACAGCCTCTGAAATTCGTGAGGCAGCAGTGCGAAATGGTATGGTGACGTTGAAGGAAGCCGGACTCAGAAAGGTCAGGGCGGGGTTTACGTCGATTCGTACAGCCCTAGAAGTGACAGGTTCGGAATAGTGTTAAGCCTGCAGCCCAGGGCCCATAGAATAAACAACGAGTAACTTTTAGCATCCGAATGGCGCGAACCACACGAATGAATATGAACATCGAACGTCCAACGTTGAGTTTTTGAATAAGGCTCGTTGGAGCGTAGCGGAAACCATTCGGCGAGAGCCGAAAGCGTAAGCGGTAATGAGGCAATAAGGCAATTCTTTTGAAATAAAAGGAGATAGTATGGCAGACAAAAAAGGCGAAGTCAAAATTTCTGGTATTGGTCAGATCTTGTCGAAGGAGTTAATTCCCTTCACACGCCAGTTGGCCAGTATGTTAAACGCAGGTATGTCGGTTCTGGTCTCGCTGAGTACGCTCGAGGAGCAGTGTGAGCATCCGGGATTTAAGCTGGTCCTGAAGAGTATACGCGAAAGTGTGGAGAGCGGATCACCCGTCTCAGATGGGCTGAGAAAATTCCCAAAAGTTTTTGATGATATGTATGTTAACATGGTGGCTGCTGGCGAAAAGAGCGGTCAGTTTGCAGGCGTGCTCAAGCGTCTTGCGGCCATGTTGGACTCCACTGCACGTTTGGTGCGTAAAGTGAAATCAGCCATGACCTACCCGACTGTAATTTTGGCGATGGCTCTCTTGATTGCCTCAGGCTTGATTACCTTTGTTGTGCCTGTCTTTGCTGAGATGTTCTCTGGCTTCGGCCAGGCCCTCCCAATGCCGACGCAGATTCTCTTGGATCTGAGCGGGCTTGTCCGGACAAGGTGGTATGTGTTTATCGCTGTCATCGGCGGCTCCATTTTTACCTTTAAAAAATGGGTGTCAACCCCGATTGGCGAGTACAAGTTTGATCAATTTAAGCTGAAGCTTCCTGTCTTTGGTTCCTTGCTTCAGAAGGTGGGGGTCTCACGTTTTTGCCGACTCTTTGCCCAGATGCTCACCAGCGGTGTTCCTATTTTGGACTCCATGGATATTGTTGGAAAGTCATTAGGTAATAAAGTGATGGAAGAAGCTATTCTTTCTGCGCGTGCCAGCGTGGAGCAGGGTAATCTGCTAAGCGCCGCCCTCGAGGGGAAGCCCTGCTTGCCTGTCCTAATGATTCGTATGATCGCTGCTGGCGAGAAGAGCGGACGAGTGGATGAAATGCTCGAGAGCGTTGCCAACACCTATGACGATGAAGTCGAGAGCACGTTGGCCGCCTTGACCTCCTTGATGGAACCTTTCCTGATGGTCTTCTTGGGAGTTATCATTGGTGGCATCGTGGTTGCCATGTTCTTGCCGATCTTTAAACTGGGCACGGTGGTGGGGTAAGGCACCGTTTACCCCACGTACCGATTTTTCTCCTGCGCGCGGGAGGGAAATCGGTATTGTGTCTCCTGCAGAGCTGTGATATAATGGCCCCCATTTATTTCGAGGAATAGACGAGTATGCCAAAAATTTTAATTGTTGATGATGAAGCACGAATCCTCATGCTGGTGCAAAGCCTCTTGAAGGCGAAGGGGTATGAGGTTGTGACTGCCAATTCAGGCCCTGCTGCCATCGAATGTTTTAAAAAGGATACATTTGATGTGATTGTGAGTGACTTGCGCATGACGCCCATGGATGGAATGTCACTTTTCAAGGAGCTGAGAACCTTAAAAGCACAGATTACCTTTATCCTTTTGACCGCCTATTCCTCGGTTGAGACCGCTGTTGAGGCTACAAAGTCCGGCATCTTTGACTACATGACCAAGCCGTTTAAGGTCGACGAGATGCTGGCCACGGTTAAACGTGCCGTGGAGCACGCTCAGAAGCAAAATGTTGCACCTCGAGTGAACGCAGACACCCCGCTCCGGTATCAATTTGAGAATTTGATCGCCACCAATCCGTCCATGTTGGATGTCTGCAAGAAGATTGAACGTGTCGGTCCGACCTCCGCAACCATCCTTATTAATGGCGAGAGCGGAACGGGTAAGGAGGTCATTGCACGGACGTTGCACAAGGCAAGCCCTCGTAAAGATAAACCCTGGGTAGCTGTCAATTGCGCCTCCATCCCTGAGAACTTGATGGAATCTGAGATGTTTGGCCATGTTAAAGGAGCCTTCACTGGAGCTGTATCGGATAAAGAGGGGCTCTTTGAGGTTGCGAATGGCGGCACACTCTTCTTAGATGAGATCTCATCGCTCCCCTTGGCCCTGCAAGGCACGCTTCTCAGAGTTTTGCAAGAGAAGGAGTTACGTCGTGTGGGTGGAACAAAGAACATCCCTATTGATGTCCGTGTGATTGTCGCGAGCAATACCAGTTTAGAGCAGCTCGTTCAACAAGGGCTCTTCCGTCCAGACTTGTACTATCGTTTTGCTGTGATTACCCTCGATATTCCACCTCTGAGGGAGCGTCCAGAGGACATTCTGCCTTTAGTCTACCATTTCTTGCGTCTGGAGACTGAAAACAGCAAGAATCAGCCAAAGATCTCAAAGGAGGCCCAGGACATACTGGTCTCCTATCGTTGGCCTGGTAATGTGCGCGAGCTTGAAAATGCGATTAAACATGCTGTGACCTTCCTGATGGATGAGGAGGAGATTACACCAGACCTTCTTCCTCCGCGTGTTGTGAAAGAGGCTCGCCAGGTTTCAAGTCAGCCCCGTGCTGCAGTGTTCCCGGGTCGTGGCGGCGAGGCTGACACCTCAAACGGCTCCCTGAAGAGCTTTCTTCGTACAAAGGAGAAGGAGTATATGGAGCAGATTCTCGCCTCAACGCAGGGGGATAAAGAGAAGGCAGCCCAGACGCTCCAGGTCAGTTTAGCCACCCTTTATCGAAAACTCTCAGATGAGGAGCCCGTCCCTCAGAAGGGGTAATCTTTGCAAAAACGAGAGATCGGCTTTCTCAAAAGCGAGAAATCACCGAATTTTGACTTGAACTTAGGGGTATTTTTTGATTAAATTAACGGTGTCGAAACAAAACAACAAAACTTTACACTTGGCACACAAGTTGCTCTAAAGATAAGACAACCGACAGAGGTGTCGGTGTAAAACAACTCGAAAGGAACATACTATGAAGATGAATCGTAAAGGTTTCACACTCGTTGAAATCATGATCGTGGTAGCTATTATCGGTATTTTGGCCGCTGTTGCTATCCCGAACTTCCTGAGATCCCGTAAGATTTCTCAGTGCAACTCCTGTATCGCAAACATGAAGCAGCTCGAAGGTGCTCGTGAACAGGCATTGCTGGCAGGAACGACAACGATCGGTATTGCATCACTCTGTGGCGCCTCTCTTTATGTGAAGGTGACCCCGGTTTGCCCCGCAACGAAGGTTACCTACTCTGTGGACGCAACAGCATCGATCGTTTGCCCGAATCCCTCAACAGGCGGTTCTGAGCCAGAATACGTTCACTCGCTGTACAAGAACTAGTCAGTCATGCGCTGATTCGTATAAAAGTTAAGGACGTGGAGTTTTCCAAGTCCTTAACTTTTCCTCTTTAAACAACTAGAAGGGAGGGTGCTATGAGAAGTCATCGTAGAGGATTCACGCTAGTTGAAATCATGATCGTGGTGGCTATTATCGGTATTTTGGCCGCTGTTGCTATTCCGAACTTCCTGAGATCTCGCAAGATTTCTCACTGTGGCTCATGTATTGCAAACATGAAGCAGCTCGAAGGTGCTCGTGAGCAGGCTCTGCTGACTGGAGCCACATCGATCGGTGTTGGATCACTCTGTGGCGTCTCCCTTTATGTGAGGGTGACACCTGTTTGCCCCGCAACCAAGATCACCTATACAGTGGATGCGACAGCTACTATCGTATGCCCGAATCCTACGACATCAGGTAGTGAGCGAGAATACATTCATTCGATGTACAAGAACTAGTAAGTACTGGCTGATTAGTATAAAAGTTAAGGACGTGGAATTCTCCACGTCCTTCCTTTTTTCTATTTATAGGTCTCTTGGACGATGCCGGCGTCGGGAATATAGGAAGCAGGCTCACCGTAAAGCGTGTGCATATAGTTGATCAGCTGATTGACGCGATCAACGCTTTCAAGCGCCAGATTAATAAACTCCATCTGTGTTTCTGTGAGAGGCCCGGCCTGCCCCTTCCCCAGCAATTCAATCACACCGTTCGTGATGGTGAGCGGCTGTGCGATCTCTTGTGTCAACTCTGCAAACCGGCGCATGTATTCAGAATGTCTAAAATCAAGGACGTTGACTCTATTTTCGCGCGCTCTACTGGCATCAGAGGTCGGTTCTCCCTTGGCAAGGGGGCCTAAAAAGGTGGTTATCCGCTCTTTGGATGTTTCGGTTGAGGTACGTAAGGTGTTCCGAATAGAGCGGAGCTTTTCGATCATCCGCGTATCTTTTGGATCGTCCTCATGGCCAACAAGCTGAGTGACGTCGTTCAGCAGGGAGTCTAATTCTGTTTGGACTCTCTGGCGCGCACGGCCAGCCTGTCGCGTCACATCTTTTTCAGGATTGTTGGACGAAGAGACCTCTTGGCCGCTATCTTCTAAAATATCGTATGTTCTTTTGGGTGAAGACTTGTGCTGTCTGGCTGGGGGTTGTTTTTCCTCCCCTTTTTGAGAAGGCGCCCCACTCTTAGACGTTGACGTGTCGACCCGTTCATAGACGAAATGAACAAGGCTTACGCCCTTCATATTTGACTCTTTTAAGACCTGTTCAAAGCCCCCCATCTCCTGTACTCGGACTGGGGGTTTCGCGAGGCAAGCGAGAAAGGACAAAAAATCGTCTTGTTTGAGCTGCGGGGAGAAGAAGATGCCTGGCAATTTATGAATGACCATCCGCTCCTTCAGGTTGCGTGTGGACATCAGATCCATCCCCTCAGCCTCTCCGTTCACCGCCAGCTTATCCCCTTTGATGGAAAACTCAATCATCTCATGGGCTTTTGCAAGCTCCTGGATGCGTTTAAAGAACTCACCCGCTTGGTCTTGTATGACGCGGTGCTCCACCCCATAGATGGCCGCCTGGTTGACCAAGAGACCAAAATCACGAACAAGCGAGAGAGCTTCATCTAAAGGAATTTTTGTCATAAGGATAAGCGACTGTCTATAGCTTTAATGGAATGTTGGGATATTCCAACATTCCATTATTCCTCTCAAGGTACTCCTTGGGTTAGTGCCATGCCGAGATGACGACCTTGTCCGTTTGTGTAGTGTTCGGAGGGAGCGAGAACCCTTGCCCGTCTCCGGCATAGAGGTCGGCCGTGCCATTTCCTGTGAAGGTCTGGCCCACGAGGATGGGACCGTAAAAGGCGGCCGTTCCATTCAGAAAGATACTGCCATTGGGAATGAGAATAGCCCCTTTGATAGTCTTTTGTGCGTTGATATGCACAGTACCCGTGCCGAGGATAATCAGGGCAGGGTATCCGTTCACGGATTGTATGGTTTGAGCTCCGCCGCCTTGCAGCGCAGGCGTTCCATCAAAGATGAAGCAACCCGTTCCCGCCCCGCTAAAACCGGAGGCATCCCCAGTACACCAGGCGACTCCTCCGGGTGGAGCATTCGGGATCTGTGCGCCGGTCGCATACTTGGCACCATTCTTTTCTGCGAAGGCCTTCAACGCATTGATCGCTGCCGTAAGTGCGGCAGGCGAGATATTCTTTGCTGGTTGGTTCTGCAGAACTGTGGTGGTTCCAGTAGTATTTTTAAGGGTGACGGTTCCAGAGCTCGAAATCACGAGGGTGTTCACCGTGCTACTTCCCTTGGAGTCGATGTTCCCATTCGCATGGATCTTGTTCACATCGGCTTTAAAGTTTCCCTTAAGCGTCAGAATACCTCCAGTCAGGATATCGTAATCAAGTGCATAGTAGAGATCGGCCGGATCCGAACCGCTTGTCACGATCGGACGGTTTTGCACATCAGCCGAGACCTTCCATTTGCCCAGCTTCCCACAGGTGCCTGTTGAAATAAGCTTGTAACGGTTGGCTGAAGTAGCATCAGCTACACTTGTGACAACATACGAACCCCCTCCAAACTCACCTTGAAGGCTCAACCCGTTGGCGGTTGAAAAATTAGTTTTGATATTGTTGTATGCTCTGTTGAGCCCTGACTCTGCAATCATCTTGGCTTTTAATGACTCGCGAAGATTTTGAGAGGCATGCATCTCCTGGGAGGCCGTAAAGGCAATGTATCCGCTGGCGATGCTAATCAGTGAAACAAGCCCGAGAACAGTGATGATCGCTGATCCAGACTGTGCACTCTTTTTTTGACCGTTATTCGTTTTCATGATAACCTCCTTCTTTTGTTTACTTTCCTGTGTTCCTCGGATCAACTTCTGCAGAGGCTGCTGATTTGATCCGAAGGGGTACGCCGCCGACACCTCGTATATCTTTGAAGATTTCAATCTCCATGGTGACGCCACGGACAAGCTCCTTACCATTCACCTTCACTGAAAATATACCACAATCAGGACCTTTTAGCAACTCGCCGGCAACTTCTACGTACTTAGGCAGGCCTGAATAGGTGACCCTGGCCCATCTCAGACGGGGCGTGTCATTTCGGTAGGGCCCCGGACTTGAAGAGGATGTAGGGGCTCCTGCGTCTGGAGCGAGGTGAGATTTTTGAGATACAAAGACTGCTCTGTATTGCACATAGCGCCCAGTTCCGATCGAGATCCCTGTTGACGGGGGTGACGAGGAGAGGGGGCTCAAGGATCCCCAGGCAGAGGCGTCTTCAATGTCGAACCCATTGGAAGAGAGTGAGTTCCCTGAACGGGCATAGAAATCAAAGGTTCCGCCACCGCCTGCGGGCATGAGAGTTTCCCAGAGGATATTCTTCTGCTTGCCTGTGGTGTCGGTCGTGTCAAAGACATGCGAGATGAAGTCCCCATCGTCAGGATAGTTGACCACAAGCGATTTCAGGAATGCGAGATAGGCGGAGGACCCCCACAAACTGTATGTTCCATCCGACCATGTCCACGATGGGGTCGAGACCAGTGTCATTGCAGTTGTAGCGGAAGACAAATTATACGCGAACCAGCATCCAGGTATGTCCGACCTGGTTACGGGATACAGAAATTCCAAATTGTTTATTGCTCCAAGCTTGACGACCAATTGAAGCATGATAAAGCTCCCCATGGGAACTTTTATGTCGCGCAGGGTGGCATTGTGGAGTTCAACAAGTTGGCTTGCTTGAGCACTGCTGGTGGGCGAGGCGTTTTTCCACGTGGTGACAGCACCGTTCTGCCAGACGTTGAGCGGGATGATGTCTGCGTTAGAGCCGATGTTGGGGCCGATAGAATCGATGTCAACAGTTCCGTCTGACTTAAGCGGCAGGTCAGTTTTAGGGATAATGACGAAAGAGGCGTGTGTGATATCAAGGTCTCCGTTTGAACTCAGCTTTGTTACGCGGAAGACAGGGTTAAAGCCACTCTTTTTAATGCCATAAGCACTCGGTTCCCCGGCCGCATTGATCGTTTGGTCCGAGAGAATGGGGATACGAAAAACGAATTCATTCCCCACCACGTTGGTGGTGACTGACCAAGGCCAAGTCGCAGAGCTTAGCGCCTGCTCTGATGCGCTCCAAGCGTTTGTACACGTGCCATCAAGCTTGGCACAGTTCACCCCGCTGGCAAAACCGGTTGGTTTATAGTTTTCGTCGAGCCGGACTACGGTATTTGATAAGAGAATATTGCGAGTTTCTCCTATGAAAATAGCATCTTCTACTGCATCGTTATTGACCGTTAAGTTGACTGTCTGTCCGTCTGCCGTGGTCGCCGCCAGGAGGCCGTATGCTGCGCTGGCCCCTCCGGGTCCTGTAAACGTCTTGGAGATGCTATCTGTTCCGGGAAGCAGCTCAGCCTCCATGGACCATCCGGATGCGCTAGCGGTGATCCGGTCTAAGCCAAATTTCCGCCCGCTGGAGTTGGGGTTTTTATCCACAATGGTAAAAGTGACTTGCTGGGGACCCGCCTGTACAGGTGTCACACCGAAGTTGACAGTCTCTTTTGTGTTTGCTACTGGCGCATAGCCATCAAAACGTGCTTCAGCATGCCAGAGACGCCCTGTGAAGAGGTTTTCGAACATCACGCGTGTTGAGGTGGTTTCATTTGCGAGGCACGCTGAAGTACCGACTCCTGCGGTGACTACGGCTTGAACCTGAGCGTACCGCTCTGCAAAGGAGGCAGCCGAGTTACGATTATTGAACTGGGTCCGCTTCATCTGGGGAGGTTTAGGAGGTTGGTTAAAAATATGATAGACAATGGTCTGGCGCCAGAGGATGTTGCTGGTGGCAGTATTCATGTCCATGAGCCCGTCACCATCTTGGTCTGCCGGGAGGGCAAAGGATACGGCTTGGTAGGGAGCTTGGTCTTCCGGGTAGAAGATAATGGATTCGCGCGAGGTCTTGCTCATCTCAGAGCGGAAATTTTCGATGATGCTTCGGGCCTCCATGTCAAGGCCTGACTGAGCATTGGCACGATTACTCTTTTGCATGAACGAAAGCCAAGAGCTCATGGCCATCCCGATGACTAACGACATCATGCCTAACGACATCATGAGTTCCAGCAACGTAAAACCGTTTTCTCGACGATCAACACATTTTTTCATGGCAGAACCCTTTCAGTTTGGTTTGAGATCAGCCAGCAGAGGCTATTGATTGTACGTGGTGAAGATGTAGCTCAGCTCCTCTTTTTCATCCGTAAACTTGCACTTGAATGAACTGCTGCTAATAGGATGGAAGGTTTTGCGCCAACCGAAGCGGGAACAGTAACAGATATACGTGGCGACTGTCATGCTTGTCAGGCCAGCGGCAGGACTATTGGTCGATACCGTGGTCACGCGTTTGAAGCGACCCTCAGGATAGGTCTCTCCCACGTCATTCAAATAAGAAGGGCTGTTGGTGGACTCGATGAAAAGACTTAGGTCGCTAAAAGGTACCATTCGTGCACGTTCGATGCGCGATTGACAGATCGAGGTTGCCATATAATGGTCACGTGCCATCTGGAAACGCCCGACCACCCCGTCAATCAGTGGAAAAACACTGACGATGACCATCATGAAAATTGCTGACGCGAACGTCATTTCTAAGATGGACATTCCTCGGTTTTTTTGGTTCGTATTCATAGTTACTGTTCTCCTCTCACGTGTGCTCTGTCTGAGTAATAATAAGTATACTGCCAAACCTAGGTCTGTTCAAGAGGTTTTCTCTCCATGCACCGGCTATTCAGGCTTACCAACTGTTCGCGCATGTTTAAAACAGTGTCATAGCAGAGCGAAATAATCTCTTTTTTCTGGGAATCATCAATGCCCGTCTCAAGCTTCAAGAGTTCGACGCTGGTCAGAAGAACCGTCATTGGCTGAGTCAGCGTATGACAGATGGATCCTAAGCTCTCCAAGATGGTGCGATCGCGTGCGGCCTGTTGTTGAGCAATCTCCAGTCGGCGATTTTCCGCAACGTCACGGATTGAGAGAACCATGCCCGTCAGTTCATTATCCGAATTGATGTCCGGCACGGCAGAGAGCGTGAAACAACAACTCTTCTCTCCGATGAGGATGCTCTTCTCGGCAGACCAACCCTCCTGCTTTTTTATGGACGCCAAGAGCGGTTGTACGATAGAGGTACTGTCAAACCAGTCCGTCAAGGGTTTACGGAGGATGCCGGCCTCATTCCCGTCGGCCAAGAGACGAATCATGGTTCGGTTCGCATAGATGATCACGCCAGCCATGTTTACGATGCCGATACCCAAGTCGGTATTGTCCATGGCGTGGTAGGCGGAGTTCAGGTTCTGCTCCATCTGCCATTCCGTCTGGATGTTTTTAATGAGGCAACAGAAATGATCTGTATCGTTTAGCCCGTTCCCGGTGATCACCAGCTCCAAGGCATTCATTTCACCATTATTCAGCATTCCAAAGGCCTGAATGCGCATGTGCTGTCCGCGCTGAACGGTTTCCTTGATTGTTGCAAGGATCATTTCATTCATTCCCGCAATGACCGTTTGTATGTTTTTCCGAGAAAGTTCCTCTGGGGTATAGCCAAAAAACTCCAAAGCCCGGGAATTCCAAGAGAGAATTTGCCCATTATTGTCAACCAACAAGATCGCAGCATACGCGCGATCAAACATGAATCTATAATCAATTTGGCTCAATAAGCTCTGAGCCTTTACCAGCGCCTCATCGCATTGTGGCGGCTGTGCCTCGTAAGCGAGAGGGCGGATATCAATTTTAATCGTTCGGGAGGATAGATTTGTTGTCTTCATAGCTTTCAATTAGCATAAAAGATGCCACACAAGAAAGTCAAGTAATTGTTCTGTTTAAATGATGAGCGGTCACCTCGCTTTGGCCTTTATCTTCTCATATATGCGAAAGAGTTGCAGGCTTGCGAAAAGAGAGAAACTATTTTTGACAGGATGGACAGGATTTGGAGGATTAGAATTAAACACCGCATTCAAAAACTT
>CAYWNP010000032.1:0-23815 GCA_964459675.1 uncultured Akkermansia sp. | reverse complement strand
GGTGACTATGTCTATGCGCAGGGCGGATATGTGATCGAAAAGGTAGATCCTGATTTCGCCCGCGAAATGCTCGACACTTGGAAGGATCTCTTTGCCGTCCTTCAGGAACGCGATGACGTCCTGTCGGCACGGCCTGTGCCGGAGCCGAGGGACCGTCCGCTTCAGGATATTCTCGACAAGGCGGGATCCGGACTTCAAATTTCGCGAGAGGATATCCTTTATCTCCTGACCATCGAGGAACCGGAACGGCTCGAGCGGCTCTACCGCACGGCGAATGCGGTCCGCCACCTCCATCACCGCAACTCGTGCTGTGTGCATGGCATCCTTGAAATTTCCAACTACTGCTCCAGTGATTGTCTCTATTGCGGCTTGGCCGTCAACTCAACATTGACCCGACGCTATCGCATGACTCGCGATGAGATCCTTGAAGCGGCCAAAGAGGCGATTGAGGGTTTCGGCTTTAAGTCGTTGGTGCTTCAGTCCGGCGAAGATCCGGAGTACACACCAGCCTTTTTGGCTGAAGTGGTTGCTGAGATTAAACGCCGCCATGGTGTCTTTATCTGCGTCAGTTTCGGTGAGGTGGGACTTGAGGGACTCGACCAGCTCTACGCAGCGGGTGCCCGCGCCCTCCTGATGCGCTTTGAAACGTCTGACCCCAAGCTTTATGCCCAGCTTCATCCCGGTTCTACACTCGACTCCCGTCTGAGCCATCTGCGCCATGCGCTGAAGACAGGCTGGCTGACGATGACCGGGGGGTTAATTGGTTTGCCAGGCCAGACCGTTGAGTCGTTGGCGGATGATGTGATGCTGGCTGGTGAGCTCAATGCCGAGATGTTCAGCTTCGGTCCGGTACTGGCGAGCCATCGCCGCCACGAACAGGTGTCCGTCACCGAGACGCAGATGCTCCGGTTATTGGCGGCTGCGCGCCTGGCAGCACCTCCGCAGGCCAAGGTACTCGTCACCACAGCCTTCGAGACGTTGTCACCGCATGCGCGTGAACGCGGACTCCTGGCAGGAGCTAGTTCGGTCATGTTGAATGTCACGCCCCTCCGGTATCGTGCCGATTACGCGATCTATGAGGGACGTGCCCATGCTTCGGAAACTGTCGCGGATCAGACTCGCGCGATTATCCAGCTCCTGGACCGTCTCGGCCGTGCACCCAGTGATCTTGGGATTGCAACGACACCGTCCCACGCGTAAGCGATCACCCCGTTGCTTACCTGGGATACACGGAAACAAAGAATAAAAAAGACGCGCCGTTTTCACGGAGCGTCTTTTTTCAGAATAGGTTGTCTGCCTGTTAGAAGGACATGCTCAACTCAACACGGGCGTAATACCCATTGTCGGGGGCTCCAGCTTCATAATAATAGTCGCCATATGCCATGTGCTCAAGCTGTACGGCGGCCTTGACGGCACCACGCTTTCCGACGATCTCCTTCAACAGGGTGGCTTCGTACTTGGCCTGGGTGTACCAGCCACGATAGGTATCCTCGTCGGATCCAAACCGATGATCCTTCTTTTCGGCAAACATGGGGCCAGTCTGAAGTTTGAACTTGTGTCCCTTGAAGGGTTCACAGCCAGGCTCGATATGGGGATAGATGAGGTTCGACCAGCGGTAGCTGGAGCCATACATCTTGACGGGCAATTCGCCGATAAAGGTTGTACGCGCATACGCTGGATTCCAGCCTGTGATGTCGTCAGAGGTGGCATTGTTGTTTTTAGAGCCATTGTCGTCGCCAGAGAGGTAGAGTGTAGCCAGGGTCACATAGGGCTTTAGCGCGGTCTCTTTGGTCTTGTAGCTAAGACCGCCATAAAGCATGTAGGCATTGATCGCTTGTTTACTGATGTTATTGGCGTTGTTGTGGCTCGTTCTGCCGAACTGATAAGCCCCTTCGAGTTCGCCAGAAATGTTATCCGTGAACTGAGGGGTGATACGCGCGCCGAGTGTGGCATACTGGCGCCCAGAAACTTTGTTGTTCGCGTTACCACCCCTAAGCCAAGCAGACTCATCCTTGTAGAGCAAATAGAGGTCGAGCGGGCACTCCTTGTATTCTTTGATCGTCCAGTAGGTGCCAATACCCCATTCGGTTAGATCATCATCCCTGTTTGGCCCGACGGCTCCATCGTGACTCGTGATGTTATAGTTTTGGCCATCAGCATCACCGATTGTCAGAAAGTTATCCACAGGCTTGGTGTACATCGCGAAGAAGTCACCTGAGGTTTTGTCCGTGACCCGTACGGTCAACTTGATTGCATCAAAGTATTCCGAACGGCTGCCATCGGAAGGTGTTCCATCCGCGATGACGCGTCCTGCGCCGTACTTCATATCCTGACGACCGATTCGCAGATCGACCCGGTCATAAAGCATGTTCTTAAAGTCCAGATAGATGTTGTCCACGAAGAGTTGGTCTGGGAAGCGATTATAGTTGATCGAGGGATCATAGTTGTCGTATTCCCTGAATTCGTTGGCGAGACGCAGATAGAGTCCATAGTTTCCTGCCGTGGCCGAACCCCAGACACGGGTGCGCTGGCGATAATAGCTTACGAAGGATCTGCTGATTTTTCCGTCACTGTTGGGAAGGTTGTCATACATATCATAGCGGGCACGAAGATCGAAGCCGCCGTCCAACTTTAAGAAACTCTTCTCTTTGACAACAGCCTCTGCTGGGGTAGAGCTCTCCTTTTTGGGAACACTCACTTCTGCCGGCTTCTTTGCAGCGTCTTGGGCTGTTGCCATGAGGGCTAACAGACTTGTCGCCATAAACATTTCTCTTTTCATGCTTCTCCTTTTTCTTGCTCAGGGAGTTTATTTATTGACTGCTAAAACACCGACTCTCTCCTTGAGATGCGAACAGAGTAGTATTTTGATGTTTGGCGAATATAAGTCTAATGTTAGTTTTGTGTTTAAACTGTTGAGAATAACATGAACTTCTTTTAGCATCCGAATAACACGAACAGCACGAATGAAAACATCGAACATTCAACATCCACCTTCGCCAAGGCTACGGTGGACAGGTCGAACGTCCAATTTTAATAAGGCAATTTCCAAGTTATAGACAGATCAATCCCCAAAGAGGGTGTTGGAGAAGATGCAGGAGGCAAAGGCATGGCCTGCATAGACATTGGTGTAAACAATGTTCTTGCGGCCCTTGAATTGCTTGAAGCTGTCGAGCCATTGGCCCAGCAGTTCGATTTGGACGCAATTCTTCTCTTCGTCCACAGCGACAATGTGAAGGTCGCGCGGACTGTAGCGGATGCCGGTGCCGAGAGCCTTGGAGATGGCCTCTTTCGCGCACCAGAACTTGAGCATGGCGGTTGGACTTTCGCGGACATTGGCGGCCAGTTCCATCTCCTCGGGCGTAAAGACACCATTTGAAAAATCTTCGGAGAGGTCGCGTCCGATCGCCTCGATGTCAATGCCGATCCGGGCGTTAGCCGCCGCGGCAGCCACGATCAGCTTCGAGGTGTGCGCAATTGAGATGTCCAGTTTTGAAGCTCTCAGGACGTCACGCCAAGGACCGATGGCATTCGGCTTCCCTGCGTCGTCAGCCCAGATCTGGATGTCGGCTGAGGTCCAGTGCGAGAGTTGATGCTTCTGGAGATAGCGGCGGACAGCCTCCTTCGCGGTGGCGCGTCCAAAGAGCCACTCGGCGCGTCGCAAGGTTGAGCCTTGCATGTCCATCCACTCCTCACGCTCTGGTGTGGAGAGCAGAACATGTCCGAGGGCTTTGAGCCAGAGTTCCTGATTGGCCTCTAAGATCTTGACGGGCATATCGGTGATCACGGCCGTGGCAACCGGCGAGGCAGGGTTGCCGAGCAAGGCGAGCGGGAGTTCCTGCGACAAGAAACGCTCGGCAGGTTTAAGAATATATTTGTGATATTCGTCGGGGACACGCTCGCAGATCTCTTCCCATCCCTTCATTTCAATCAGTAAGTTGCCATTCCCGTCCGACACTTGAATGTCCGCGACGTGGGAGCGCGGGGTAACAGAGTTGAGTCGGAAGTACCCCCGCAGTCGGGTGCCTTCGGTAAAGGTTGAGGCATGAAAGAGGATGCGTCGTGCACGGAAGGGAACAGAGACCGTGCTCGGAAACTTATCATGTGACCGCCAGAGCGCAAAACTGGATGTGATGCCATCGAGCAAGAGCGGCCAGACCGAGAAGAGTGGCATACGGGTGTAGGTGACGACATCGGCGCGAGAAGGAACTTCAATCTCGAAGTCAACGCCGTCCTCGCTCCAGAGATCAACATGGCGAACGAGGCGCAGGCGCTGTCCGTGGAAGAGGCGGTCGGGGTATATTTCTTGGCCGGACCAGTTGACCTGACGTGGATTGGTCAGGGGTGGGGGATGGGCAGGGGGAAGCGTGACAGTTGTTGAGCTGGTCAGCAGGATTGTTGCCTCCATGACAGGCCACGTATATGAGCTGTTGGGAGCATCGTCACGAAGTTGAACCTTGATCGCTGTGTAACGAGGGTCACTCCACGCGATACGTTCTGCTCGGATTTTGACACAGACGCCCTCATGATCAAACCCGATCCAGCGTTGGGTGCGAAGGTGGTCAACCTCTGCGACCCGTGATCGTGGCACAAGCTTACGGGCAGCCTCAGCCATGAGTTCGAGCCCAGAGGGAAGGGAGAGGATGGGGAGTCCCTTTAAGGTCGGGTCCGCGAAAGAGAGCTGATGGGTTCCGATCGAGTAGTCCGCGAGGAAGGGATACTCCATGAGGGTCAGCATCTTTGAAACCTCGAGTAAAATGCCCGGCTGTTCCTCAAGGATGTCGGCGTTGGTCAGCATGGGGAAGTCCGCGCCAAACGAGAAGTGCTTTCGCTCACCAATGTCTGGCAAGTTTCTACGTATGGTGTCGACAGAGGCCTTTGCGGTAATTGAAGGCGCGGTGTCGAGTGTGACGGAGAAGGCCGACATGGCGGGATATTCAGAAAAGAGTCTTTGGAGGCGAGGCTGTTCAGTGAGCAGAAGCGGATGGTCGAAGTCTATCAACCGTGAGTTGCGGTTACGATGGAGAGCGGTCAGGTCTAAGGGTACACCCTGTGCTACCAGCAACCCCAACGCATGATTCAGCTGTGTGATGCCAGAGCGGTGGATACGGTTCAGTGCAACGGCCTGATGCTCTTTGCCTTTCAGGATTTCGCTGACCGCTGTCGTGAGGTTACCTCTGACCCCCACCTCGACAAAAATGCGATAGCCATCCGCATGCATCCGCTGAATGGTCTCCTCCAAACGGATGGGCTCGTTCCATTGATCTCCGATGTGCTGCAGAATATCGCGGGACCTGTTTGGAATGCAGGCGGCGGTTGCACAGGAGTAAATGGGTATTTTCGGAGAATGTCTCGCCCAGTGTGATAAAAATTGTTGTATGACAGGGAGAACCTTCGCGCACCAAGGGGTATTAAAGGGACGGACCAAGGGGAGGGGCATGGTCTTTGCATGTGCGGCATGGAGCGCGTCGAGGACCTCCTGTTGGATTTCAGGAGAGAGCGCAATGGCCTGCTGACGGGGACTGTAATAGGCGGTGATTTCGAGACGTCCGGGATGTGCGGCGAGGAGTGATTCGAGCAGCTCGCGCGTGGCATCCATAACCGCAAACATGAGGCACTGGGGCAGGTCTTCGCGTTGCGAGACATGGGTCAGCATCTCGTAACCCTCCCGCAGGAAGGACACCCGCTTGGCACGCGACAACTTTCCAAAGACACCCGCAGCTTCAAAGGCACAGAGGTCACCACCACTGAACCCCAAAAGCCCGTCTGGTGAAATGCCCAAGGAGGTCATCAGGCGATAGAGAGCGGTATTGGCGATATGGCTGGCAATAAAGGATTCCGCAAAGGCTTCAGCGGCAAAGGCTGAGGTGTCGGAACGGTAACAGGCCGCGGGAGGAAAGATAAAGTCGGTGGGCACAAAGTTTTCAGCATTTCCTTCGACACCCTCCTCCAATTCATCAAAGGCTTGCCGGCAGGTTTCAAACGCGAGATTCACATCGCGTAGCATGTCTGGATAAAAGGACATAACCCCAGGGAAGAGAAAGGCGATGCGCCCCTTATGCGCGAGAGGCTCCCGAAAATAGTAGGTGCCACTCTTGTCACGGATCCGTCCTGCGCTGTCGGAGAGTTTTTTATGGGCCAATATCAGGCGTTCACAAAGGTCTTGGCGCGTTGCAGCGACGATGGCGACAACGGTGGGCTTCTTGTTTGCACGGGTTGCACAGGTGAAGGCGAGATCCTGTAACGAGATATTGGGCACATGTTCAGTGAGATATTGTACACGCCCAAGCTCTTCAATGAGGGAGGCTTCATCGTCTCCCCCGAGCACGAAAAGTTCGGTTTCAAAGAGATCGGAGAGGTGCTGACGGCTCATGAGTTACCCCCTGTGTACTCTTCAAGGATGGTCATGCCGCAGCTTCCTGTAAAGTCAACGGTGGGCACAGCGGCCCGTCTTAACTTGTCCCTGCCTCCCCGCAGCCAGGGCCTAGCCTCATCCAGGAGGTAAAGAGGTGACTTTGCAGAAGAGAGCCTCGGATAGGGCTTTTCAATCTCGACATTGGGAGGAAGGATGCGGTGGTAGACGGCGAGCGTCGCCTTTAATAGGGAGGCCGCACCTGCGGCCATGAGCGTGTGACCGATGTTGCCCTTGACTGCACCAATCCCAATCAGAGCCTGATTTGCCTTTCGGTCGCCTAACGTCTCGAGCCACGTATTCAGTTCAACTTGGTCAATTTGAGGGATGCCGACGCCATGGGCTTCGATATAGGTTAGCGCCTCCGGGGAAAGTTGGGCTCGTTGGAGCGAACGGGTGATGACCCGTAATAACCGCTCGGGGGCGAGAGGGACGGTTCGATGATGGTCAAGAGATGCGGCAACGAGTTCTGGACTTTTGATGATGGCGTAGATGCGGTCATTGTCGCGCTCGGCATCTTTCAGTCGTTTCAAGATAAAGACTGCGCCTCCTTCGCCAGGGAGGGTGCCGTCCGACTCTCTGCTGAAGGGCATCAATGTCTTGCCCCGCGAGAAAGTGATGGGCCCTGCGAGACCTTGAAGGAAGGGGCGCATCAAGGGAGGCTGAAGCGCTCCTGTCACCGCGATATCTGAGCGCCGCATCAAGAGGTCATCAATCGCCTGTTGGAAGGACTGGTGAGCGGAGAGCGCTCCACATTCGATGGTGGTTGCCGGACCAGCGAAGCCCAGCAGGTGAGCTGACCACGTGGCAACGGAGGAACCAAAGGAGGACATAAAAGCATAGACATCGGGTTTGGGGAGTGAAGCGCTGAGTTGGGTACGGATCGACGCGACTTGGTCAGCGTGGGCATTGGGGAAGAATTTTTGTAGAATGTCGATCGTTTGATCCAGAACAAAGGCGTGTTGAAGCCAGTTCACTGCAGCGGTATTAAAGGGGGGCGCATACCCCATGCGAAGCGAAATACGGTCTGTGGGGAGGCTGTTGATCGAACATCCGCTATCGCGCAGGGCATCCATCACAAGCTGGAGCATGAAATAGAGGGCTGGATTTTCACCTGCGGTGATCTCTCGCTTGAAATATTGGTCTGCTGCATTACACGAGAAAAGCTCGTTCAGTTGGGCACAGACAGAGGGGTAGGGGCGGTCAAAGAGATTAGGGCAGTTGACTGTGTCTGTCGGGGGCAAAGGGGTAAACAGACGTCTCCGTTGCAGGAGATTCCTCCAGAAGCTGGCGGGATCTGGTGAGTCTGCAAAACGGCAGGAGAGCCCAGTGATGACAATATCTTCACGTGAGGGGCGCATAAGAGTGCTCTTTAGCAGGGAAGGTTCCGTTCTGGACCTCTTGACGGTATGTGGTAAAAGCCTCCTGCAATGTTTTTGCGAGCGTGGCGTACGGTTTAACGAATTTCGCTGGCGGCTGGAGGGAGAGTCCGAGAAGATCGTTCATGACGAGGATTTGTCCGTCGCATGAAGGACCTGCCCCAATTCCGATCGTTGGGATGGAGAGCGCAGCCGTAATTTTTTCAGCTACGTCTGGCGGAATACACTCAAGGACAATGGAGAAAGCCCCGGCCTGCTCCAGCATGCAAGCGTCTTGAAGCAGTTGCTCGGCAGCTGCCTGGGAACGGCCTTGCACCTTGTAGCCGCCCATCTGATTGATGGATTGCGGGGTCAAGCCAATATGCCCCATAACGGGTATGCCGTTCTGGGTTAAGGCTTCTACGAGACCGACTCTTAGAGCACCCCCCTCGATCTTAACTGCATCCGCCCCAGCTTCCTGCAAAAAGCGACCTGCATTCGTGATCGCCTCGGGAATCGAGGCTTGATAAGTCAAAAATGGCATATCTGCAACGACAAGGGCATCTTTTACACCTCGAACCACAGCTGCGGTATGATGGAGCATCATCGCCAACGTAACGGGCAAGGTGGACTCAAAGCCGAGTACCGTCATCCCCAAGGAGTCCCCGACCAATATGAGGGGTATTTCCGCACGGTCTGCCAGTCGTGCACCCGTATAATCAGATGCGGTGACACAGGCCAGCCTCTCCCCTTTTTTGTTCGTCCGAATTCTCTCGACGTTCCAATGTTTCATTATCATTAGCTTATCATACTTTGGGGCGCTTTGCAATTAGGAGTTGGAAACCCCCATGAAAGCCGCCATGTGTGGTAACGAATAACAGAGAATGCAAAGGAATCTTGCAGGGGCAGGGGGAGTATGGCATATTGGTTGGCAATGCAAGGGAAGCGTCTATACTGGCACGATTATAAGCGAACAGGGTTCTATATGGTCACCCTTTCGACAGCGCCACGCCGTCCATTGTTTGGCCGTTGCTTTGACAACCAGACTGAGTTATCTCCAGAAGGGCTAGTTGTTTGCAGTCATTGGCGCCAGATCTCGGAGCGAGAGCCGCGCATTGAGACCTCGATGCTGGTCGTGATGCCAGACCATCTGCATGGCATTTTGTTTGTGAAGGAGCCCTTAGAGCAAGCGTTAGGGGCTTCTATCCGTGGTTTTAAAAGCGGGGTGACATCGGAGCTCCGTAAATTGAATGAAAATCCTAGTCTTCAGGTCTGGGAGCCAGGTTATCATCAGGTGATTTCTCTTAACCCAAACACGTTGCAGGCGTGTAAGCGCTATATTCGGGATAACCCTCGGCGTTATTGCATCAAAAAAGCTCATCCCGATCTGTTTATCCGGCTGGAGCATCTGAATGACACGTATTTGCCGAAGGTCAAACCACCACTCTCTTGGGTAGGGTTTGGAAACCCCTTTCTATTAGAAGCCCCATCTCTGAGAGCCATACAGGTTTCGAGAAGTATTACAGATGATGCTTTGGCTGATTTAAGGGCGGAGATAGGGGAGGCATCTCAGAATGGGGCGGTCTGTGTGTCGCCTTTTATTTCGCCAGGTGAACAGGCTATTGTAGAGGATATCGTGCGCTCGCCGAAGGGGTGTGTGATCGTTTTAAAACACGCGGGTTTTCCTGCCCTGTATAAGCCCGGTACGCGGTATTTTGACCTCTGTGCACAAGGCAGGGTGTTGATTCTTTCACCTTACCCGTACACGACTACGCAACCCAAGCTTTCACGTGAACGATGTCTCGAGATGAACGACATGGTCGCCTATATGTGTCGGCATGGCGATGACGTCCTGCGTGGTAACGGAGAGAACGAGCGCAGGGTACAACGGGCACCGTCATTGGTGCCATAAAACTCATGCAACGCAAGGTCACCATAACGATTGACGGGGAGGCGGCAGGCAAGACGCTGCTGGAGTTGCTGACGCAGCGCTTCACGTATCACACGCGGGAGGCTTGGCACCGTTTAATTGTCGAGGGTGCCCTTTTCGTGAATGATGTCCAGGTCGAAAACCCGGATCAATTGCTTTGCGATGGAGATGTTCTTCGGTATGCGTTTGGTCAGCGTCCCGAACCCTCCGTGGACACGCACTACCGCGTGCTGTACAGTGATGAGGCACTCTTGGTGGTGGATAAGCCCGGCAACTTGCCCTGTCATCCTGCAGGCCGCTACTTTAAGAACACGCTCTGGTCCTTGCTACAGGAGCGGGAGCACCTTGTGCAGCCTCGCTTGATCCATCGGCTGGATCGGGAGACATCGGGCCTGGTGGTGGTGGGCAAGACGCTTGAAGCGACGCGTCATCTTTCGCATCAGTTTGCGACACACACGGTTGAAAAGGGCTATCTGGTCATTGTGGAAGGAGCTTTCCCCTCGCAGCTGGAGGCTTCGGGCTGGTTGACGCATGACGAAAAATCGGTCGTCCGTAAAAAACGGTGTTTTGTGCAAGAGGAACCGAAGGAAGGTGCGTCCGAACCCTGCGAAACACGTTTTGTCTGTGTTGAACAGTTCCAGGGCGTCAGCATGGTCCGCGCGTATCCCAAGACCGGCTGTCTGCATCAGATCCGTGCGACACTCTGTTCCCTTGGCTTCCCCGTGGTCGGCGATAAACTGTATGGGGTGGATGACACCTTTTTTGTCAAGTTCATTGAGGATACCTTGAGCGATGAAGACAAAAAAAGACTCCGTTTGACCCGGCAAGCCTTGCACGCGGAGTCGCTCCAATTTACGCATCCGCTTACAGGCGAGCGTCTTAGCTTTGAAGCACCTGTGTCAGAAGAGATGGGGGCTCTATTATTCTCCCGAGGGGGCGATTGCAATCAGCCACGGATTATGCTTTAATGAGACCCCTTTATGGCAAGATATAACGATACGGTTTTAGATGAGATTCGGGCGCGGGTGGACATAGTCGACCTGATTGGTTCCCGTGTGCCATTAAAGCGTGCCGGCGGAACGTATAAGGGCTGCTGTCCCTTCCACAAGGAGAAGACGCCTTCGTTTAACGTCAACCCCAACAAGCAGTTCTATAAATGTTTCGGGTGCGGCGAGGCAGGCGACATCTTTACCTTCCTCATGAAGATGGAAGGCTTGCAGTTTATGGATGCGGTCCGAATGCTTGCGGACAAGGCGGGCGTGGTGCTGAAGCAGGAAGTGGACCCCCATGCGCAGTCACGCAGTGTCCTCTATGCGATCCATGCTGAGTTGGCCGCCTTTTATCAGCGCTGCCTGGTGGAGTCCAAGCAGGCGGAAGAAGCGCGGAAATATCTCGCCTCGCGCTCCCTGCCAGAGGAGGTCGTCAAGAGTTTTTGTATCGGTTATGCGCCTGCTGTGCCACGGGATGCCCTGTTGCAATGGGCCAAGAAGCATGATTTTACCCCGCAGCAACTTGTCGAGGCAGGCGTCCTTGTGCCTCCCAAAGATACGGATCGGCAGCCGAATGACTATTTTCACCGTTTTGGCGGACGCCTGATGTTTCCGATCTGCGACCGTCAGGGACGCGTGGTCGCCTTCAGCGGCCGTATTCTGGACCCCAAATCCCATCCCGCCAAGTATGTGAACAGTCCTGAGACGGATATCTTCAAGAAGAGCCATATTCTGTACGCCCTTGACAAGGCCGCCACGAAGATTGTCAAGCATCCGCGGCGCGAGGCGATTATCTGCGAAGGCCAGATTGATGTGATCCGCTGTCATGCCTGTGGCTTTGAGACTGCGGTTGCCTCACAAGGCACGGCCTTTACGGCTGAACATGTGGCCCTTTTAAAGAAGCACGCTGATAGCGTGGTGTTGGTCTTTGATGGTGACGCTGCAGGCAAGAAGGCTGCGATCCGCACAGGGGCGCTCTTTATTGCCTCTGAGCTTCCGGTCCGCGTCGCAGCGTTGCCAAAAGGGGAGGATCCTGATTCCTTTTTGCGAAATCAGGGGGCAACTGCGTTTCGAGAAATTTTAGATCAATCCGTCTCCATCACAGCGTTTCAGGTTGACGCGTTGCGCGGCGAGGAGTCCAATCCGAACAGTATTGATGCGGTGAATCGAATCTCCCATGGTGTGATTGCGATGCTGGCAGAGTGCGCCAGTGCTGTCCAGCGTTCCCATTTGGCTGAAGAGGCTGCAAAGCTTCTGCATGTTCCGATGAGCGCGTTTGAAGAGGATCTGGATCGTTTCCGTGAACAGGCGAAACAGAAGGCCGAATATGCTGCGCGTTTCAGAGCCGAGGATGCGCACGAAAAGCATAAAGAGACAGCTCAGCAAGAGGGCGGAGTTGCCGAGGGTGAGCGGCCGCCAGAGGTCGAGGGTGATTTTCATCCTGCGAACGACTATGTGGTTGATGTAGGCGAGTGGGAAGCGCCACCTCCTCCGGAACCGCCGTCAAAGACAGAGTATGAGCTCTGCGAATTTCTGGTCGAGCATGAGCACGACCGCGAGTCCTTGCTCTTAATGAGTCAGTATTTACCGCTCGACATTTTGCGCCACCTCTTTACCCGTACGGTTGTGAGTGCGATCCTTGAGCAGTTTCATTCTGGAAAAGACAAGGTGGCAGAATTAGGGATGATGATGGATCCGCAATGGCGAGAGCTTTTAAGCGGGATTATCGCGAATAAGCAGAAGATGTTGAGCGCCCGGGAGGCAACTTCCTTAGATGCAGCCAAGGATCTCTTGCGCAAGGTGTGGATTGATCAGTGCCAGCGGGCACGTGACAATCTTGATGCTCAGGCAAAAGAGAGTGACACCACTCGGTTACTCCTCTCCTGTCGTATTGTGCGCCTTCGGACAGAACCGTGGGATCGGGCACGTGAACACATGTCCCTCGACACGACCAAAAACCCTTTTATGCCGTCGGTGGTGCGGAAGGGGGCTGGCCATGGAACAACGGCTGGGGCGGCAACATCCTCACATGAAGAGGATAGCGCATCCGGAGCTCATGGTTCAGATGAATTTCGACCCAGTGAACTCCCTCCTGATGAAATGCTAGATTGATGAAGACCTCAACGGCGGTCGCCACTTGCTGGTCATTCGAGAGCTTAATCGGTACGGACTGACCTTCTGCAATAACAGAGATGCCGTCAGGTGCCATGATGCGCGAACGTTGGGTGAATTCACCCTCCCCCATACACCAGCGATTCATAAGGCAAATACGCGGACAGATCGGCTGATTGGCTGGATGTGCCAGCCCATCGAAGATCCCGATGAGCATAAATTTCCCGTTTCGCTCCTGGCGAACATCATCACAGAGTAGGCTTGATTGTAGGTCGGGAAGCATAGTTAGATTTTTGAGTCTTCCTCGAGACGTGGGGCATTGGCGAGCACATACGTTTCAGCTTCTGTACACCAGAGCCCATTATTCCGTGCGCAGATTTCCGCCAGTGCCTTGAAATAGGGGTCTTTCTCTCCGAGCTTTGCAAAGTCGGTGATCGCGGTCATGGGCATAGAGATATGCGTATACACCAGACGTTTGCCGCCAGGAATCTTGGTCAATGTCTTGGTGGTCTCTGACACGGAATCAATGCCCCCGACGTGCGTAATCATCACGGAGGGCACGATCAACCCTTGCGCGGCATAGTTCATCGAGTCCTGCAGATCCTGGGTGTTGCCACC
Source organism: uncultured Akkermansia sp. (assembly GCA_964459675.1). Taxonomy (GTDB): domain Bacteria; phylum Verrucomicrobiota; class Kiritimatiellia; order RFP12; family UBA1067; genus CAIZQW01. The sequence continues at coordinate 10,399 of CAYWNP010000032.1, read as the reverse complement.
CGAGGAGCCCACGATGTGATGTCCCATGTAGTGGACATCGTAGAAGTTGATGGAGGCCTTGAAATCTGAGTGCGCCGGACCGGCGAAGAAATTCAAACACCCGAGAAAATCGAGCAGTGCCGAACCCTGCTCGATCAATGCCGGTACAGGGGCGAAGACCATCACATCATTGTACCCTTTGCCATCGTTAACCGACTTAATCAGTCTGACAGGGTCTGGGACGCCTCCTGTGTTGAGATAAATCAGCTCGACGCCACACGCCTTCGCATGTTCAACAGGGAAGATTTGGGCAGCGCGATCCAGGCGGGCTTGATCAATATCGGTGATGACCAAACGTCCGGGACGGTGCTCCGGACCATGGATGGCCAGGTCAATGGCGCTGAGCCCCATGGGTCCTGCGCCTGCAAGAATGACCATGGTTCCACCGTTCTTGATGCCCATCTGGTGGACATATTCGCCGGCCTTAAAATGATAACTGCAGCGATAAGCGCCAACAATACAGGAGACGGGCTCTGCAATGGAGGACTTGTAGTAGGCGTCACCGTCGTACGTCAAGAGGCAATTGAGCTCCATAACCTCTTTGGGGATGACGATTCGTGTGGCATTGCCACCAATCCAGCGGAATGAGTAGCCCGGGGCGTCATGTTCGCGGCCAGGGATGTTCAATTGGGGCTGGACACCGTACTTTTGGCCAACTTTGAACTTGTGTTGCCAGTTTTTGCCGACCTTCAAGAGCTTGCCGCAAAATTCATGGCCCAGAATGATCGGTTTTTCTGCGATATCCTTGGGAACGCGCTTGTGGTTAGCCCCCTGAATGGTCGCTTTGTAGTCAGACATACAGATGCTGTTGGTTACAATATCGGCCAAAATTTCGTCATCTGAAATCTCAGGGAGGTCAAAGCGTTCGAGTCGAAGGTCGTTTTCACCGTAAAGCCGTAAAGCCAAAGATTGAATTGATTTCATATTAGTCACTTTCCATGCTTGTCTTTGTTCGCACAATTTAGGAAAATAATACCTTTTTCGGATTAGGATAGCAAGTGAGGAAATAGAAGGGGATTTGAAATATGTTTGTGTTACTCGCGAATGGGTTTTTTGGCATTCTGGTGATGGGGCTTCTCATCGGCACGAACGCCTTGCATTGGGGGTGGGCAATTCTCCTGGGCGTCTTAGCCTTTGCGGCTGGCCAAGGGCTTATCGGATATCTCCTTCAACGCAGGGTGAAGGTGGCGATGGAAGCGGTTCAGCATATCATGGTCGAAGGACAGAAGCGGATGCAACAGAAGGTTAAGATGTGGCAGACGCGTCCGCCTGGGAGCATGAAGGATGCACAACTCGAGATGGAACGGGATCAGAAGCGGATTGTCGAACAGACCTTGGAAGCTTCCAAGAGTTTGGAGCGCTTCAACCGTTGGGTGCCGCTGATGGAGAAGCAGATCGCCACGTTGCGTCTTCAGCTCTATTGGTCGGTGAAGAACTTTAAGAAGGTTGACGAACTGATGCCGCGAGCCATCTACATGGAGCCCACGATGATCAATGTCAAGATTGCTCGTCTCTATATGCTGGAGGCCGACATTGCTGAGATCGAAAAGTTCTTTAGAAAACAGGTGTCGAAGCTTCGCTATGGGCAGGGAGTCGTTTCGTACTCCTTGATGGCTTGGATTTATCTGCAGCGCAATGACCTTGATAAAGCAAACAAGATTTTGATTGAGGCCTGTGAGAAGATGGAGAATGATGTGGTCAAACGCAATCGTGAACATCTGGCGAACAATCGCGCAAACCAATTTTCGAACACTGGTCTTGGCGAGGAGTGGTATGCGCTCCATTTGGAGCAGCCGAAGATGAAACAGCAACGGCAGTCACCCTTTGCAAAGAGGCACTTCTAAAGAGGTTTTTCGATGATGGCAGGTAAAGGGCAATTAGAGCTGTGTGGACTGGAGGTCAGGTGCATCATTGGCGACCTACCAGAAGAACGTCTGTGCGAGCAGGTGCTCGTGCTGACTGTCACCCTCTCGTTGGACCTCTCGCCTGTGCTGGCCAGCGATGCGTTGCAGGATACAGTTGACTATGTCGAGTTGTCTGAAAAGATTCGCGAGGCCCTGAGAGCCAAGCAATTCAGGATGATCGAGTCTGCAGCGGCATGTGCCGCTCACGTTTGCCTGCTTCACGCGCGAGTGGACGCGGTTAAGGTTCGCGTTGAGAAGGCAGGGGCCATCTCCGGGTTGAGAGCAGCCGCGGTGACGGTGGAACGCAAGAAGGGGGAAGCATGATGAAGATGCCCAGAAAGGCACTGGTACTGGCTGCGGGCCTGGGTACGCGTTTGCGTCCCCTGACCTACGTCTTTCCCAAGCCCCTGATGCCCCTCTGGAACCTGCCCTTGCTGGAGCATGTCTTGCGGTTGCTGGAATCGTGGGGCGTGCAAGAGATTGTTGTCAATGCGCATTGGATGCCCGAGACTATTGAAGCGTGGGTGAAGGAACGGCGGGGCACGGCAACGATTACCCTCTCTTATGAACCCGAGATCTTAGGTACAGGTGGTGCGTTGCGTCCCCTTCGCGCCTTCTTTGGACAAGAACCGTTCTGGATGATGAATGCGGATATTGTGGCCTCGCTTCAGCCAGAGTTCCTGCTCAAGGCGTTTGCGGCAAGTGGTTCCTTTGCCGCTGCTTGGCTTGAGCCCAAGAAGGGCCCTCGTACGGTCGAGATGGATTACGCTGGCCGTATCACCTGTTGGAAGAGTCCGACTCCCGGAGTCGAACACACCTTTACCTTCTGTGGCTTGCAGCTCCTCTCCCCTAAAATCTTTGACTTTCTTCCGGAGAGTGACTTCTCGTCAATCGTGGAAGCCTATCAGCGGGCGATGGAGCATAATCTTTTTGTTCACGGCGCAGCTGTGGCGGGAAGTTACTGGGATGATGCAGGTACGGTAGATGTGTACCGTCGCATCCATGCAGAGGTCAAGAAGCTCGCACGGTCGAAGAAGTGCGGCGGTGAGCTCTATAATGCTAAGACGGATCGTCTGGCTTTAAAGTCTAATACCTTCTTCGCGGTCTCCCCCAAAGCCTCAGTCCCTGCTTCTGTGAAAGGCACGGACAGTATCGTTCTCGAGGGAACGACCCTTTTGAAAGGCGCTTCGCTCAAGGGATGTGTCCTTGCAGGGGGCACGTTGGGCGGAAAGCAGGTCAACTGTGTTGGGGTCAGCGCGGCCCGCATCTGTGACGCGCCGCTCCTTTCGGCCCTTCACGCGATGGGGTGGACTCCTGAAAAGGTCACGGCCCAATTTTTGGGCGCACGAGGTTCAGACCGCTCCTTCTGGCGCTTGTGGAATGGAACGGACTCTGTGATTGCAATCCAGTATGCCTTGACGCGAGCTGAGAATGCGCGTTATAGCGGGCATGCTGCGCTCTTGGCAGAAGCCGGGGTGCCGGTTCCTGTCATTCGTTTGGATTTGCCTGAGGCACAGCTTCTCCTCCTTGAAGATTGCGGTGATGACTCCTTGCAACAGCGGTTAAGTCAGAAGTGGCAGGCCAAGGGTGAGCAGTGGTATCAGTCAACGGTTGAGGCGTTGGTCCGGCTTCATCGCGAAGGTACCCGCTTGGTCGCTGAGCGAAAGATTGTTTTAGAGCCATCCTTTGATGAAGCGCTCTATGCGTGGGAACAGCGCCTCTTTGAGGAACATCTACTCAAGAACCGTTACGGCTATGAGGCACTTCCTGCGGATGTCGCCAGCGAGTTAAAACAGATCTCGCAAAAATTGCTGAAGGCAAAACAAGTGTTGCTGCATCGTGATTTTCAATCGAGTAATGTGCTCTTCAAGAAAGAGAAGCCAGTGCTGATTGATTTTCAAGGGATGCGGCTTGGCGCAGGGGCGTATGACTTAGCGTCGTTGTTGTATGATCCCTATGTGAAGATGAGTCAGGAATTGCGGAAGAAGATGGCGGCGTATTACCTCAAGGCCTTTCCTGAGAACCGCGATGCAGTCGTGCTACTCAGGGAGGGAGCTGTTCAACGGCTTGTGCAGGCGTTAGGGGCGTATGGACGACTGGCCCATGTTGGGCAAGCGCAATTCACCCAGTATATTTTGCCTGCCTTAGAAAATCTTTTAGAAGTCGCCGATGCCTGCGAATTGGATGCGCTCGGTGGCTGTGTTGAAGAGTGTATTGCTCGGGAAAAAGTTCGTTATGAAAAATAGTGTAGTAACCTTTATTGATCGCGTCCGGCGCGAGGCGCGTAGAAAATCAGGCACTGTTACGGTCAAGAACACAGGTCGGACCCGAACCTTCATGGCGTATGACTGGGGGTGTGACACCTTTATCTTTGAAAAAGATGCTTGGCTTGACAAAGATGGACATCAGCCGATGCTCCTCGTGCGCAAACGGGATCTCGTCAAAGATAGCACAGGGTATGTGCTGACTATGACGACTGGGAACCATGCCATTGCCGCCATGCCTTTGCTCTCGGGCCAGTTCTGGAACCTTGGACGCATCCCCGCTGCGCGGCGTAGCGCCATCCTTTCAACAAAGGTGATCTGCGCAAATATGGTCGAGGGAAAGATAGAGGTCTCGCAACGCGAGGTGCCGACAGACTTGGTCGTACAGGCGGATGAGTGGTTACAAGCCTTGGGCTTTATGTTGGACGATATCGTAATGAGCGAACGTAATGATGTGGCGCTCGACTATTATCGCCGACTCGGACAGGAGTGGCGCGTGAAGCCCTTGGCGTGGTCACGTAAAGAGATGGAGCTGGCCATTCAAGCCAGCCGCAAGAGAATCAACTGTCCTTTACGCTATTATCACAGTATCAAAGGTGTCCATTTCCTCTCCTATAGTGAATTCCACAAGATTTCCGAGTGGGCTGTTTCGGATTACCCGAAGGCACTGACGTGTTTGCGCGAGCTGGTGTCAGTGGCGGAAAATGAAAAGCGTTCGTATGTTCGTACGCCGAAGTTCCATGGCCATTACGAGATCGAGTTTTTCGGTATGCAACGGGGCGAGGCCCTTCAGCGTTTGATTCCCTCGATTGAACGTATGATGGAGTGGATCACGCTCAATATGATTGAACAGCAGGATGTTGTCACCAGTATTCAGGCTTTTGACGAGTTGTTCAGGGCGTCACTCGAACGTCCCGAGTTGGAGGATGAAGCCAGTGAAGATTTCATTGAGACGCTCTATATGCATTTGACTGGGGCGATCTATGTTGGACATTCGGACTCTTCGATAACCCCAGCCTTTGATGATCGCCGTACCGCACTTCCCGGAGCGACCTATCGGGGTGGACGTCCCGAGTTCCATCATCGGGCAGATGAACGTACGCGTATTCTTCTGGGTAACATCGAAAAGGTGATGAGCCAGGACGAATCCCTCGAATATGCAAACGTCTATGAGCTGCGCACGAATTCGGATGTTCAGTTGGGGTTAGGCATTCCGCGTGAAATTGTCTTCAAGACCAATCGCCGTCCCTTATGCACCAGCTTGATTGAAAAGCGCCTAAAGCTTAAGAAGCCTGGATATGGCAGCTATATGTTGGCGCGTGTCTATGCGTTTAAGGAGCTGGGTGTTAGCTTTGGTGATTACAAGTTGCTCCGTTGGGTCGAAAACACAACAGGCAAGGAGGTCACGACCTTTATCCGAACCCGCTATCCCGGCGATTCGCTTGACTATATTCCTGCTCGCTATTTTGTCAAGTTGGATGAGAGAGGCCATGGTACAAAAGGTGAAGATCCGGAGATCATCTTAGGCCTTGGCGCGCTACTGGGTAGTGCGGCCGCGCAGAACATGGTGCTGAAAAAATATCTCCCTGAGACGAAGAGTTGTCGCTATGGGGAAGGCAAAGAAATCTTTGAGTTTTCGTACGACATCAAACAAAACCGAGAGATGCCTGTCCGTGTCAGTATCTGCTCTGTGCGTGGGGCCTTGGGCTGGCCCAACCTGGTTCATGACCAACAGAATTTGGATGTGCTGGTTGAGTTTTATTTGACACGTTATGCTGAAGTGCTGGCCAGTTTCTGGAAAAAACATCAGGAGGCTGTCACGATCAATGAACTGGCGACGCGCTTCTTTGATGGGTTTGCCTTGAAGACGCAGGAGATGAATTGGAATTATCAGGTTCGTCGAGAGCAGTTTGAAGCCTTTGATCCTGGGGTTCGTGCACAGTATAATTTTAAAGCTCAGTGGGAATTTGCCTTATGGACGCTCCACTTGCAGGCAAACCATCTGGACTTTCTTCGTGAGAAGTTCATGGGATTTCTGGAAGGTGTGCTGGTGAGGACGAAGGAGCAACCATGATCATGTCCAAGACCTCTGACGGGAGGCGCTGTGCATTCTCCCCCTCCCTGAAAATCAGGATTGTGCAGGTCGAGGTCACGGATTCTGCCCGCGAGTTGGAGCGTAGCCATCTCTGTGGGCCTACCGCTGGATTGATTCAGGCTGAGGCCCTCGCAGGCGTTGCCTTGTTAGGATCTGAGTTGACGGAACCCAATGAGACCGTCACCTTGCGCTTGCGTGTTTCCGGTCCCTTAGGGGGTTTGCTGGTCGAAGCTTCTAAAGAGGGAGGGCTTCGTGGCTATACGCAGGTCAAGATCATGAATGAATTTGATGCGGCTGAGGAGCTGGATACCTCTGCTGCCATGGGTGATCTTGCGGAAGTTCAGGTCATTCGCTCGACTCTTGGCAAGGTGCTCTCCAGTGCATCGATCGATGTCACGCCCGCCTCGATTTCGCGCAGCCTGGAGGCTTACTACAAGCAGTCGTTACAACGCCAGGTCTTCGTGCAGACGAGCGCGCTGGCGTATGGAGCCTTTATTGATTCCGCGCGGGGATTACTGATTGAGTGTCTGCCCGACGGCGATCACGCTGCTTTTAAGCGGCTCGAAGAGCTTTTTACGGAAGGAACAATCTTGGAGTGCTTGGATGCTGCAGCCTCGCTAGAGACCATCTGTGCGACAGTGGGATTGACGGACTGCACCTTTGACGAGGTCTTTCCTTTATCCTTTTCATGTCGTTGTTCAGTTGAGCGTGTGCAAGGTATGTTAAGCGGTCTTCCAACCGAAGATCTTCAGGAGATGCTTGGACAGACAGGGCCTCTTCAGATCTTTTGTCACATGTGTGGTAAGGGGTATCGAGTTGAAGCTGATTTTGTGCAACAGGTCTTGGAAGCGAGGAGCAAAACCAATGATCAATAAAAGTAGACGTTTTGTATGGTGGTCCTTGTGGATGACGCTTCCCGCGGCACTCCTGCTGTATGCCTTTGCGCTCGTCTTCGGCAATCTCAATCAGGATGAGGGCTGGTATCTCTATGCGGCTCAGCGCGTGAGCGAGGGTGCCATGCCCTATCGCGATTTTTTCTTCACACAGGGGCCGGTCATGCCGTACGTCTACGGTGCGCTTGAAAAACTCTGGGCGCCTCTCGGGGTGCTCGGCGGACGGTTGGTGACGGTCTTCTTTGGCATCCTGAGCTGTGTCGCCACGGCCTTCCTCGCGCGTTGCGCGGTGTCACGGGATCGCGCCTTTGCGGCGGCCGTGATGGGTGCGGCCCTCTCCGGCTGTAATATCTATCATGTCTATTTTACGACCATTCCCAAGACATATGCCCTGGCCTCCTCCCTGATCATGATCGGGTACATCTTCCTCTTCTTCGGGGCGCGTGGCAATATGAAGTGCCCGGCCTGGCTCTGCTCACTGCTTGCTGGAATCCTGCTCGCCTTTGCCGCAGGCACACGTATCTCGATGGGGATGCTCTTGCCGATCACGGCCGTGGCGATGATGCTGACCTGGCGTCAGACCGGCAAGGCCTGGCTCTGGTTCTCTGTGGGCGGCTTACTGGGCTTAGCCGCGGTCTATCTGCCCGCGCTTCTGTTGGCGCCTGAACAGTTTATCTTTGCTCAGACCTTCCATGCCGCCCGCAAAGGACGTGATCTCTTCTTCATCGCAGGGTCTGTCTCGCGGATCGTCCGTTTCTACCTGCCTGTGGCGATGCTGGCCTCAGCCTTGATCGTCTTTCAAGTCTTCCGTGGACAGCATGCGGTGCGTTCGAAAACGCGCCCGGTGCTGAATGACTGGCCGCTGATCTGGTGCATGGCCTTTCTAGGCGTCTTCCTCTTGCAGTTGGTGAGTCCCTATCCGTATGACGACTATCAGGTCCCTGTCATGGGGCTCCTCATCGCCGCAGTTGTGGGATGGGCCATGCAGGTCGTTCCGGAGGGGCTGTGCGGACGCGTCTGCCTCTTTGTGACGGTCCTCTCCCTGGGCGCAACCTTTGGTTCCAGTCTACCTCAAGAGTGGCTCATGGCGAAGCAGGATCGGTTCTGGGCAGTCAAGAAGACCGAGCCCGATATCCTGCAGCTTAGGCGTGTAGCCTCCGAGGTTAAAGGCAAGACAGAAACACTGCTCACCCAGGACGTCTATCTGGCGGTCCAGGCGGGTAGGAAGGTGCCGGAGGGCATGGAGATGGGACCGTTCTGTTACTTCCCTGGTCTGTCTGACGCTGACGCTGTCAAATATCATGTGCTGAATAAGGCCGGGATGCTGGCGATCCTGGAGGGTGCACTAAGCGACTGGGCGGCGGTGAGCGGCTATGGCTTCGCCGTGCGCTCGCCCGTGATGGGTGAGGTGCCGGCGGAAGATCAGAAGCTCTTCCGCGAAATCCTCCTGCGTAACTACACGCTGACAAAAACGATCGAAGCTTTTGGACAGAACAACACCCGGCTAGAGATCTATTCACGTAAACCTGTGCCTTCGCTTTAACCTCATCCTTGCGACCACTGAGTGGTCGCAAGAAAGCCCCTTATGATACCTCTTGATACTTTTAACCGCCAGGCCGTCGCCTTGACTATCGCTGGAAGCGACAGCGGTGGCAATGCCGGCATCCAAGCGGATCTCCGCGCCTTTCGGACCTTCGGCGTGCATGGTTGTACCGCAATCACAGCCCTGACAGCCCAGAATCCCTTTGGTGTCCGTTCCGTACTGATCGCTGATCCGACCTTTATGGGCGAGCAACTGGATGCCATCTTTGAGGTGTATGGCGTGGGCGCTCTGAAGACAGGTATGTTGGCAACAGCGGAGATCATTGAGGTTGTTGCTAATCGTCTCGTGGCTCAGAACCGCATCCCGAAAGTGATAGACCCTGTAATGATTGCGACAAGCGGAGCACCCTTGTTGGCGGACGATGCAATGGATGCTTTGCGTCAAAAACTCTTGCCCTTAGCTTCCCTGCTGACCCCCAATCTACCGGAGGCTGAGCGCTTGCTCGGCAAACGTATTTCGACGCCGGAGGAGCAACGCGAGGCTGCCCGAATATTGGCGGATCAGTTTGGTTGCGCGGTGCTCGTTAAAGGCGGCCACGGCACAGGCATGTGCGCCGAGGATATCCTCTTTGATGGAGAGAAGCTCTCGTTGCTCTCCAGTCCGCGTCTGGAGCAACCCTTGTCCACGCATGGCACAGGGTGCTCCCTGAGCGCCGCGATTACGGCCTCCCTCGCCTGCGGAAATGACCTGCTTCAGGCTGTTATCGAGGGCAAGGCGTATGTCTATGAGTCTATCCGGACCGGCATCTATGTGGGTGAAGTCGCAACGGTTCTCGGAACGCCGCAACGCTTGCCTGTCGAAGAGATTCGCATACACACCCTTTAAGCCCGCCGCCCGCAGAGCGGGAACAAATAAGAGGAGTAACTTTTTCCCGCAGAGGCGCTGAGGCGCAGAGGAGATTTTTCGACAGGATTTATAGGATTTTCGACAGCTTCGCTTCGGCGAGTAGAAATTGTTAGATGGTTAGGTTCTGAATTCTAATCCTTTTAATCCTGTTCATCCTGTCAAAAAAATTAAGTTATAGAAAAGATGAAACCTGGATATGCAATAGCTCGCGAAGCGCGCTTCAGCGTGATTGACTTTGAAACCACTGGCGCTGTGCCGGGTTTTCGTGTGGAGCCTTGGCAGGTCGGAGTCGTTGTCATTGAGCAGGGGGTTGTTCATCCCGGGACGCAATACGAGTCGCTGTTCTGTATTAGCGACAGGCCCTTTAATCCGCGCGCGCCTGGTCGCCATGCGCAGATCAGGGAGCAACTCGCTACGGCTCCAACACCGAGCGAGGTTCTGCCAGCGCTCGTACAGCGCTTGAGCGGTGTGCCGGTTGTCGCGCACAATATCGGAACCGAGCGCAGTCAGTTAATGGCCATGGCGCCCTTGCACAAGTTCGGGCCCTGGATTGACACGTTAAAACTGACACGGCATGCCTATCCTGCACTCGAATCGAAATCCTTGGAGGATGTGATTCAGACGCTTGCTTTGAAAGCGCGTGTGGAAGCGCTCTGTCCGGGACGTGAAGCGCATGATGCCCTCTACGATGCAGTCGCGTGTGCGGTCCTGCTGGAGCATTTTCTCTCCCTGCCCGGCTGGGAGCGCGTCACCGT
>CAYWNP010000031.1:20372-24073 GCA_964459675.1 uncultured Akkermansia sp. | reverse complement strand
CGGTCTTAATGTCAACCGGCGTATCGAGTATTGAATCATTCATAAGTTAAATTCATTAATGATTGCGGTAATATGACAGAAACAAGGAAGGAAGTCAAGGAGTGCTCAGCGACTCCTTACCACACATGCTTGCCTTCCGTGACATCAACCCAGTCGCCAGAAAGCTGAGGCTGGACGCGGGCGGTCACGCCTTTGGGAAGTTCGACTTCGAGATGACGCTTGGCGCCTTCCATCTTCCATGAGACGCGCACAGGACCTTTGACGCTCTGATAGACGCCTTTTGCTTCGGTGACCGTTGCGCTTTTACACGGGGCGATGATCAGCTTGTCTGCGCCGATGGCATCGTCAGCCACGCGGATGCCCAAGAGATATTTAACGATCCATGAGTCGACCGAGCCGAACATCGGATGGGCATGGCTGAACGTGTTGTCGGAAAACTTCCAGACCTCCCAGAGCGTGGTCGCGCCATTGGCCAGCATATACCCCCAGCCGGGGAAGGTATCCTTCGTGATATTCTGTTCAACAGCGCCCGGCATCAGATCGAGCAGATACTGCGTGCTGTAAATACCGGTCGAAAAGGCGCCCTTCTTGGCCGCCAACGCCTCGCGCAAGAGCGCTTCAGCCTCAGCGCGCTTTTCTGGAATAATCAGGTTGTGGTAGAGTCCAAAGGCTTGATCCGCCTGACGGCCCTTGCCCACCACTGCCCCTTGTACGAACTTCGCTTGAAAAGCGGTGCGGATGTTTCCATCCAACGTTTTCCAGCGTGCAGCATCCTCCGTCTTGTTCAGAACCGTTGCAAAGCGGTTCATCAGCAAGGCAAACTGATAGTAGTGGGCTGTGGCCGTCAAACTTGTCGAGGGTTTTTCCAGAGCTTCATGGTCGCCGATGCACTGTTTGACAATAAAGTCAGGTGCATGCTTTTCCATCAGCCCCATATACCGCGCACACGCGGGATAGAGTTCGGCGACGATCTCCTTATCACCGTAATAGCGCAGGAGCTCCGCCATCACCACCGGAACGCCGAGGGACCAGCCGATCGGACCAGAACGTCCGCCAAAACCTTCGCTCGCGATTCCGACATACGGCGCGGTCTCAGTGAAGTATCCGTCGCCCTTGGCCTCATCCGCATAATCGCGTAATGTTTTTCGATAGAATTCCTTCATGTCAAAATTTAAGATAAAAGCCTCAGCGGAGACTGCGATATCCGCGCCATAGCCGAAGCGTTCGCGTCCCGGACAGTCGGACTGAACCCCCATCATGTTACTCAGGAAGGTGTTCCGTGTGATCGTGTGAAGGGCGTTAATCCGAGGATTGGAGCAGTCAAAGGTAAGGGCGGATTTGACATCGCTGGCCCACGCATGCGCGATCACGTCCTTGGCCGCGATCGGTGTCGCGAGCCCCTCGACTTGCACATAGCGGAAGACATGCCAGGTGAAGCGCGGAGTATAGGTTTCTTCCCCTACTCCGCTCCGGATATAGACGTCATACTGCTCTGCAATATCCGGCGCGCCCGGACCTCCCTTGCCTTTGCTCTTGATCTGACCGCAGACCGCAGTCATCACGTTCACAGTCCCGTTGGTGTGGAGCAGTTCGCCATAGCGGAAGGTGATGCGCTCACCGGCAGGTCCTTTGCCCAGATGGAAGGTCGCCACACCCGAGAAATTGCGTCCCATGTCCACGACCTGCTTCTGAGGTTCAAGTAGAGTAACCTTGACCGACGGCCACGTCGCGATCTCCACAACCGGAGGCGCGGAACGGGGCTCAAGCGCGCCAGCGGGAGGGTTGGTGACCACCGTAGCACTGCGCCACTCGCCCACTGTGCGCCGGGCATCATAGATTTCGCCCAAATAGAGATTGTTACGCAGGAGTGGCGTCTCCGCCACCTGCCAGGAGCTATCCGTCTGGAAGGCCATGACAGGACCTGATCCTTGCCTCAACTCAATTTCCGCGGCCAGAGCCGGACGGCCGACAGCCACATTCGCGCGCACATTGATATGGCCCCACAAACGGAGCGGTAGCGGATTGTACCAGCCGTTTCCAAGGGTGACGGTGAGGGTATTCTCACCCTGCACAAGTAGCTTTTTGATATCGTACGTGTCAACGAGAATGCGCTCGTTAAAGGGCGTCCAGAGCGGGGCGAGCACGGCATTGCCAACCGGCTTGCCATTCAGCTCTGCACGGTAGAGTCCGAGTCCGGCAATATGGAGTTCCGCGGAACACGCGGGCTTGTAAAGTTGAAATGTCTTTTTGAAGATCGGAGCAGGATCCTCTAAATAGCAAGCCTCATCCGAAGTCGGCAAAGGCTTTCCATCGCTGATCCACTTTGCATACTCCAGGGGCTTGGCAACCGCCATGCTCCCAACGAACAACATCCCCGACAACAACACGATTCTTCTCATATTTCTCTCCCTTTTTTCTAAAAGTTTTTGGTTTAACCGCAAGGAACGCAGAGAACTCAAAGATCAACTTCTTTCTCTGTGTTCTTTGCGGTTAATTTCTCTCCTCCGCTGCCCTCTGCCCTCCGACCTCCGACTACTTCCTCCTGCACCCCACAGGGAACATGAACCGCTTTTCAAACGGAAAGGCATCTTCCAGATGGCGAACAACAGGGGCGTCCGTTTCCTCAGGTTCACCAAGCACCTCAATCACATCAAAGCGGTAAAAGAGTTCTGGGTACTTCGCCTTGCGCAGATAGGCCGCTGCTGCGCGGTTGAGTTTATGGCGCTTCTCCTTGTCAACCGCCATAGCCGGACGTCCATACTCCTCAGCCTTACGGGTCTTGACCTCGACAAAAACCAGCAACTCACCCTTCTGCGCAATGACATCAATCTCATCATGCCGGTTCTGTCGCACGTTGCATCCGATAATCGAAAACCCATCCTTCTTCAAAAAGTCCACCGCCAGCTTCTCTCCCCATTTACCGACAATCGCCGTGCGTGGCTGCGGCGTTCCTTTTTTAGTAAACAAATTCAACCCCAACATAAAAATTCATCCTCCGGTTAGCCCAGATAGCAAAGATTAAAATTAACCGCAAAGAACACAAAGAACTCAGAGATCAACATCTAGAGCTGGTTTTCCGGGACTACTTTCCCTTTGGCAGAGCGAATAAACTTCTGAATCTCAAAACGGTAGGATCCAAAATTAATAAGCAGTCCATGTTCAATTCCAGTGGCTTTCAAATAATGAAGAACCTGCGACCGATGTTCATCATGAACAGCCTTACAGGCTTTCAACTCAATAACCAGGCTGTTGTTGACAACCAAATCTGCAAAATACTCGCCTATAATAGTCCCATCTTCATCTCGAATCGTAATGGGCTTCTGCTGTATGACTTCAAATCCAATCTTACGTAGCCGATGAGAAAGCGCATTCTCGTAAACCTTCTCCAAATATCCATTCCCATGAAAGACATGGATCGCATAAGCTGTCTCTCTTACCAATTCAATCATTCGCATATGATCATCTGTCATGTTGTTCTCTCGTTCTTTGTGTTCTCTGCGTTCTTTGCGGTTAATCACCTTCTCCCCGCACCTGTTCAATCATCCTGATACCATCAGCAACCATGCTGTTTTCTCGTTCTTTGCGTTCTCTGCGTTCTTTGCGGTTAATTACCATCTCCCCTCACTTCAGTCTGACTCGCGGATCAAGCCAGGCATAACAGAGATCGGTACAAAGATTGATGACTTGATAGAAGAGTGCGC
>CAYWNP010000031.1:0-20272 GCA_964459675.1 uncultured Akkermansia sp. | reverse complement strand
AGCCAGGCATAACAGAGATCGGTACAAAGATTGATGACTTGATAGAAGAGTGCGCCCAGAACCACGACCGCGCGCACCACGGCCATATCTGAGGCATGGATGGCATTTAGGCTGACGCTCCCCAAACCCGGGATGCCGAAGAAGCTCTCCAGCATCAAGCTCCCCGTAAAGAGGAAGGGGATGGAGAGGCTGATATAGGTCACGATCGGGATCATGCTGTTACGAAGCACATGACCGAAGAGGATCCGCGCGCGGCTCAACCCCTTGGCCTGCGCGGTTCGCACATACGGCTTATATATTTCATCCAGGATCGCCGCGCGATAAAAACGGATATCGCGTCCCAGGCCGCTCAGAATGCCGATCATGATCGGCAGGACAAGATAGAACGAGGACTCGAAGCCCCACAGGGGAAAGAGTCGCAACTTGAAGGCCAGAATGAACTGCCCGGCAAGAACCCACACCACGTAGTTCACGCTCATGAGAATTGTGGAGACGAGCAACACAAGTCGATCCATTGTCCCGCCACGCCACGCGGCACAAAGAAGACCGAGCATGACCCCCAAAAGTGTTCCCCCGAGAAGGATAGGGATCGTGAGGCAAAGGGAGGGACCGACTCCCTGGCGCAATACTGTTGCGACAGGCTGTTGATACTCGGTGGAGAATCCGAGATTCCCCCTCAGGAGGTCCCAGCAGTAATTCATAAACTGAGAATCGAGCCAATGGTTATTTTTCTTTTCCAGCTTGAAGACCTTGGCAGTCCCTTTCGAAGCTTGGAGTGAAACAGCCTTCCATCCTTCTCGGATGGAAAAATCCACGGGAGACGGACCATCCACCAACACATCATCCGTGACACCGGTTGACGTTTCCTGAAGATGAAGCATGAGCTGACCCACATTCAGGCGATAGGTCCCAGAAGGGAGAGGGTAGGTCACAGGAACCTGAAAACGCTTGTCTTTCGAAGCGGCGTCCTGCGGGACAGCCACACGACCCAACGCCCGAATAGAGGTCCAACGTCCCAGCAACAAAGGCTTGTCATACCCGTGCCGCGCATCGAAATCCGCCAACGCTTCAGCCGTCGCATTCTTCCCCAGCACGATTTCGGCTGGCGACCCTGCAACGACATGAAAGAGCAGAAACGTCAGGATCAGCACCCCGACTGTCGTAGGAATCACTTGAAAGAGACGGCTGAGGATAAATCGCTTCATGGCTTCTTTTTACGCAACATCCCCTTCTTAGGAGTACCCGCTTCACTTATTGGGACCTCTGCTCCCTTGGTTAGGTGAAAATATAACATAACCCAAAAGATAGGTGTAGCACATTTTAGATCATTAAGCGTTTTGACTGCATTTGTACGCATTTGCCCTCTGTTTTTTCTCCACAACACGCCCAGCTTTGTGCTAAAGTATTGACCAATCTTTGAAATACCTAAAACCCGCTGAAGTAAACACATGAATCTCTGGAAAGATACCTATCCTCTCATCATCTCGTGCGCACGTGGACTCGTCCCTCAAACCTCGGCGGAACTGACACAGATGGGATACTCCATCATTGACATCACTGAGACCTACGCCGTGATCCGCGGAAACATGCGTGACGTGATGCGACTGAACCTCTGTTTGCGCACGGCTCATCGTGTGCTGGTGCCGTTAGTCAGGACTGAGTGTCGCCACTTGCGCGAACTCTATGATGCTGCTTATTCCATTGAATGGGAGAATCTGTTAGAAGCGGATGGGTATTTCACCGTCAATTCCATTGTCCGCAACGACACGATCCAAGATACGCGGATGCCCTCGCTCAAGACCAAGGACGCGATTGCGGATCGGATGCGTAGCCTCTGCGGGGGACGCCCCGACTCGGGACGCGAGACCCATGGTGCGGCAGTCTTTGTCTACTGGCAAGATAACGAGCTGACAATCTATCTGGATACCACCGGCGAACCGCTCTCCAAGCGGGGATACCGGAAGTTGCCTGGCATGGCACCGATGCAAGAGACCCTCGCGGCGGGGTGTGTGCTCGCCTCAGGCTGGGAGGGCAAGACACCCTTTATTTCGCCGATGTGCGGAAGCGGGACACCCGCAATTGAGGCTGCACTGATCGCCTTGAACCGCGCGCCTGGCAGTTTCAAGAGTCACTTTGCTTTTATGGCCGTGAAGGGCTATCGCATCACGATCCCTGGTGAGCGGGCTGGCGTCAGCGTCCGTCAGCGTTTCGGGGCCTCTCCAGAACAGATCTGGAAGGAGATGGTCGCAACCTCGCATGCAAATGAAAACAAAAACCTGCCCCCGATCATTGCAACGGACATCAATCCTGAAGCAGTTGAGACAGCCCATGACAATGCAATCGCTGCAGGTGTGGCACAATACATCACCTTTGGCTCCTGTGATTTCGCGTCGACCCGTCTGCCCCCTCCACCTGGGGTCATCTTCCTTAACCCGGAGTATGGCGAGCGTCTGGGAAGCGAAACCGATCTGGAACCCCTCTACGCACGAATCGGCGATTTCTTCAAGCAGAAGTGCACAGGTTATACAGGATGTGTCTTGACGGGTAACATGGAGATGTCCCGGAAGATCGGCTTGCGTTCGATCAAACGCATCCCCTTTTTCAACGGACCCATCGAATGCCGCATGGTAGTGTTCGACCTTTATGAAGGAAGCGAAAAAGAATGAAGGCCATCACAATTACCTATAACGGGAATTCCCCCATCACGGTCTCAGCAGGAACACTGATTCGAGACATTGTGCCGTCAGTCGACACAAATGGACTGCCTGTCTTAGGTGTTATTGCGAACAACATGGTCCTCAGCCTGAACGAGGCGCTACTGACCGACACAACGCTGACAACACTAACCCTGGCTGATGAACAGGGGTGGACCATTTATCGGGCCTCCCTGAGCTTTTTGCTAGCTAAAGCTGTACACGAACTTTTCCCGACCTGCGAATGCCGTGTGCGAAACTCCATCGGCCCGGGCCTCTATTGCACGGTGGGCTGGCCTAGTCTGGCAGAACAGGACATTGCTAAAAATGTGCAGACCTTGAAAGCCGCGATGGCCGAAATGGTGCAGCACGATTTTCCCATCACCTACGACATTGTTTCGTATGAAGGGGCGGTGAACTGTTTTAGAGAAACCCAACAGACGGATAAATTAAACCTCCTTGAGCACCGCAATCCTCCAACTGTCTGCATGACCTGCTGTGGTGAGTTTCGTGATTTAAGCCAGACGTCGCTCGTTCCACGAACCGGCTTACTCAAGCTTTTTGATCTCGTTCCGCAAGCAGAAGGCTTTGTCCTGAACGTACCTTCCACCTCAGCTCCGAACGAACTCAAGCCCATATCGCCTTACGAACGTCTCTTCGATGTCTACCGGGAGCACATCGCGTGGGGAAAGATTGTTGGTATCACCACGGTCGGACAACTGAACCAGGCCATTCTTGAAAGACGTGCCTCTGATTTCGTCCAGACCATCGAGGCCCTTCACGAGCGTAAACTGGCACAGATTGCCGACCGTATTGTCAACCAAAAGCCAAGAGTCAAGCTCGTCTTATTGGCTGGCCCCTCTTCCGCCGGAAAGACGACCACGGCCAAGCGTCTCATCACGCACTTGCGCGTCAGTGGCCTCAACCCCTTGCTGATTTCGACCGACAACTATTTTTTGGGTGATGAGCTCAACCCCAAGGATGAACAGGGCAATCTCGACTACGAGCATATCGAAGCCATGGATCTTCCACGCCTCAACAACGACCTGTCTCGTTTGATGAAAGGCGAAGCGGTCAAGATGCGTTCGTTTAATTTCAAGACAAAGACAGGCTTTGATCAAGATCAGTTCACCCGACTTTTCCCAAACGGCATCATTGTGATGGAGGGCATCCACAGTCTCAATCCCCGTCTGACCGCCGATGTCCCGCGCGAAGAAAAGTTTCTAATTTACCTCAATACGCTGACTCAACTGGGCATTGACAGTAGCAACCGTATCTCGACCAACGACACGCGCATCATTCGGCGGCTTGTCCGCGACTACCAGCAACGCAACCGCAGTGCGCTTCAAACCCTGCGTCTCTGGAAGTCCGTCGCACGCGGTGAACAACGGTGGATCTATCCCTTTCAAAATCTCGCTGACGCGGTCTTCAACTCCGCACTTGATTATGAGTTAGCTGTCCTCAAACCCTTTGCCTCCCCCCTGCTCAACCAGGTGAAGTCCTGGGATCCGGAATACATCGAGGCCCGACGCCTCTCCGGCATGCTCCATAACTTCTCGGCGCTCAGTCCGAATGTCGTCCCAAGCGACTCGATCCTGCGCGAGACCATCGGCAACAGTATCCTCGAATACTAAGCGCCTTAAAATGCGTCATTTTGTCGCACATTTGCGGGCTTGTCTATAATGGACAAGGAGGGATTAGGGCTTTAACGCCCGTCCCACATCCGGGACAGCCGCGAGCAAAGTCTTCGTGTAAGCTTGTCGCGGCTGATCCATAACCTCGATGGCACTGCCGTGTTCAATAACCACCCCTTGAACCATGACGCAAACCCGGTCGCAGATGTTCCGGACGACAGCCAGGTCGTGCGAGATCAAAAGCACCGCGAGATTCAACTCCCGTTGCAGCGCACGGATCAAATTAAGAATGCGCGCCTGCACCGAGACGTCCAAGGCGCTCACGGGCTCATCCGCAATAATCAGTCGAGGCTCAAGAGCCAAACAGCGCGCGATACTGACACGCTGGCACTGTCCGCCGCTCAGTTCACGTGGATAGGCCTGCAACACATCCGGGGGCAGCCCCACGAGTTCCAGTAATTCCATCACCCGTGGCCGAATCGCGCCCTCTGGACGCATCTGATGCACGCGCAAGACCTCTTCCAGCATCTGCAAGACCGTCTGGCGCGGATTCAAAGAGCCTACAGCGTCCTGAAAGATCATCTGGACCGAACGGCGATACCCTTTAAACGCATCCCCCTTTAGACATGAGACCTCTTGCCCCTCAAAGAGGATTCGCCCCGAAGCAGGCTGAAGAAGCCCCATGACCGCCTTCGCCAAGGAGGTCTTGCCACATCCACTCTCGCCGACGATGCCAAAAGACTCCCCGGCCGCCACATCAAAAGAGATATCACGGACTGCAAAAAAAGGGCGGCTTCCCCGCACGGGATACGCCACACTGACCTGTTGTACTTGTAAAAGCATTTTTAATCTATCTCTCCCCTTCCAAACGGAACGCGTTTATGGGGCATTTAACTCAAGAATAGGTGCACATCTTATCACTTTCTCTGTTTCGAACTCAATCTTTGAGTTTTTTCTATTTCCGGCTTGCTCATTCGAGGGTTTCATAGCATATTATATCCATGCGAAAAATACTCTTTACCCTATTAGCGTGCTTCCTTGTCGTGGCGACGGGTTGTATCTGGCATAGTGGCGTGAATGCTCCCTATTTTCAGGTTGAAAACTCTGGACTGAACTGGGTTGAGATCCGCCAGTATGAAACCGTTGGCATGAAACGCCGAATCAAACTCCGCATTGATGGCAATGGAATGGTCTCTCTACGTGAGGGAACAAGCGCACTGGTCGGCAATCAGTTTGCGGCAAATCATAAGCAGCAAAACTGGGAGGATATTCGTGAAAAGCGTTTGAAGCTTTCAGAGGATGACACTACGCTGATCTTCCAATCCTTAGTCGATACTGGACTCTTTGAGAAGTACGAAGGAGTGCCCTTTCTGAACGACAAGCCTGTGGCCTCCACAAACGACACCTCCTTTGTCTACGTCTCCGCCAACATTAACAATAAAACGGCCGGCTCTGCTGATCCTGTTGGAAAACCAGAACTCCTGGAACAACTCAAGATTACGATCCTCACCTTCTATCAACCCCAACCCATGCGCCAGAAACGTGATCCCTCCTTCTAATGTTTCCCCTGAAAAAAATATTTGCCTCCTTGCTCCTCCTCTCCTGTACGCTGACCCTGCACTCTGAAAATGTGTGGATGGCCACGCTGGAGACCGAGAGTCTTCGCTCTCTTCAGCTCAGTGTCAGTGCCTTCGCACAGATGGCCACGCTCCCAGGAGAGATCGAAGAGCAGAATCCCCTCTTGCAAGAGTTTTTTTCGCTGCCTTCGCTTGAGAGTATTCATGAGAATGAAACGATACGCATCTTCTGGGTTACGGACAAAGCACGCCCCCTGGGTTCAGACGCAAAACCGCTTCAAATTTCCGTCCTCCCCCTGCGTCGTGATACCAAATCCTTAGACCTTTATCTTTTTAAGTCTTACAAGACCAGACGCACGCTCCAAGGAGTTACGACATACACCTTTCCTGTCGCGACCAATAGTCCGGAGTGCGTGATGATCAACGAGTTTGACCGGACCATGACCATCGCCCCGTCACGTGATCTGATCACGTGGTTCCAATCCCAAAAAACAACCCTAAAGGCCTGCCTGCCCCAAAAAACCCCTGATCTACTGCGACTCTCGATCAACCCCCAACTGATTGACCAAGTCGTGCTCCCCAAGTTCAGCATCGGACAAACACGGAGACTTTTCAGCGACTCTTGCCTTTATGCAGGGATCGGCTTAAATTTTGACGGAAGAGGCTGTACCCTCACCTTCCGCCTTCAACCAAAGGTTGGCTTTCCTTTGGATAAGCTTCTACGCGACATCCCTGAACCCAGATCCGACCTCTGGAATGGCATTCCCGAAAACGCCCTCTTTTCGACCCTTTACACCGAACCCGGAAAAACAAATTGGAACTCTTATTTTTCCTCCTCCCCGACAAACGAGCTCGCCTCCATCTTTGCAGACCTTCAACCCTTCCTCGGCAGAGAACGCCTGATCTACCTTGCTCCCACGAAGAGCCAGACGAGCCTGCGCCTTGTACAGATTGCACCTGTGCTTGATGAGTCTGGCGCACGCAAGGCCATCAAGAAGCTCGACACCCGCGAGAACAAGACTGGTTTCAGACTGAAGCACGAACAGACCCGGACTCAAGCAGCACAGACCTTTGAGCAGTACAGCCTCTCGTACCGGACAACAGAACAACCCCTTGTAATTAAAAATGCCACGACAAACAGTGAGCCCATCTCGCTTTCAACCCTCATCCCCCTCTTTCTTCGGAATGCCCGTCTCGAGGTCTCCATCAAGAATAACCATCTCTTTGCTGTCACCGCCAATACAGATACCCTTGAGCAAGAGACGCCTGACTTTCCTTTTCCGCCTCAGCGTTTGACGCTGAAGCAACAACTGATGACCTTCAGTACCTCCCCCCGTATCGTCGCAGCAGGGGATATTCATATTCTCTCCTTCCTCCGAAAACTTCTCACCACCCTCGCCCCTGCAGAGGCGCAGTCTCAAAAGATCTTCGCCACGATCACGGATGGCTTCCAATTCTGGCTTGTTCAAGAGGCGGACAACACCTCTGCGCTTTCCCTCCGTCTGACCGGCAATGAGATCGCAGGCCTGTTCAAAGCGGTCCGTGAAGATCGCGAATCGCTGCAAGACATCTTCTTTAACCTATTTACAAACCAGATGAAACCTGTGGCGGAAGACGCCAACAAGAAACCATGATCGAATTTCGTAACATCAGTGTGCGATATGGCACACAAGAAGTCATCCAGAACGTCAATTTTAGGATTAATAAAAGTGAACGCGTCGGCATTATCGGGCCCAACGGCGGCGGCAAATCAACACTCTTTCGCTTGATTCTCAAGGAAGCCGACCCAGACACCGGCGATGTTTACATTGAAGAGAATCCGCGAATCGGCCATATCCGTCAGCACTTAAAGGCCGATACTGACGATGAGACACTTTTGGAATATGCCCTTCGCGGCATCCCTGGCCTTGGCGAGATGGAACATGAGATCCATGCCCTTGAACACCAGTTGTCGGAGACACGAATCGAGTCTGACCGCCAGCGCCTGCTCAAGCAGATCGGCGAGGTTCAGAGCGAGTTTGAACATCTCGGGGGTTATGAGATCGAGGCCCGTGTCAAAATATCCCTCGGAGGACTTGGCTTCCCCGTCGACGCCTTTGATCGACCCTTCAAAAGTTTTAGCGGTGGCTGGCAGATGCGTGCGGAACTCTCCCGTGTCCTCGCCTCCCATCCAGACCTGCTCCTTCTCGATGAACCGTCAAACTATCTTGACCTCCCCGCCGTCGAATGGTTGCAACGCTTCTTAAAGAATTACGAAGGCACGCTCATGCTCATCTCGCATGACCGGTACCTGCTTCGAACCCTGACCTCGCTGACCGTTGAAGTGGATGCCAACACTGCCACACGTTACAACGGCAACTTGGACTTCTATCTGCGCGAACGTGAGATCCGCTGGTCGAATCTCTTGGCTGCAAAAGAGAATC
The DNA here is from genome assembly GCA_964459675.1 of uncultured Akkermansia sp. Lineage (GTDB taxonomy): Bacteria > Verrucomicrobiota > Kiritimatiellia > RFP12 > UBA1067 > CAIZQW01. The sequence goes on along the minus strand of CAYWNP010000031.1, from coordinate 11,945 downwards.
AAGATCGGCGACGCGATCAGCTTCAGCGTTTTGTCGACCAATTCAAAGCCACAGCCTCTAAAGCCTCCCAGGCCGCCAGCCGCGTGAAGATGATCGAGAAGCTCGACGAAGAGGCGGTTGTCATGCCGAGGCGCAGCCTCGCAGCAGGCTATTTGCGCCTTGCCCCTGCCCCACATGCGGGCGCCGAGATCGTACGGCTCACCGACGTGGACTTCTCCTACAATGGCACGGACATGATTCTGAAAAACGTCAATCTCGCCGTCGCACGAGGCGAGAAGATCGCCATCGTCGGCTTTAACGGCATGGGTAAGACGACACTCCTACGCATCATGGCTGGCACACGCCAGCCCACCGCCGGCTCCCGTTCGCTTGGCCACAAGGTCCTGCCAGGGTACCTCTCACAAGAGTTCTCAGAGACGATCCCTGGAGAGGTCTCTGTCTATGAGTGTGCGAAGCGCTGCAAACCAGGGTCGACAGAGAAGGAAATACGTTGCCAACTCGGCTCCTTTGGTTTCTCCTCTGATGACATCACCAAGCCCGCAGGGGTCTTGAGTGGTGGTGAAAAGATCCGCTTGGCTTTTCTCAGACTCTTTCTTGATCCGCCCAACTTTATGCTCTTGGACGAACCGACGACCCATCTTGACCTTGAAGGCCGGACAACACTGGAAGCGTGTATTCGAAAATATGACGGCACTGTCTGCCTCGTCAGCCATGACATCGAGTTTGTGCGCAATACCGTCTCCACCATCATCGAGATTTCGCCCGCGGGGGTCCGACGTTTTCCTGGCGGCTACGACTACTACCGCGAAAAGAGCGCCCAGCTTGATCAAGGAAAGCCCACGACCCAAGCAACAGTTACGCCACGGTTTGCGGATGACAACGCTCCCCTCTCTGCCAAGGATCAGCGCCGTGCACGCGCTCAAGAACGTACCAAGTGGCAACCGAGAATCAAAGCCCTCCGTGAAAAGGTCACGCAGGCAGAGGCCAAGATCCATGAACTCGAGAAGGAGCTGGAGAAGCTCTCAGCCATCCTCTTCAATCCGGCCCCTGAGACCAAGTTTGGCGAAACCAATCGCAAGCTCAAATTTGTGCAGGACCAACTCAGCCACCTGACCGAGATCTGGGAGCGTGATGCCACAGAACTCAACACCCTTGTCCAAGAACAAAAAGCAGCAGAAGCAAATCAATAAAAACTGGAGGTTCACTATGGCATCTGTCGTCATGGATCAGTTGATGTCGGATATTAAAGAGGCGATGAAGTCTAAAAACAGCGACGCACTTCTGGCCTTACGCACCTTGCACGCCGCGATCAAGGATCAGACCGTCAATGCAGGCATTGACGTCACGGACGAGATCGTGACCAGCGTTGTAAACAAAGCCATCAAGCAGCGCCTCGATGCGATTGAGCAATTCACCACCGCAGCACGTCAGGATCTGATTGACGTTGAGCAGAAACAAATCGACCTCTTTCGTAAATACCAGCCCCAGCAACTCAGCCGCGAAGAGATTGAAGTGTTTGTTAAGCAGTGTATCGCCGAAAGCGGCGTCAGCACGAAAAAAGAGATGGGCAAGGTCATGGCGCTGCTGATGCCCAAGGTCAAAGGCCGCTCCGATGGCAAGCTCGTCAATCAAGTCGTACAGTCCCTGCTAACGTAAAAAGGCAGGGACAATCTTGTCCCTGCCTTTCCAGAAAAGGTGTCATGTCAGTCGCCACCCCCATCAATCGCAAGTTGATGCTCTTTGCCCAACACTCCCATGAAGTGATGGGCAGGTCGTTTTAAGGGGCTTTCTCTTCCTTGGCCACCTGACTTTTCTTGAAATTCAACTTTTGAATCTCCTGAGGGGTCATTTTAAAGGCAATTGTTGCCCTCTTTCCGATAACGTCGTCCACGCGGATTTTTTCGATCCACTGGTTTATGGCTTTGAGATTGGGATTGTCCGCCGCTAACATATTCGCAAACATAGACAAATTAACCTTTGTCGCGATTAGTAACTCCTTAACCTTCTGGGCGCTTTTAGCGTCTGCGCAGTCATAGCTTATTGCAACCTCGATGGCACTCCCGATGTCAACCACGCGCATATCCACCGTCTGGTCACACAACGAGTTCAGGAGATCGCCCTGTACACCAAAGGAGGTGAATTTCTCAAGCTCTTCCTTGGTCAGCTGGCTATTGATTAAATCCTTAATGCCGACCAACATGATACGGAATACCCTGTTGGGGTCAACCTCCAGGACACGACCGAGTGGAGCACCCTTAGCCAGACTGGGAGCCTTCCCTGAATAAAGATTAAAAAGATTTTGAAGCGTTTTCTCATTTGAGGCGAAAATTATTAAATTTTTACCCGAGAACGCCATGAAGAAATCATCCCCATCAAAAACATCATTTTTCTTACTCTGAAGCTTCCAAACCGGAACCCCATTGAGCTGAGAGGCCTCCAGTGTGCCACCGTCCTTGTTCGCAGCAAGGCTCTGCGTCAAAGTCTTTATCACCTTCTCCTTGTCAAAGGTTCCGCACAACACAATGGAGAAATTCGGCATGACCTTTTTTTCACCCTCTTTGGGGCGGGGCAAATTACCCATAGAAAGAAGTGCCCATTTAACAGACTCGCTTTTCATCCCCAAATAGACCTCCACAGGGTCTGCCTCCTGCTTAAGGATCTTCACCTCCGCCTCTTGTGCTCCATCAGGAATGTCTACGTTTTTCAGGTGTTCATGTATAGCCGTTCCAAATTGCTTCAGCACCTTGGCATCTTTTGTCGCATCGGTTATGTAGGCTGCAAAGATGGCATCTGCCGGCAATAGCGGCACCTCTTTCTTTTCAATACACCACCCTGACAAAGTAAACGCCGCAACACTGAACACGACCCAGTTCCGCATCAACAAACGTTGGTCCTTCCTGCAAAGATCCGGGGAACCTGACTTAATCACTTTCATTTTGACTCCTTTTTTTATTTCAGCTCAAAACAACGACCACCTTGATCATTGTCTGATCTGTTGGATAAAGATTACCTTATTTTCTAAGAATCGAACATTATAAACGCCCTCTTTTTTTATAAACCAAATCCTTAAGCTCGTCCATCAAGTCGTGCAGTCGCTGCTGACGCGATTAGAACGTCGGCGGTGAGGCGGCGGTATTTCGTCGCCTCCACCGAATTGTTCGCACTTAATCATTTCGTGCTGTGCGTAGTCGAGAGAGAATGCGCTTGGCGAGCATTCATTAATTTCACGATGCCTCGGGAGAGGCTCAGAGTGACCTGTCATGGGATTGTGGTAAATATCATGTCGGCTGCCATGTCGGAGCAAAACACACCCCTCTTCTTCCAGCCGTCTTACGAGATCGAGCCGCTTCATGCGTACACCAATTCCCCTACCTTGCGAATACCGGGAATCTCTTCGGCACCGAAAACTTCAATGAGATCATGCAGGTGCTCCTTCAAGTCTTCGAGTGTTTCACCTTGTGTCCAATGATCAGGGTAGTCGTTGAGATAACCCAGGTAACGACCGTCTGATTCTTTCCAATATGTAAAAGTTGCTTTCATTTTAATAACCCATTTTCAATTTAAGCAAGCACGTCAACAGTTGAAACATTTTCTGTTACTTTTTCTGTTACGGCTGCAAAGCATTGTTTTCCCTTCGGCGACCGACCTGATGCTGATTTTGTGGGAGGAAGACATAGGGACAGACATATTGTCACCTCATCCTCAAAATCCTGTCCATCCTGTCGGAACCCATTTTTCTCTTAACTGGTTGTCTGTCCCTCTGTCATGCGAGGGGGAATCACCAAGCGCGAAGAAATGTTTTGAGGACACCAAGACGTGAAAACTTCAAGACTCAAAAGGAAGACCGAAGGACAGGAAAGACCGTTTTGAGTCTTGGAGTCTCATCGTCTTTGAGTCCTAGGCTAGCAACTGGGAGAACAGGCATCCTGCCTGTTTAACGCTTCACCTTTTCTTGCGGCGTGCTTGCGTGACGGCGGGAGTAAGGTGTGGTTTGTTTGGTGCCTTGAATTCATAGAGGACAATCGGCAGGCACTTTGCAAACAGATGAAAGTCGCCATCTGTGGTGAAGATGGCCAAGTTATGCCTTACGGCAACCGAACAGATCAGGAAATCAGTATTTGAACCTTGAATACCTTTTGACCGACAGAGGTTAAACATCTTAGCCGCTGTCACATAGTCCTCCGCCTGCAGCGGGAGGTCGGGGAAGCACGTCAGACGGGATTCCAGTAAATCAAATTGCACATGATCCCGGACCCCGGAAAGTAATTCCTGCCGGATGGGGCCGATGATCTCCACCAAGTGGCTATTAATCAGCCGCTTCAGCTCCTCCGCATCAGGATTCTGCGCAGGCGCTGACCGACGCAAGGCGAGCGACCAGACACTGGTATCAACGAGGACTCTCATGCTTTTGCCCGTTGCCGCTTATAATCATATCCCGGAATAAAATCCACCTTCCCGAACAGGTCCAGCATCTTCTCTTGCTGGAGATTGCGGATATAATCGGAGAGCGCCTGCGTAACGGCCGCTTTCTTGGTGTTGTGTCCACCAAGCTCAACGGCCTGTTTAATCAATGTGTTATCAAGTTGAAGATTGGTTGCCATAAGATCTCCTTCACACATAGTGTGACACATTCAATTGTGTCGTTCAACCCTAAATTTCGCGCATTTTGTGGAAAATCACCAGACGTGGGACTTGGGACGCGGGACTTGGGAAAATGGTTTTGACTGGGTTGGAGGACGCAAAGACTTGAAGACTCCAAGACTCAAAAGAAAGACCCGGGACTGAAAAGACCCTTGGAGTCTTAAAGTCTTCCAGTCTCTGAGTCCTCGGGGTTCATCAGTTTTTAAGACTTGCTGACACTTCCAGACTTATTGACACTTACCCTGGCCGCCGTAGCCGTATCCGCGAAGGAGGCTGACACTCAGGCCAGACATGGCCATTACTCGCCGTAGAAGACTAAACGGCGGCGTTCGTATGTTTTATTTAAGACGGAGAAGGTGATCAGGTCCGCATAACGAACTTCGGTCATGTTCGACTTCTTCATCGCCTCTTGCACGGCACGATTGGTCCAGACCACGGTTATTTTCAGCCGGCTGAAGGGCTCCTTGATCTGCGTGATGTCCACCGTACAGGACTTGGTTCCCACGTGATTGCGGTCTTCTTCGGGGAACGCATAGGGTTCGACCTTCCGCGTCAACAGATAGCCGCTCGGCGAGGCGCACCCTGTGGCGAGGAGGAGCAGCGCGAACAAACAAACTCTGGATACTTTAGTTTCCATAGATGATCGTCGTGCGGCTCATATAGAAGCCGAAACAGATATTGAGGATTTCAACATCTGCATACTCCATGGTCTTGAGACCGCCATTGGCAGCGGCCTTCTGCAAGCCGGCATCTCCCCAAGCTAACAGCCAGAGGTAGGACCGCGCAGTGGCTTCGCCAGTTTTCTCCACGGTCTTCGTATTCCTGAACTCGCTGCTCAGGGGCACGCGCACCTGCGAATACATGCATCCTGTTAACGCGAGCATCGCGCTCGCCAGAAGAACAACCAGTCCTTGTCTCATCATATCTCATCTCCATTTATTGCCAAAGAGTTTACCTGATCTGTTAGGCCGAGGTCAAGTCGAGTAACAATTCTCATGACGTCTTAGGACACGCTAACGATTCCGCCTAAAGGCGGTACTCCGCACTGGTTCGGGCTGTTTGGTCCAGCGTTTGGAGTTCCGCCTTTAGGCGGTCTCAACGATTATTATCATTACTGCTAGCCGAAACAACACCTTTCCGATATTGAAGAGGCGTGAGACCATACTTTTGCGTAAACACGTCAATGAAGTAACTCGCGCGGCTGAATCCTGTCTTCGAACAGATTTCCTTCAGAGTTAGGGGTGTTGTCTTTAACAGCTCCGCGGCCCGTTCAAGCCGTAACCGTTGAAGAAACTTGGCGGGGGTCTCTCCCGTCAAGGTGATAAACTGGTTGGTGAAGTGGGTGGTGCCGATGTCACAGGCCTCCGCCATGGACTGGACACTCCACGGTTCGTGAAGCCGAAGCGGGATTTTACTCAGAAACATCTTAACCGTGCGCAGGGAATCTGTAAGATCCTGATTATAGACCGGGGGGCTGCTCTCCAGCTCAGCCAGCAACCGGAGGAAGAGCGCATTCGCGGCGACTGCCAACTGACTTCCACGATAGAGCATGTTGGGCGTTTTGGCCAGCTCCACAAAGTCTACAAAGACCTTGGTGAAGTCGGGGGAGACCGAACGGATCGCATCTTCGTTGTAGCGTAACGCCTTGGCCAGCGCGTCCAGCTCCGATTTCGTCAAGACCAGCCATTTCGGCCATCGCCAGGCTTGGTGCGGATGGCGGACGCCCACATCAAACATCAGCCACCCCAGCTTCCCCTTCGCGAAACAGGGGTTGCCCAGCGAGTGCATCTGCCAGGGCCGCGTGATCATGATCTGATTGGGCCGGATCACATAGGAATTATTCTCGATGGTGCTCGGCATCTCCCCTTGGAGCGCCATGATAATCTTGATGCCCTCATTCTGATGGGGCGGCAACCCATAGTGCTGCTCACGGAGGGTCTTCCAGAAACCGCACGAATTAACGCCGGGAACCTCATCTTTTTTGAGCCTCTCGCCGGGATATTTGTAACGCCCATAGCAATAGAGGTCGATCTCCTTGGCCTGTGCGGCCAGCGAAACCCCCTGGCAGTCGTCTGCGCGGACAACTTTTGATCCCATGGTGTAACTCAGCGGTTTCATATCACCCCTTTTTGCACTTACTCTTCGATAATCACCCGGAACCCGACGTCAAACGGACGCATCCAGCCAGGATATCCCCAGCGCCAGGTGGAGGTGGCACGGATCTGGCGCGCGTTCCAGGAGCCGCCACGCACAACCTTCTTCTCATCAACCTTTGTGTTGTTGCGATCATCATCCTTGTACGGATACGGTTTATACGCACTGCGCGTCCATTCAGCGACATTACCATGCATGTCATACAAACCGAAGGCGTTTGGCTTGAAACTTCCGACGTTCGCGAGATGCAACACCTTGTCATTGAAGCGGGGATCGCGCAATTCGTAGTCCATGATCGGAGGCGGATTACTCATGGGTTGCGGATTGACACCCGAGACCGCCAGTTGCTTGCGTTCCGCACCTGCAAGGTTAGCAAACAATGAGAAGTCCACATCAAAATCGCCGAAATTCAAGGGCGTCTCTGTCCCGGCACGGCAGGCCCACTCCCACTGCGCTTCCGTCGGCAGCGTGACCTTCTTACCGCTTTTCTTGCTCAACCATTCACAAAATGCCATGGCTTTCTCCCAGGAAATGCGAATGGCTGGATATTTATAACAGGCGGTCGCCGGATTATTCGTGAGGTTCATGTAATAGCCACGCTTGACCTGATCTTTGTAATGCATGTCGTAGACACCATTGTCATGGCTCCGTTCAAAGGCCCAAAATTGCTCAACGCTCACCTCCGTGGCGCCCATCCAAAAGGGCTTCTTGATCGCCACCCCTGCTCGGGGACGCTCGCTCGGTGTCTCCTGATCCGAGCCCATGGTGAACGTGCCGGCAGGGATTCGGACAAAGGTCATGTCCTTGCCGTTTCCAAGATCAACCTTCAACTCCTTCTCGCCGGTGACAGGTTCGACCTTCAGCACGAGCGGTTGCTGCACCTGCGGCAATGACGTAGGCTTCTCCGGTTCGACGAAGGCGACAGGCGTATACGGATTGACAATCGCATCAGGATCAAACGGGTTGTTGGCATATTCCTTGTCAAACTCACGGCGGCGAGTGACCCAGTTCTTGTTCGCACCACGCTCCAGCCAGGTTCCGTAATAGGGCACATTCAAATCAAACCACATCGTGATACGGTCCCACTCTTCCTGTGAGAGTTTAACATTCTGATGTCCCTTTATCAGCAACTGAACCAGCTCGGAGGCATCCACATGAAACTCCAAGGGCGTCAACAAATGATAATCGCCTTCGGGACCGTTGCGGCGGAAATAGGGATGGAAAGCCAGATAGGACTTTGAAAAGCCCCCCTCTCCCTTGCCGTTCACAAAGCTGGGGATCTTCTGACTAAGGGCGTTACGAACCGTTGTCGTATCATTGTGGCAACCGATGCAACGGCGTTCCAATACGTTTTGCACTTCGCGCTCAAAGGCGAAACCCCGACGCGGTCCATACCACGGCTGGATCTGCTGAGGCTTCTTACGCGAGGCAATGGTCTTCTGGTTGGCTGAAACACGATTCTGCTGTTCGTGACAGCCAATGCAGGAGAGCATCTCCCCTGGCATCCCCACAAACCACGAGCGCATCATCTGCATACTCTTACCTTCCGCATCCAACGGAATCACCGCCACTGGCACATTCACAGGCGCCTCAAACAAGAATGACCCGTCCGTCTCCACCTCCACGGTACCCAGCATGACGCGCGGGTCCCAGGGACCTTCCATGCCGATGGTATAGTGTCCGCCAATATTGCGCGGGGAATATTCATAATAAAAGACGCCCATTTTTTTCACCTTGTCCTTGGGAACACCTGCAAGGCCAGGGCCATTGTAGACACTCACGCAATAGACTGTGCAATTGGTTTTTTCCAGATTGACACGGTCAGGGATGGGGGCAGGCTGCTCCGGCTTCTTCACGGGGAAGGGTTCCAAAATATGGTAACTGCCATCCACTTCCAGCGGCAGCTGATTGTCATAGAGGTCGACGAGGGTCAGCATGAAATTCTTTCCAACTTTTAGGTCCTGCATCGAGACGAGGAAGAGATCATCCGAGATCGGGAAGGGATGGAGAAAGAACTGCTTGGCGTCATCCGCAAGTCCGTCACGCACATACGTGTAGTGTTCCGTTGCAGTGTCGGACTTACTCGCATCGATTGGCAGCAACACCGTTTTCTTTCCGTACCCAGGGATCTGCTGCACCACACCATCCACCTCATGTCGCCCTTGTCCGACATCGAAGAGATAGAGTCGTCCCTTCCGGGCCACACCGTGATGACCAGTAACAATGCCTACAAACTTGGTCGACGAACCTGGCAAGGGACGTGCGTAGAACAAGGAGTTCGGCCAGTAGGAGTTGGACCCATAGTATTCCTGCTGATCACTACCGTCCGGATTCATGGTCATCAGTACGCGACTGAAATAGTGCGCGCTATCCGCATATTCCCAGCGCAAATAGAGGCAGCGTCCATTCGGCAGCATCACGGGATACCAGTTGTTGTCCTGGTCATAACTAAGCCGACGCATCTTGCCATCTTCGTATCTGAGGAGCAAGTTTCCAACATAGTCCGCGCCCCCGACACAGGGCACCCCCTGAAAGCCACTCGACCCGATCATAAACATCCGGCCATTGGGCAGATACATCGGATCGTAATAGTCAATGTCCTTAATGTCAGGCGTGAGCTCCTTGATCTCTCCGGGTCTATCCAGGCGCAACTCAGAAACCCCCCACCCTGCGCCATTGGCCTTACGTGTGGAAAAGGCGACCTTTTCCGCTTGAAAATCCAGATCGAAATCGCCCACAAAATGTTCGCTCTTGTAGAGCGTCTTAACCTCTGTGCCCTCCGTACGGAAGAGGGAAGAACGCACGAGTTCGTTGTCATACCCGGAGACGGCGGTCGAGGAATTGCCCTGCCAGTTGTTCGGCATGCCCATCTGCTTGCCGCTGTTTCTGCGGATATAGAGAATATCTGAAAAGGTTTTCATTGCTGGATGCTGGCTGTAGACCTTCACGGAAAAGTCAAAGATTTTTTGGGCCACGGCATCGCGATTCGGAGCGGCCACCTGCTTGGCCTCAGCGGACAAGGTTGCCAGCTCAACCAGGAGCTCGGTCTTATTGCGATAAGCCTCTGGATATTTTCTGGCAAATGTCGAAAGGGAGCGCTCCATCGCCACAGGATTAAAAAGCGTCAGGGCGGCAAGCTGGCGACGGTTCGGGACCTCGGGTGGCTTCAAGGCGGCAAGCGTTTTACCAAGTAGCGGATGACTCACACCCGCCTCGACTTCAAGCACATTCTCCATCTTGGCGGTTTTGATCTCCCCGATCCATTGAACCATCTTTTTGTCATCCAGGATCATCACGCGGACATTGTTCAGACGGCTTTCAAAGCCCTCCCGGTTCCAGAGGATGATTTTGTCGATTGCTTTTACACTCCCCAGATCAACCTCCCACCACGGATTTTCAATATTTTCATCGGTATGCGTGGTCGAGTTTTTGGCCCAATCCGAATTTGTATTACCATCCACCGCACGCGCGGCATCGCCACCATGCGCCGTACTTACTTGCAAGGCCTTCCCTTTGTGTGCCACATTTTCTGTACCGCTGAAGACCTGGACCTCGGCGAGCGACAAGGTTGCCTGCGCTGCGGGAATATCCACTCGCACATAACGTCCGGAAATAGCCCACGCCTGAAAATTCAAAAGAACGACGCCTGCAATTAAACCTCGACTTATCGTACGCATACGTTACTTATCTCCCATGTTTATTATTTTGATATTCTACGCGTTTAATCTCTGAATGTAAAGACTCCGGACATCATGGCGAAGGCTTGACGAACGGAAGGGAGTTATGGCATAGTAAAAAAATGAGCGAACCCAGACGAGTCACCATCCAGTACCGAGTTCCCTATGCTGACACAGATCAGATGGGAGTCGTTTATTATGCCAATTATCTGGCCTACTTCGAACGTAGCCGAAATGAACTCATCCGGGAGACGGGTGTCACCTATAAAGAACTTGAAGCCAAGGGTTATGCGCTGCCCGTTGCGGAGGCGCACCTGAGCTACCATGCCCCCGCCACGTACGACGATTTGCTGGAGCTCACTTCCTGGGTCGAGGGCCTCAAAGGGGTTCGCTTGACCATTCATTGTGAAGTCAAGCGGGGCGAGAAGCTTCTAGTCAGCGGACACACGGTTCATGCGATTGTGGACATTAAAACGCTACGCCCTGTCCGCCATACGGAAGAGATTCGTCATCTGCTGAGTTGCGACTAAGCTCGCCACCCTAGACCCGGGAATTTACAAATGAATAACTGTATCGCACAAAGGCACAAAGGCACGAAGAAGAGAAATAATTTAATTTTCTTAAATTTCTTTGTGGCTTCGTGGCTTTGTGCGGAAAAAATTACCCCAGTTATAAACACACAAGCTTAAGGGATCGTGCACGATGAATGTCACCCAAGTAAAACGAGCGGTTCTTTTACTCTGCCTGCTGATCCTGGGGTTCACAGGGTGCAACACGACAACCGTTGTGCACATCCTCGACCGGCAATCTATTTACCAAACCGCTCCATTGGCTCACCTCGAAGCAGGGAACTACAAGAGTACGATCACGGTTGGGCAGTTCAAAAGCATCGGGAACTTCGGGCATGGAATTTTTGAAAACTTTGACGGCGAAGCGATATTGCTCAATGGAGCCGTCTTTCAAGCCAAAAGTGACGGCACGGTTGTCGCTCCCTTGGATTCTGCTAAACTCCTCTTAGGCTCCTGCATGCTGTTCGATGTGGAGAAGCGTTTCACCATGCGAAATGTCGCCTCTTATAGGGAGTTTAAGAAGGCGCTCACGAGCCACTACGCCACCAACCCGTGCATCCGTGCGCTTCAAGTTGAAGGCACCTTCAATTCCATCACAGTCTCATGCAATCAGAAACAGGAGCCCCCCTGCAAAACCTTCAGTCAAGCCACCTCTTTAGCCAAAGAACATACATGGAAAGAGGTAAAAGGTACGCTGATTGGATTCTGGATGACTCCTTCTGTCCCAGATGCGGTCATACCACCAGGGTTTCACCTTGTCTTTATCTCCGAAGACAGGACAAAAGGAGGGAGAGTTGTTGACTTCGAGTCGGAAAAACTCATTCTTTACTTTAAGCAAGTCCTGCGACTGACTATTAACTACAGCCCGAACACCACCACTCATTTCGACGGTGTTCCGCTGTAG
>CAYWNP010000030.1:7638-24243 GCA_964459675.1 uncultured Akkermansia sp. | reverse complement strand
ACGGTGGATAAAACGGCGTGGCAAGAAGTCCGTACCCCTTTGCTAATGCAACTCAGCGGACGACTTGGTTCTCAGGCTCTGGGGCTGGCATTTGTTTGGAGTTCCGCCTTTAGGCGGTTATTGACAAAGTTACCCATAATAATATCATAGTTATTGACAAAGTTACCCATAATAATATCACTTTCCCTTGCTTATGGAGTACGGATCAGTTATGATTATGCGTATTCAAGGAGGTTCAGGATGCAACGTTCCGCAATGGAGTACCTTAAAGACTGGAAGACAAGAGAGAGCCGCAAGCCTCTTGTCATCCGTGGTGCGCGACAGGTGGGTAAGTCCCACTTGGTGCGAGACTTTGCAAAACAGAGCTTCGAATCGTTTGCGGAGGTCAACTTGGACGCCGATCCGGGCGTGGCTCCTTACTTCGACAAATCCGACCCTTTGGAAACCGTGCGTCTATTAGAGTTACACCTCGGACTCTCTATCGAGCCGGGGAAGACGCTTCTCTTCCTCGATGAAATCCAATCGGCCCCTCAACTGCTCGCGAAGCTCCGTTACTTCTATGAAAAGCTTCCTAATTTGCATGTGATCGCCGCGGGCTCCCTCTTGGACTTCACCCTTGAACAGCACGACTTCTCCATGCCTGTAGGAAGGATTGAGTATCTTCATCTGGGGCCGATGAACTTTTCTGAGTTTCTGCTGGCAACCGGTCATGAAAGGTTGTGGGACTTTATCAAAGACTTCCATATAGGAGATGAAATCCCAGTTGCCCTGCATACCAAACTCTCTGAGCTGGTCGCCTCCTTCAGTGTCGTCGGCGGAATGCCCGAGAGTGTTGCCACTTTTGCGAAAACGCAGTCTTTCCGAGCGTGCGACCTGATCAAGGATAGCCTACTTGCTACGTTTAAGGATGACTTCAGTAAATATGGAAAAAGAGTTAACATCCAGCATATTCTCACGGTCTATGAGGCTCTCCCCAAACTAGTTGGACGAAAACTTAAATATGTAAACATTTCGCGTGACATAAGGGCTCAGGAGCTATCCAAAGCTTTGCACATGCTCGCGCTCGCGAAGATCTGCTACCTCGTCCATCATACCTCCTGTAACGGTATTCCGCTTGGAGCAGAGATAGATGAAAGCACCTTCAAACCGCTCTTCCTTGATATCGGCCTTTTGCTCAGTGCGTGCGGTCTCTCCATGACGGATATTCCCACCGTGGAGAAGTTAATGCTGGTGAATGCTGGCCAACTGAGTGAGCAGTTTGTTGGGCAGCACCTGCTTTATCGCCAGCCTTCTTACAAGCAACCTGAACTTCACTATTGGTTGCGCGAAAAGGCTACATCTAATGCAGAAGTGGACTATGTGATCGCCTGTGGACAGCACATCATTCCCGTCGAGGTGAAAGCGGGAAAAACGGGGCATCTTCGCTCACTCCATCAGTTCACGTTAGAAAAAAATCGCCACTTCGCCATCAAGATCAATTCAGAGCCACCATCCCTGGTAAGTGCCTCCGGCAGGATGCCTGACGGAAGAGAGTATGAGAGTAAAATTCTCAATATTCCCTTCTATATGGTTGAAAAGCTTGGCACTGCGCACCCTGATTTTCTCGCGACCTTGCTTGAAGCACAGTGAAGTCGCTGACAGAATAAAAACATGGCCCTTGACGACATAGAGATTCCGGTATCTGCCGACCCTGATGCGGCGTTGATGCTTCGTGTCCGCGATGGGGACGAGGCCGCCTTTTCAGAACTCGTGACTGCCTATCAAAAGAAAGTTCTGAACTTTTTCCTCCGCATGGGCGTTCAATATGATGTCGAGGATTTAGCGCAGCAAACTTTCCTTCGGCTCTATCGGTACCGTTATCGCTATCAGCCACGGGCGAAAGTATCCACCTTTCTCTTCCTGCTCGCACGGCAGGTCTGGATTGATGAGCTTCGCAAGCGGACGCGCAGAAAAAAGCTGACCGACTCGGTGGCCTTGGAGACTGCTGGAAATGTCGCCCCCTCTGCCGCTGACGAGGTGGCCTCACGCGATGTCGCGGATGTGCAGAAGGCATTGGCCCAGTTGCCGGAGGCGATGCGACTGGTGGTGGAGCTGGGGGTCTATCAGGAGTTGCCCTATTCGGAGATCGCGGAGATCCTGGAGATTCCCGAGGGTACGGTGAAGTCGCGCATGTTTAACGCGCTGTCCCAGTTGCGAACGATTTTGAAACGAGAGTGACTATGAATATTCAACACCATATCGAAGAGCTCCCTGATGCGGAAGCCTACCAGTCTCTGGTGAAAAGCTTGCGTTCCCTACCCGAACAGGAGCCTTCGGCTGATTTTCATCGTCAGACGTTGGCGCGTATCAAAACAGCAGGACGTTTTCCCATCTGGCGTACGTCATGGGTGGGTGTTGCAGCAAGCCTTGCGATTTTGCTCTCGGCAGGCGCTTTTATTCTCTCCTCTCGCACAGCGCCCTCTGCCGACATTCAATGGCTGCTCGCGCAGCAGGAGAAGGATGGAACATGGAATCCCTCCCGTCACGGCGGTAATGAGCAATTCCGTCCTGCACTGACTGCCCTCTCTGTCTTGGCCTTGAACCGCTCCTCGCCACGCTCCGCTGACTCGATTCAAAAGGCAATGACCGCTCTGGGGCGTCTGCAAACCGAGGACGGTGGCTTTGTGGGCGGTGATCCTCAAGCCCGAGCCTACAATCTGGCCATGACAACCTATGCGCTCGCGACCTGCCCAACGGCAAGACTCCAAGCCAAGCCCATCATCCAGCGCGCAGTTGAGGCGATCACCTCTGCCCAGCTGGCCAATGGAAGTTGGGACTACGCCTCGACACCCGAAGGGAATGTGGCGCTCACCTCGTGGATGGTCCGCGCGTTGAAGAGTGCGGAGGCCTCTGGCGTGGAGACGACAGGAGTCGCGCAGCGAAAGGGACTTCGCTGGTTGATGCGCATGACCGCTCAGACCGATGGCCAGGTCAGCTACAAACCCGCCATGGCGCCCTCAGAAACCGTGACCGCCCTGACAGCCATCTCCTTCATCACCGCCGGACAAGCCTTTCCTGACATTCAATTCTGCGCCAAGCAGATGACGGAACAACTGAGTCAGCAAAATCAACCCGAGGGACAACGCGACTGCTATCGCGACTATGCTAGGATCGTGGCCCTTGAATTGGCCGGCAAGCGTGACCATGCCCTGCGCATTCGCAACGAGATGAAGACCCTTCTGAATGTCCCGGACACCTGGCGCGTCGCCGGCGGGGATCTCTATACCACCACCTTCACCGCGCTCTGCATGTGAGCGTGCTTCTCCAAAGAGAATAAAGCACTCTAAGTAGGAAGTAGCAGGGAGGAGGGAGGATCGCCCTTGTTGGCACAAAGGGCTATAAAGAGTATTGCCAAGTAGGGCAAAAACAATGTAATATTAAAATACTGATGAGAACACTATCGTCCATACGTCAATATCGTCCCAAGATCGAAGAGATTTCTGCACGCCACGGAATCGACCGCTTGCGTATATTCGGTTCTTTGGCGAGGGGGGAAAGCGCTGAAGATAGTGATGTCGACTTTCTTGTAAAACTTCAGGAGAAACGCGACCTGCTGGACTTGATTGCCTTTTCCCAGGAAGTAGGGGAGATGCTCCATTGCAAAGTGGATGTCGTCTCAGAAGATGGTGTCAGCCCCTATTTGCGTGAGGTTATTTTCAAGGAGGCCGTTTCCTTATGAAGAAGGATTACAGGGTCTTCTTGTTACATATACGCGATTCCATCGCAGCCATCCGTGAATATACAAAGGATGGAAAAGTCGTTTTCATGGCCGACCGTAAAACGCAAGATGCTGTCATTCGCCAGCTTGAAATCATTGGTGAGGCTGTTAAGGCTCTTCCCTCGGAATTCAGAGCAAAGTATGAACCCATTCCCTGGAAAGATATTGCAGGGATGCGCGATATGCTGATCCATCATTATTTCGGGGTTGATATCAAAACGGTGTGGGGGGTTGTGGAAAATCATCTTCCTGCTCTTGAAGCAGTAGTTGTTTCCGAAACAAAAGATTTTCTACTTTGATGTTTACGTCAGATGAGATGCCTTAGAGAGTGATTAGTGACGGGAGTGACCGGAGTGACGTGAGGGACGGCCCGGGTAAAATGCTTAGCAGGATTGTCTCTCAAGTTCCTTTCGTCCCTGCAGTCCCTCTTATAGAGTTTTCACCTCTCTTCTCCGCTTGCCTTGGAATCAAAGATTCGTGTATGCTGTATCCACTTATGAAAACGTGGTTGATCACAATGCGAATCTGGTCGCTGACTGCGACGACGATGCCTGTGGCGCTAGGTGCTGTAGTAGCCCATCAGGATGGACACTTTTCGTGGTTGCTCCTGGGACTGATGCTCCTCTGCGGCTGGACCCTTCAACTCGCCACTAACTTGCTGAATACCTACGGGGATGGTGTCTCGGGTGTGGATAAAGACAAGCCGCCGTGTCCTTTTCCGTTGACCCTTGTGCTCCGCGTGGGTTATGGCTTTCTCTTCATCGGCGTTGTCTTGGCCGGGCTCATCGTCTTCCTGACGACATGGAAGCTCCTCTTCTTTGCCTTGGCAGGCATCTTGGGCGCAGCCCTCTACACCTCGCGCGTCTTCAAGTATGCGGGACTCGGTGTCCCCGGCGTCTTTCTGCTGACCGGTCCCTTGCAAGTCTTAGCCGCCTATTATGCGTTCACCCAGGGTTTCTCAGTCAAAGCGCTCTTGCTCTCCTTGCCGGTCGGCTGTCTCGTTGCCGCCATCCTGCATGGTAACGATCTCAGGGATATTGCGACTGATCGTGTGGCAAAGATCAAGACCTTCTCGCACCTGATCGGCGAACAGGCCGCCTTTTGGCTCTATGTTCTGCTGAACATGATACCCTTTCTGCTCTTGATCCTGCTGATGGTGCTCTATCCTCCGGGGTATGCGTTCCTTCCGCCCTTCCTCGCCCTTCCGCTCGCGTTCATGCTCTCCCGTGACGCCATCAAGCGTCAGCGCGTCGAGACCCTCGAAGAGCGTTCCGCCGGCTGCCACTTCCTCTTCTGCCTCCTGCTGGTTGTTAGCTTGTTGATCTTCTAGAGCATTTTCTTAAAAAGGGTAGCCGTTTCTTTCTCACAGAGCCCACAGAGTTCACAGAGGAATCCAATTGCAGTATCAAGCATCTACGGAACAAGGTAGCATAAAAGGTCTTTATCTTTCATTCGGGATAGATATTTCTCTGTGCCCTCTGTGCCTCTGTGAGGGACTACACATTTAATTAACATGCTCTATCTATGAAACTTGATTCAATAAAGCCTGAGCCCTCCTCGAACGAGACCAAGGCGTTGCAACTGCAGCGCGTCTTCAACACCCTTGCGCCTGTTTATGACCGGGGCAACGACCTGCTCTCCCTGGGACTTGCAAAAGGCTGGCGACGTGCGGCGGTTGCCTCCTTTCGTCAGAACCCGCCAGGCGAGGTGTTGGATGTGGCGTGCGGGACAGGCGACTTTGTCCATGCGATCCTGAAGGCGAGTCCGGCAAGCAAGGTTGTGGGCCTCGATTTTTCAGAGGAGATGCTCAGGCTGGCACGTACACGAGGATACGCCGCGACCTTCCAGCAAGGCGATGTGCTGGCTTTGCCCTTTGAGGACAACCGCTTCGACGCAATGACGGTCGGATTCGGTTTGCGCAATTTCAGTGATATGCCGAAGGCCTTGTCTGAGATGGTCCGTGTCCTGAAGCCCGGAGGGCGCCTTATTGTGCTGGAGGCGACACAACCGGGCACGCCCTTGAAACAGGCGTTGTTTAGAGCGTATCAGTTGAGTGTGGCACCCCTAGTCGGCTGGCTCTCGGGGCAACCCCATGCCTATCGGTATCTGATGCGCTCCATGCAAGCCATGCCCTCTGCGCAGGAGCTGGAAGCCTTGCTACTCCAGGCCGGCTTTGGTAAGATTCTGAAACATAGTTTTGCCTTTGATATGTGTGTCTGTTATCAGGCTGTGAGAGGAGAGCGATGACCAAAAGTAACATTTTCATATTTCTGTTTATGATCCCTTTTTTAGGGTTCGGACTCTGGATGGGAAGCGAGACCGTCAATGCGATCAACAAGGCTGAGGCCGCACAGTCCTGGACAGAGACGCCTGCTGAGATCCTATCGTGCACCCTGAAAAGCCATCGTGGAAGTAAGGGGGGACGCACGTATTGCGTGACAGGACAGTTCGCCTATACGGTCAACTCCAAAAAACATCGCTCGGACCAGGTTACGTTTTATTTAGACGGAAATGACAATATGGGCAATTTTCATCAGCGGATATTTTATCAGTTAGAGAGTGCGCGCCTCAGTAAAAAGACGCTTCCCTGCTGGGTGAACCCGAATAATCCGTATGATGCTGTTCTGATTCGGGACCTGCGCCCAGAGATGATAGGCTTCCAGTTACTCTTTGTCGTGTTTTTCGGCGGGGCGGCGATAGGGATTATGTCCGGGATTGTGTTTTCTGCAAGCGGAAAACGCCCGATCAATGGCAAAGTGCGGATGCGCCATTCAGGGGTTCATCGTGCGCTGCTCTTAAGCGGGGGTGCCATGTTTGCTGCTGTATTCTGGGTGAACTGGAAGGCTCTACTGTTTACGGGAAGCATTGCTTCGATGTGGTATCTCGGGCTCTTTCTTATTCCCGGTGTCGTGCTGATCGTTTATGGTCTCTATACGTGGCTGCGCTTTACGAAGTTCGGTGTCAGCGAACTGATGCTCTCCCCGTCTATCCGGCTCAGCGATCGCATGAATGCAACCGTGCTGATCCCCAGGATTGTTGAAGGTGATTTCAAGGGGCGGCTCACCTGCACGCATCTTTACACGACAGGTTCTGGAAAGCATCGGCATACACATCACGATGTTATCTGGTCCGGGGAGATGACGAGTCGCGGTTCCCCTGCCGGCGAGCAATTAACGCAGGTGATCCTCCATTTTGAGTTGACCGGCGGCCATGTGACCGAGGATCGTGGCAATGAAAGTTATTATTGGAGACTCCTCGTCACCTCGGATCTGCCAGGGGTGGACTACAAAGCCGAATTTGATGTCATTGTCGTTGGCTAGGCGACGGAGTGTTTTTAGCATCCGAATGACACGAACAACACGAATGCAAAGAATGTTTTACGCGAAGATCGCTATGAGAGGTGCTTGCACGGAAAGCCCTCGCGAGCGGCGGAATACCGCCGGGGCTTATCTCGTGCAAGCACCGGAGGCTCACGTGCTGACTCTGGGTGAAGGACGAGCTGTGCCGTCGGCGTATTCGCCGATAGCGCAGGCACGCCGTCCTTCACCCAAATAGCGATCTTAGCGAAAAAGTATTCAAAAAGTATACTTGAAGGCGAATATGCGAATTATTTGGTTAAGACCTGGGACAGCCAATGGCTTTCAGTGTGAGAATTGTTTAAGGGATCGTCATCTGCTGGAGACCCTCTCTCAAGCAGGACATACTGTCTTTTCAATTCCCGTCTATCTGCCGCTTGCCGAGAGGCCCGAGATCCCGGTTTGTTATGGTGCCCTCCGTTTCTGGATTGGCACAACATGGCCGCTCTTGCAGAGATTGCCGGGATTCATCAACGCTCTCTTCGATCACCGCCTGCTGCTCTCCATGATCGCGCGCCTTGCCAAGACAAGCAATCCTTCTCAGGGCGCAGCCCTGACGCTGGCCACGCTCTGCGGAGCGTATGATCCGCGTTTGGATGCTGAACTTTTTGAGGCCATTGACCTGTTGGGCGAAAAACCAGACGCCTTCTTAATCTCAACGCCCTTGCTGGCGCATCAAGGAAGGCTCGCGCAGGACTGTTTCCAGGCGCCGTTGTATAGTTTGATTGGCGGCGAGGATCACTGGGTGGACAAGCTGGGCGCAGGGATGACCGAGCAGGTCTGGACCCTGATGCGCCTTGAGAGCGAAACCTGCGAAGCCTTTATCACGGGCGGTGTCGCGCCCGAGCAACGTCTGGTCGAGCAGCTGCGCCTCGAGTCGCGCACCTGTCTGGAAACTTTTCCTTCAAAACAGGAACCACAAAACCCACAAAAAGCACAGAAGTAAGAATATTAACCGCAGAGAACGCAAGGAACGCAGAGAAAACAGATAAAATGTAACACCGTTCTATGTGTTTCTTTCTTTGCGCTCTTTGTGTTCTTTGTGGTTAATTACCAATGTTCTTTTCAGGGTTAAACTTTGCTGGCTCTCTTCTGGTCTTGCGACAGTTTGAAGATCCAGCGGCCATAAAGATAGATCAATACAGCCGCGACAGCGCCGACGGCCGCAAAGATATACCAGGTTGTCCCGACGCTGTGCGCCTGATAGAGTTGGCTCGTCAGGACATCAGGCGTCTGGCCGGTGACCTCCACGAGCTTGTGGAATGCTTCACCGGGCTTCAGCACCTCCTCCGTGACCTGAGAGGCGTCAAGCCCCTTGGTGAGCAACATTTCGCGCGCAAAGGTGTCCTTTGACGAGAAGTGGTGATAGAGGAGCGGACCGACCTTGCCCTCGATGGTCGCGCCGATCAGGATGGGCGCCTGGGAGAAGCCGATCCACATCGCCTTCTTGTCCGGTGGCGCGATGTTGCCGAGGTACTCGCTGAACTTCGGACTCGCCAGCATTTCGCCGACACTGAAGACCACCATGGCGAAGACGCCGAACCAGGCGAGGTTTGAAAAACCGAAGAGCGCGAGCGCCACCACCACCAGAACGGTTCCAAGAACCATGCTGCTGGTCGCGCGCATCTTGGCGCTGATGCTTGCAAAGATGAAGCAGGTGAACATGATCATACAGGAGTTCAGATTCACGATGCCCTCGGGCTCGATGCGCACGCCATCCTTGCTCATCCCCAGCAGGAAGCGGAAGACACTGCCAGGTTGCACCCCATCTCCGAAGAGCGTCGCGATGATCGCCTGGGTGTTGACCCAGTCATCGACATACTTGGGCAGTACGTCCCAGAGCATCGGGAACATGAACCACCAGACCGTAAAGATCAGGAGGTAGAGGTAGAGGTGAGGCTTCTTCAGCTCCTGGAGGGAGTCAAGGAAGAGGCTACTCTCCTTCACGGTTCCAGCTTTGATCTGGGCGCGGCGTTCCAGGCGCGCCTCCTGCCCGTGCTCCCGGAAAAAGATCAGGAAGAGGAAGTTGCAACAGATGACGCCTGCGTTAATGAGAAAGACATAGGTCCATGCGACCTGGCGCATTTGGAGCGCGATCAGCGGACCGATCCAGCCGCCGATGTTCACAATCTGGTAGAAGAGGCCCCAGGCGACGGAACTGTTGCGGCGGGTGCAGGAGTGGATCAAGGAGCCCTGGATGCCGGGTTTGAAGACCGCGGTGCCGAAGGCCAGGAACATGACACCGACTAAATAGCCCCAGAAACTCTGGAAACCGGCCATAATCAGATACCCGAGGCACTGGAATGTCGTCGCGAAGATGATGGTCTTCTTAGCCCCGTACCGGTCCGCGATGCCGCCGATGAAGACGGAGACACCCGATTGTATCGAGCTCCACACAAAGAGGAGTGTGCCATAGGTGGCCATCGAAACACCCAGGCCACCGTCCGACTGACCGCGCGTCACATACATGGCCGAGACCGAGCGCACACCGTAAAAGGCCAGGCGCTCGATCATCTCCATGCCGCCGACGATCCAGAAGGCTAAGCCCAGGCTGCTCAGGGCCGCCAAAAAGCCGAGCTGCTTGACATCGTCGAGGGTTGAATCATGATAATCAAGGTCATTATTTTTTTGATCGCTCATACGCTTTTTCTCTTTCGCAGGTTCTGTAAAAAGATGTCCCAAATACAATTCAGAGGCTGACTATATCAAAAACCGCTCCATCGGCGCAACGATGGAATGGGGGACGAGGAATAATGGAATGGTGGAATGATGGAATAATGCGGGAGAACATGCCGAGCAGTCTGGAGGGCCACGCTCTGTCGTGGCCGATTACAGTAGCGGACGTGACGGAGCACGTCCCTCCAAAACAACATTCCAGCATTCCTTTATTCCACCATTCCAGGAACTTATCGGCACGGAAGCAGGATAAAGAAGGTCGTGCCCTGGCCGACTTCGGATTCGAGACGGATGGAGCCGCCGTGTTCGCTGACGATGGTGGAGACGATGCTGAGTCCGAGGCCCGTGCCCTTGCCACGCGGCTTGGTTGTAAAGAAGGATGCGAAGACGCGTTCCTGGTTATCTTGGGAAATGCCCATGCCTGTATCCTTGACGGTGCAGCACCAGAAAGGATTTTCGTCCATTGATAGGGGTGCAACTTCAACGGACAAGGTGCGCGTCTCGCGCTCGTCCATCGCATCGCAGGCATTGCCGAAGAGGTTCAGAAAAACCTGAACGATCTGATTGCGATCGCCGATGATCCAGTGCTGGTTCTTGGCGATCTTCTGAGAGACCGTCACGTTGGCATGGCGCAACCGGTGGTCCATGATAAAGAGCGCATCATGGATCGGTTCAAAGAGGTCAACAGGTTGATGTTGCTCCTTCACCCCTCGCGCAAAATCACGCAGGCGCGTGGTGATACCAGCCATAACACCTGCGGAATCCGAGATGATCTCTGCGAATTGACCAGTCTGGTCGCGGAGATCGTGACTCGTTGCCTCCGCATTCTCGAGGCTCTTCTTCATGATGTCGCCGACCATGACGATGGCGGTCAGAGGGTTGTTGAGGTCATGGACCACGCCTGCGGCCAACTCACCGATCGCGGCCAAGCGTCCGGCATGAATCAGATGATCCTGCATCTCCTTAAACTTGCGCAGATCGCGCGAGACAGTAAACGTTCGGATGAAGACCTTCTGCTCGTCCCGTATGGCCAGCGTCCGTAATTCAACAGGTATGCGGGTGCCATCCTTGGCCAGAAACTGGCTCTCAATATGCTTCTCGCTTTTGTTCTGCTTCACCTCGGTGAAGCCCGCCTCGACCGCTTCAAGGATCTCTTGGGGATAGAGCTGGCGGATATTCATGCCCAGCAACTCGTCGGGGGTGTAGCCCAGCAGGCGGGAGGCCATCTTGTTGACATAGACGATCTTGCCTTCCGCGTCCACGGAGTGGATCATGTCCGGAAAGTTTTCAACCAGGATTTGAAAGGCCTCTACAGAATTTAGGTCTACAGTACTCATAATCCTCCGATCGGCAACAGCCAACTTTAGAACTTTAGCATTTTAGAACTTTAGAACTGCTGCCCGCTACTCGCCACGGAGACTCTTGATGATCCGCTCGTAGCTCTCCCGGTTGGCCTCAAGAACGTTGTCACAAACGGAGAGAGCCTTTTCCAAAGAGCCGTTCTGTTCGCGGAACCAGCGCTTCAGTTCGTCCAGGTCAGCGACTTTGATCTTGGGGTCGCAGGCGTCAAAGGACGGGTCCACATTTCTCGGAATGCCGATGTCAATCAAGAGCGCGCCCTTGGGATTTAGGCAGGCCTTGTGCGCCGGCACTGTGACGACCGGGAAGGGGGTGTTAACCGCAGTGATGACAACGTCCATCTCTGGCAGGACGTGGGGCAAGGAATCAAACTGGACGACGCGGACCTGCTCAGGGGCCTCAGGTTTATTGACATGGTAAGCCCAGGTGCAGGAATAACCACGCTCCAGTAAGCCCTTGATAACGCCACGTCCTACGACGCCCGAGCCGATGACAAGCGCCTTGCCGGGGTTCTGCTGCCGGGACTGGAGGTAACGGAGTGCGACATCCTCGATCTCCGAGACCTCTAGCAAGGTACCGAGTTCGGAACGGATATCTTTTGAGACACGGAGGGCAGAGTCGCAGAGTCCTCGGATGAGCGAACCTGCCCAGCCTCGGGTGATGGCCTCCTCAATCGCATCCTTGAGTTGGGCGACCACATGAACTTCACCCGGGACCTGGGAGTCCATGCCTGCAGTGACCTTACAGAGGTGAGAGAAGGCTTCAAAACCATGTTTCAGATAGTAGAGGTCCGGGCGAAGCTGGTCAAAGCGCATGAGTCTGCGGAGGATGCCACAGGTGCCCGCCTCTTTGGAGATCGCGGCGATGATCTCGATCCGGTTGCAGGTATTCAGGATGAAAAACTCATGGACCCCCCAGACTTGGCGGATCATCTCGCCCAGCTCCTCGCGCTCCCGAAGCAGGAGGTGATAGGGGGCACGTTCGGCAGTTCCGAGATAGGCATGGCTGGTGCCAAGAACGACCAGGTCCGAGCTTTCAATGGAATCCAGATGCTTGCGCAGATTGTCCTTGATGAGCCGGGATTGGACGCAGGATTTACCGCTGGTGGAGACTGCGATCAGGACCTCGCCGGCGCGAATGATGGCGGGCGTCACGAAGTCGCCCTCCGACCAATTGCCATCGGCACAGCAACAGGGAACCTTGGCCAGCTGAGCTATTTCGAGAATATGTCGGTTCACATGTTTATCGTCGGTACAAGCGAAGACAAGGGTCGCGCCGGAAATATCCGAATCCTCAAAATAACGTGGGTGGTGGGTGATACGGCCGGCAGCGGAGAGTTCGAGCAGTTCCGCGACACACTCCGGACAGACCAGCTCAACGCGTGCGCCGGCATCCAGTAATAACTCTATTTTGCGCTGCCCCACGCGTCCGCCCCCGACAACCAGGACGCGTCTACCCTCGATCAGCGCATTTACCGGAAACGTCTTGCGTACCGGCCTAAAATCCCTCTTTTCCATAATGTTTAAAATATAGCAGAATCCGCCCTGTTTCGGAATTTCAAATTTCAGCAGAACGTTCTTTTTGTTCTAAAAAATGGTGTAAGGGCTTGTTGAAGTGTGTGGAGACCAGCGATTGTAACAACGTATCTACCGCTTGCCCCTCACCTTTTAGGCGCCCGACCCCTAGGACCGCCGCCGCTTCTCCGTCGTCCAAGAAGAGCGTGATAATCTTGTCTGGAGTGGTTCCTTCGTCACAATGGCAGAGTAAATACTGTTCCTCTTCGCCTGCGACTTTGGCAAGGACATGGTTGCTCTCCAGCTTGGCAATGACATCGCGCACCAGTCCATAGGGGATCCCTTGTTGACGGGCAAAGGTCTCGGCTTCAAAGGGGTCTGCCTCTGGGTCAGCCGCGCGTTTGGAAGCCTCGGCGCAGATGGCGCAGGCAAGGATGACACGGGTACGCGGACTGGCTTTTGCTGCATACTGTTCCAAGATGTAGGTATCGCGGTTCTGGGCTGCAAAGGCGATCTCCGCGCCGATCAGCACGATTTGCCAACTGGTGTAGGACCAGAGCAGGATGATCGGCAGGATCGCAAAGCCGCCGTAGACCATGCTGTTGCCGGCAATGCCAATCTGCAGCATCGCGCAGATTTTAAGCCAAGCGACGAAGAGAAGCATCGTCACAAAGCCACCGATAAGCGCAGGCTGGAGCTTCACGCGTTCGTTGGGCATGAACCCGATCAGGAAGGCGAACATCAAGGTGCCGAGTGTCAGGGGAAGCAGGGTTTTCAGGAGGGAACCGCCCATAAAACTGCGAACCGTCTCCGGGGTGACACCCTCTAGCGTATGGTTCATGACCTCAATAATGTGAGAGGCGACAGGAATGGAGGAGGCCGCCACGATCAAGATTGGGAGCACGAGGCTCACACTCGTGTAATCAGTAAACTTACGAACCAGCGTTCGCCCTTGGGTGACCCCCCAGATTTCGTTAAAGCTGTTCTCGATTTTCTCCAGCAGGCCAATCACGGTCCAGAGCAGGACCAAAAGGCCGATAAGGCCGAGGGTTCGAAAGTCAATTTGCTGAACATGCTCAAAGAGCTTGTCTGTCACCTCGCGAGCCTGCTGGCCAAAGAGCCGGACGACTTCAGCCTGTTCCGGGGTCTTTTCACCCCAGCGCGCAGGGCTGTTGGTACTGGTTTGCTGGACAGGGCTCTCCATCTGCTTGAGCCAGTGGTCGAGATGTGTGCTGGCCTGTTGGCGCAGGAGGTCAGCGCCCCCGAGGGAGCGGGCCAAGCCGAGGGCCAAGATCAAGACGGGCACCATGGCCATCAAGGAGTAATAAGTAAGGGATGCGGCATGCAACGGGCAGCGATGCCTCTGAAAGCCATGCAGAACAAGGCTCACAAAGCGCAATGCCTTTACAGCCAAGCGCCGTGGCGTGGAGAGCTCATGCATGGGCAATAACCACTGTCCACGTGTCAGAAAATCTAAAAACCCTGCTCTTAAGGAGAGTTTGTTAAGGCGCTTCTCTTTCATAATGTGAGAGCCCACATTAAGCATGGACGGCTAAAAAGTCAATCAGAAAGCTAGCGGTGTCGCGAATTTTGTTGGAAGAGGACAACCCCCCGACTTTAGTTTTGATTTCTTAACAGGAATGCGCTATAGTTTTTTAACTCATGAGGAGATATAAAATATCAAAAAGATCCCAGTGGTATCTACGAAGAACACATCCCCGAACTTCGTGCGCTCTTTGGTTACACCACCCAGCCGGAGTAAGTCGGCTTCAGGAGCTTCTCATGAAACGAATCTATTTAGGGCTTCTCTGCGGCTTGCTATTAGCGCCAGCAGGGGTCTCGGCTGTACCATCGCCAGAACTTTTTTTCCGTGACAACGAGGTGCGGGCTGATAATGGACTCATCAGTCGTCGCTGGAAGCTCGTGAACGGTCTGCCCGTACCCCAGTCACTCAATTTTCAGGGTCACGAATGGCTCAAACCTGACAATAAACCTGGACTCGTGCCGCCTAACGGCGCTCCCAAGCCGCCGTTGCAGGTCACATGGGCTGACGATGCGACTCCGGGCGACCCTGTCGAGGCTCCCTCGCGCCGAGGAGCACTGACCGTGCTCGGAAGTGATGGACGTGGGTATCGTTGGCATCTCCAGCTCTTTGCCGATTGCCCCGCAGTGACCTGTCGCCTTGAAATTTTGGGAAGTGAACATCGAACATCGAACATCGAACATCCAACATCCAACACGTTGAAAACAGGTGAAACACCGGATAACTCGGGTATTGAGAAGGACGGAGGCCCAAAGAAGAGTGAAAATGTTGAGATGGATATGCTGGAAAGGTTGTCGCTTTCCGCTTTTCATGCCGAGCTTACGGTTGTTGATTTGATGGACCGGACCGACAGCCATGACAACCTCGCGGCGGAACGCGTCTTCCGGCTGGGCCCCAAGGAGACGATCAAGGCCTCCACCTGTCTCGCGATGCTCAAAGACCCACTTGCTGATGCTGGACTTATTCTGCTCAAGCATGCACCGCTTCCAGATGTCCGTCCCGTGAAGAGTACGGAAGATGTCATCGCGTCGGATCGACTCCTGCGCTTGCGCGGTCATGGTGCTGGAGCTGAGGGCCAAGGGTATGCCTGGTCCGTCATCGCCTGGAAGGGCAATCAATGGGAGCGTACGGCTGCGTTGCACAAGCTCCAAGCGTGCCTCCGTCCCTATCGTCCCGGCCGAGATGGCCTGCTCGCCTCCAACACCTGGGGCGATCGCAATCGTGATGCGCGCATCAACGAGGCTTTTGTCCGTGCCGAGATCGAGGCAGGAGCTAAGCTGGGGGTGGATGTCTGTCAGGTGGACGACGGTTGGCAGAAGGGTATTACCGCCAATTCATCACAGGCAGCCAAAGGCGGGGTTTGGAACGGTTTCTGGGCCGCGGATCCTCAGTTCTGGACGCCCAGGCCGGATCGCTTTCCCAATGGGCTGGAATCCACCGTCGCTCTGGCTAAGGCCAAGAACATGGGATTCGGACTTTGGTTCGCGCCAGACTCCAGCAACGACTTTGCGAACTGGGAGAAGGATGCCGCAGTTCTGATCGACCTTTATCAACGCCATGGTATCCGCAACATCAAGATAGACGGCGTCAAGGCCCATACCAAGGCCGCTGAGATCAATCTTCAAAAATTGTTTCAACGTATCCGGCTGGAGACCAAAGGCGAGCTCGCGATTGACCTTGATGTCACGGCTGAGGTACGGCCTGGCTATTTCGGAGCCATCCAAGTGGGGCCCCTTTATCTCGAAAATCGGTATACGGACTGGCGCGGCTGGTTTCCCCATGCGACCTTGCGGAATCTCTGGCAACTGGCGTGGTATGTGCCGCCCCAGCGCCTCCGTATGGAGTTTCTGAATCCCTTGCGCAATCAGGCTAAGTACGGGGATGATCCCCTTGCGCCCAAGCACTACCCGAAGGAGTATCCCTTTGCCACCACGCTTGTCGCGAATCCGCTCGCCTTTTTTGAAGTTTCCAATCTGCCCCCTGAGGCTGCGAAGCCGATTGCAGCCCTTGCCCAGGTGTGGCGCAAGCACCGTGAGGAGCTACACACGGGAATTGTGTTGCCCATTGGCGATTGCCCCTCCGGCGCCTCGTGGACGGGTTTCTGTTCACGCCACGACAACAGCGCACAGATCCTCGTCTTCCGTGAGCGGACCCGCGAAGCCACCAGCCAGATGGTACTTCCCTTCCCTGCCGGCAACTGGAAGGTGGAACGCCTCGCAGGCAGCGGTGAAGCCACGTGGCGTGAGGGACGCCTGCAGGTCACCATTCCGGAACCCCTGAACTATCTCTGGGTGAAGGTCACAAAATAAGAACACTCCTTCCCTCCTGATGGACGCGACAGAGCGCGTCCCTCCAAAGCATTATTCATACGTGATGACAGGGGCAATGGAGGGCCACGCT
>CAYWNP010000030.1:0-7538 GCA_964459675.1 uncultured Akkermansia sp. | reverse complement strand
CGTCGTGGCCGTTTCCTTGACGTAACGGGGCCTTTTTGCTAAATTAATAAATTAAATTTTTTAACAACAAAAAGGATACAGTCATATTATGGCAAAGGTAACAAAAGCTCCTGCAAAGCGTGCAGCAGCCAAGAGCGCAAAGTATGTCTACTTCTTCGGCGCAGAACATTCCGAAGGTAAAGGTTCCATGAAACAGTTGCTCGGCGGTAAGGGCGCGAACCTCGCCGACATGGCCAGCATCGGGCTCCCCGTGCCTCCCGGCTTTACCATCACAACCGAAGCCTGCGCAAAGTATTACGAAATCGGCGAAAAGAATCTGCAAGCGCTGATCGCAAAAGAGATGGAGCTCGCGCTGGCTAAACTCGAAAAGTCAACAGGCAAGACCTTCGGTTCTGGCAAGAACCCGCTGCTCGTCTCGGTCCGTTCCGGCGCTGCGGTCTCCATGCCTGGCATGATGGACACCGTGCTAAACCTCGGGTTGAACCCCGACACCGTGAGCGCGATGATCGAACGTACGCAGAATCCGCGTTTCGTGTGGGACTCCTACCGTCGTTTCATGCAGATGTTTGGCAGCGTGGTGATGGGTGTTGACCATCATCATTTTGAGTATGAACTCTCGCACCTGAAGAAGGAAGTGGGGGTCAGACTCGATAACGAGTTAACGCCCCAACATCTTCAATTGCTTGTTCAGCGTTATGAGCACGTTGTCAAGGATGCGACGGGTAAAGCTTTTCCGATCTGCGCCATGGAACAGCTCCGTGCTGGCATCAATGCGGTCTTTGGTTCCTGGAACAATCCGCGTGCGAACAAATATCGCGAAATGTATGACATCCGTGGTTTGCTCGGCACCGCCGTGAACGTCCAGGCGATGGTCTTCGGTAACTCGGGCTCCAACTCCGCGACGGGCGTGGCGTTCACACGCGACCCCTCCACGGGCGACAACAAGTATTTCTATGGTGAGTATCTCATCAATGCGCAAGGTGAAGATGTCGTGGCCGGTATCCGCACGCCGCAGCAGATCACCACCGCAGGCTCCCGCGAATGGGCGAAGAGCCAGGGCATCAGCGAACAGTCCCGCAAGACTGGCTATCCTGCATTGCAGGAATCCATGCCGAAGGTCTTCAAGGAACTCGATACTATCCGCGTGACGCTTGAAAAACATTATAAGGATATGCAGGACTTGGAATTCACCATCGAAGATGGCAAGCTCTACATGCTCCAAACCCGTAATGGCAAGCGCACAGCCGCAGCGGCTGTCCGTATCGCAACCGACCTCGTTAAGGAAAAGCTGATCGATGAGAAGTCAGCCGTCCTGCGTGTTGATCCGATGGCTTTGGATCAGCTCCTCCACCCGATCTTTGACAAGACCGCCGAAGGCAAGGCTCAGAAATTGACCGTCGGTCTGCCGGCATCCCCCGGGGCCGCTACGGGACAGATCGTCTTCTCCGCGCATGCAGCGGAAGCCTGGGCCAAGCAGGGCAAGAAAGTTATCCTCGTCCGTATTGAAACCAGCCCCGAAGATCTCGCAGGCATGGACGCGGCCAAGGGCATCCTGACTGCACGCGGTGGCATGACGTCCCACGCAGCCGTGGTGGCTCGCGGTATGGGCAAGTGCTGCGTCTCGGGCGCTGGCGATGCACAGATCGACTATGCCAAGAAGACGTTGACCATCGGCAAGGTGACGCTGAAGGAGGGTGAATGGCTCTCGCTCAACGGTTCGACTGGCGCGGTGTACAAAGGCGAAGTCGCAACCAGCGAAGCAAAACTCACAGGTCCTTTCGCACAGATCATGTTGTTGGCTGATAAGTATCGCACCCTTCAGGTCCGCACAAACGCGGACACCCCGCATGACGCAGCAGTCGCTGTGAGCTTCGGCGCTGAAGGAATTGGCCTTTGCCGTACCGAGCACATGTTCTTTGAAGCGGATCGCATCATCGCCTTCCGCCGCCTGATCCTCGTCGCGGAGACCGTCAAGAAGCTACGCGCCGAACTCGCAAATGCCTCTGAAAAAGACAGAGCAGAGATCGAAGCGAACCTTCAGGAGCCCTTGTCTCAGTACACGAAGGCACTCGCGGCACTCTTGCCCCTTCAACGCAAGGATTTCGAAGGGATCTTCAAGGCGCTCAAGGGCCGTCCCTGCACAATCCGCTTCCTCGATCCGCCCCTGCATGAGTTCCTGCCCCAGAATGACAATCCCCAAGGCCAGAAAGAAATGGCTGCACTCTTGGGCGTCAAGGTCGACCAGATCAAGCGTATCGTGGACGAACTCCATGAGTTCAACCCGATGCTCGGACATCGCGGTTGCCGCCTAGGCATCACCTATCCCGAAGTGACCGAGATGCAGGCTCGCGCGGTTGCTGAAGCTGCGGCAAGAGTCAAGGGTTCGAAGGCTGAGATCATGATTCCGCTCGTGGGCAATGTCAAGGAACTGACGCTCCAGAAGGAGATCGTTCTGCGAGTCATCGCTCAGGTTGAGAAGGAGAAGAAGACGAAGCTCTCGATTTCGATCGGTACGATGATCGAAGTGCCTCGCGCGGCGATGACGGCTGATGAAATCGCAGCTGAAGCGGACTTCTTCTCCTTCGGCACGAATGACCTCACCCAGATGGGCTGCGGCTTCTCACGTGATGATGCAGGCAAGTTCCTCGGCGAATATGTCGCTAAGGGCATCTATGACTACGACCCCTTCACTGTGCTGGATCAGGCGGGCGTCGGCCGTCTGATGAAGTATGCGGTTGAAAATGGTCGTCGCATCAAGCCCGGCATGAAGATGGGCATCTGCGGTGAACATGGCGGCGAACCCAAAACTATTGGTTTCTGCCATAACATCGGGCTCACCTATGTCTCCTGCTCACCCTACCGCGTGCCGATCGCACGCCTTGCGGCGGCACAGGCTGCGTTGCGGAGCAAATAAGGGATAAAAAGAGAATCCGAAAACACCGTTTGAGCGATTAAGTATCGTTCAAACGGTGTTTGTTTTTTCCTAACACATTTCTAACACCAAAGCTGTGGACAATGACAGCTCACTTCTGGTTAAATAGTAATCAAACGAGCCGTGAAAGGTTCTTAACCAAGGAGGATTATATGTTTGCACATCACCTGCGTTTCCTGAGTCTCGTGTCAATCGTATCAACTACGCTCTTCCTTGTGTCAGGATGTGGCCCGTCCCGTGAAAACATTACCGTCGCAGGATCCACGGCCTTTCAGCCTTTCGCGGAGAAACTCGCTGATCAATATATGTCCACCCATCCTGAGGTTTCCATTACGATTCAAGGAGGAGGTTCAGCCTTGGGGATTCAGGCAGCGATTTCGGGTGCGGCGCAGATCGGCATGGCAGACCTCGTCAAGCTTCCGCAGGAAGCATCGATGCTCAAGAATCTGATTGTGGCTCGCGACGGCATCGCGATGGTCGTGCATCCGAGCAACGATATCAAAGGTATTACCACGGAGCAGGTGCGCGGTATCTTTAATGGAACGATTAAGAATTGGAAAGAGGTGGGCGGTCCCGACCATGCGATTGCCGTGATCTCCCGCGAAGCGGGTTCGGGAACTCGTTCTTCCTTCGAGAAGATTATTGGCAAACTAAGTTTGACTCCGGATGCCCTCATTCAGGATTCCAACGGCACCATTCGCGAGACAGTCGCTAATGATACCTTTGCAATCGGGTATCTCTCCCACGGTCTGGTCAACGAAAAGATCAAAGCGATCAATGTTGACGGAGCCGGTTGCACGGAGAAGGATATTGCAGAAGGTCGCTACCCCTTAGTCCGCCCTGTCTTTCTTGTCTACAATCCGACGGTCTCTCCTGCCGGTCAGGCTTTTCTGGACTATCTTCTTTCCGAAGAGGCTCAGGTCTTGATCCATAAGAACGGACTGATTCGGGCCAAGTAAAAAATGATGACGCGTTTTAAAATAAATGGCGAGCATGTGGCAAAAGGTCTTTTGACCATTGTGGCTTTTTCAGCCTTGGCCAGCCTGTTGCTGATTGCGGTCTTCATCTTTAAAGAGGGTCTGCCGTTCATGCTCAAGGTCGGACTTTCGGACTTTCTGTTTTCGTCGGAATGGAAGCCTGAGGAGGGAAAATTTGGCATTTATTCGATGATCGTCTCCTCCCTCTATGTGACGTTGGGTGCGATGCTGATTGGTGCGCCGCTGGGCATTGCAGGGGCGATTTTCATGAATGAATTTCTGCCGAAGTCTATCATGCGAATCATCAAGCCGACCATCGAACTCCTGGCAGGCATTCCCTCGGTTGTCTTCGGCTTTCTCGGCGTCATGGTTCTGGCGCCCTTTATTCGAGAGAACATGGGCGGACCCGGACTTTCGATTCTCGCGGCGTCGATCATTCTGGGCATCATGGTTCTGCCGACGGTCATCAGCATTTCGACCGATGCGATCGCGGCGGTTCCTAATTCCTATCGCGAAGGGGCGCTTGCGCTTGGCGCGACCCGTTGGCAGAGCGTCCACATGGTTATTTTGAAAGCAGCTCGCTCCGGTATCATCGCCAGCGTCATTCTGGCCATGGGGCGCTCCCTTGGCGAGACCATGGCGGTCATCATGGTGGCGGGCAACACGGTGCGCATTCCCCATTCACTGACCGATCCTGTGCGTACGCTCACGGCCAATATCGCCCTGGAGATGTCCAATGCGACAGGTCTGGCGCGTGAGGCGCTTTTTGCAACAGGCATCGTGCTTTTCGTGTTGATCATGATTCTGAACGCGATCGCCATCTCAGCTATGAAGAGTAAAGGAGGAAAACGATGAGGGTTTCTCCTAAATTCACGCAGGCACTGGCGGTCTTATTGCTCGGTTCTGCAACGCTCTTGACGCTCGTTGTCTTACTCTTCGTCATCGCTTTCGTGCTCGTCAAAGGGCTTCCGTGGGTCACGTGGGACTTCCTCTCCGCCGCTCCAAAAGAGATGGGAAAAGAGGGTGGCATCCTGCCTACGTTGGTCGGCACAATCCTTCTCCCGTTGTTGGCCATCGGTATCGCGGTGCCACTCGGGGTCGGTACCGCTATCTATCTGACTGAGTATACGCGTGAGAATAGCATGACGCGTGCGTTGCGTTTTGGTACCGACTGTTTGGCTGGCATTCCGTCGATTATCTTCGGACTCTTCGGGTTTATCTTTTTCGTGGTGATGTTAAAGATGGGGTGGTGTCTCTTGTCAGGCGCGCTGACCTTGGCCATCATGGTGCTGCCGACCATTATCCGGACCTCCGAAGAGGCAATCCGCTCGGTGCCAAACGCTTATCGCGAAGTCAGTTTCTCTCTCGGCGCAACACGGTGGGAAACCGTGATGAAGGTGATCCTTCCCAATGCCTTGCCGGGTATTGTTACAGGTATGGTTTTGGGCGTGGGCCGTTCGATCGGCGAGACTGCCGCGGTGATCTTTACTGCGGGTTCCTCGTTGCGCATGCCACTGACGGTCTTTGACTCCGTGCGAACGATGTCGGTTCACTTTTACATTCTCGCTCGCGAGGGGATCTCCAACGAGAAGGCCTACGCCACGGCATCGGTTCTGATTATTTCTGTTTTGCTGATCAATCTTGCAGCGTATACCATGATGCACCGCTTTATTTCCAAGAGGGCCAAATGAGCGAAGCACCCCCCATAAAAATAAAACTTCAGAATTTCAGGTTTTTTCAAGATCGTAAACCGTTCTTGAATGGAATTACCTTGGATATTGTCGCAAACCGTATCTTGGGCGTGATCGGTCCTGCGGGTTCTGGCAAGACGACCTTCCTGCGCTCCTTGAACCGCTTGAATGATCTGATGCCTGACACCCATGTCGAGGGCCAACTTCTTCTGGACGGAGAGGATATCTACCATCCGAACTTTAATGTGGTGTCGCTCCGGAAGCGGGTCGGCATGCTCTTTGCGCTCCCCGTAGCCTTGCCCATGAGTATCTTTGAAAACGTGGTCTATGGTCCGCGGCTCTCGGGCATCCGCCAACGGGATCGACTCGACCAGATCGTGGAACAGAGCTTGAAAGCCGCCTTCCTCTGGGACGAGGTCAAGGACCGCTTGCAGATGTCGGGCTTGCGTCTTTCCGGCGGCCAGCAGCAGCGTCTCTGTTTAGCGCGTGTCTTGGCTATGGAGGAGCTGGAGGTCATCCTGCTCGATGAGCCCTGTTCGGGCCTGGATCCGATTTCTACAGCGAAGATTGAGGAAGCATTGACGGTTTTGAAGCAAAAGTATACCATCATACTCGTGACCAACAATACGAAGCAGGCTGCGCGCGTGGCAGACGATACGGCCTTCTTCCTCTTAGGTGACCTGATTGAATGTGGCAAGACGGGTAAAATCTTTACCGTTCCCGATGACAAACGGACCAATGATTATGTGACAGGTAGGTTCGGATGAGTACAGTTATTCGTGTTGAAAACTTGGATTTGTTTTATGGTGATTTCCAGGCGCTCAAAAAGGTGCCGATGGAGGTTTTATCGCGACATATCACTGCGTTGATCGGCCCCTCGGGTTGCGGAAAATCAACCTTGTTGAGGACGCTTAACCGCATGAACGACTTGGTTCCAGGGGTAAAGATCACGGGTTCGATTCTCTTCGAAGGAAAAGAGATCTATGCTTCAGGTATTGATGTGTGCACCTTGCGCAAACGTATCGGCATGGTCTTCCAGCGGCCCAATCCCTTTCCGCTCTCCGTCTTCGACAATGTCGCCTTCGGGTTGCGTGTGGAAGGTCGTTCAAGCCGTCGCCAGATCCAGGACATTGTTGAGCAAAGTTTGAAGCGGGCGTGGCTGTGGGAACCGCTTAAAGATAAGCTGAATGACTCGGCACTCTCGCTCCCGCTGGATCAACAACAGCGCCTCTGCATCGCGCGGCTCTTGGCTGTCGAGCCAGAGGTGATTCTCATGGATGAACCGTGTTCGGCTCTGGATCCTATTTCCACCAGCAAGATCGAAGAGTTGATGCTGGAACTGAAAAAGGATTACACGATTGTGATTGTCACGCACAATATGCAGCAGGCTGCGCGTATCTCAGACTATTCGGGTTATATGTTGCTGGGCGAGATGATCGAGTTCGATGCAACGGATAAAATCTTTACCAATCCTCGGGAAGGACGAACCCAGGATTACATCAGCGGTCGGTATGGCTAAGTTAAGATAAGGCGGTGAACTATGGAACGGCATTTTGATGAACAATTGCAGGCGTTGAGAAGCCATCTGATGAAGATGAGCGCCATGGCAGAAGTGATGATCGCTGATGCGGTTCGCTCGGTGGTGGAGCGTGACGAGGCTGCCATCTCGCCAGTCTATGAACGCGAGGAGCTGGTCAATACGATGCAGATGGAGATCGACGAGTGTTGTATGAAGCTCATTGCTTTGAACCAACCCGCCGCAGCCGATCTACGCTTCATTTTGGGCATCATCAAGACGAATTCAGAACTGGAGCGCTTGGCGGATGAAGCAGTCAATATTGTTAAGAAGGCGGAACATCTGCTGACCGTTGAGCAGTTGAAGCCGTTTGAACTTATTCCAGAGACGTCGAATATCGCTCGGAGCATGGTGCGGGATAG
>CAYWNP010000029.1:17903-24453 GCA_964459675.1 uncultured Akkermansia sp. | reverse complement strand
TTACTCCTCTGCTTGATCCTGTTCATCGGGCGGGGTGCTGGCTGGCTTAGTGCTGGGTGTCAGCAGTTGCACGGGGCCGAACAGGCCTGACTTCATGAGGGGTGGAAGCTTGGTGTAGACCGGACGCGTCGGACCTTTGGGTACCCGGGAACTGTCGGAGGTCGGGTCGGTCTGGATCCGATCGAGGTTGCTGCGCGTGAAGCGCTCGGCCTCGGGCTTCAAGGAATCCCCGTTGAGGCGATTTGCCCAGAGATTGGCGACACGGACCTCGAGGGTGTTCGTGCCAGCATGGACTGCTCCGGAAACTTCAAGCCGATATGGCGGCAGCCAGGCCAGACCAAGACGCTTGCCATTCAGCGTGACCTCGGCAATCTCCGCCAGGTCGCCCAGTTGCAGGAAGATCCGTTTCTGCTGCGCCAAGTTTTCTGAGAGTTCAAAGCTCTTGCGGTAGGTGGCGATGCCCGAGAAGAAGCGGATATTTTCGTTGTCGGACTCGGTCCAACTCTGCAGCTTCTCAAAGGTTGTCGTACGCGGTGCGCCCCAGCCTTCAGGGAACTCGACCTGCCACGGACCCTCCAGCGTCAGTGGCACAGGTGAAGCCGCTGGAGCGAAGGTGTCGCGGGCAATGGTATCCTGCGCAACATCGCCTTTTTTGAAGACCACAAAGACAGATCCCATCGGTGCCAAGGTCACGGGCAGCTCTGTCAGACCGTTAAACATGGTTTTCCAGCGGGGACACGCCGTGCGGCTTCCCGACTCAGGCCACCAGAATTCAGGTACCAGCCCTCTTGCTTTCGCATCCACCCGGAAGCGGCAGGTCAAGGACTGCGCCTCTTTTGTCTTGTTGCGGATGAAATAGAACTCCTCGTTGGTGGTCTTTCGGTGAATAAAGTCCAGAGCCCCCAAATCGTTGCCGCACCGCTCGACAACCTCAAAATCACTCAAGAGGTTCATCTGCCGGAGCGCCTCACTCCGATCCTTGGTTGCGATAAACCGTCCCTTACCTACGGCCCGAAGGCGTAACGCGACCCCGCCGACGGGTTGCTCGATCAGCTCTTCGGGCCCCCACAGGTCATCCGCGAGGCGTAACACCCTTTTGGTTTCACCTTCTGATTCCTTCAAGCCTGGAGCGCGCTTCGGTTTCACATGGCCAATCACCGTGGCGCCGTCTTTGACGAGAGCGTGTATCTTCTCAATAACCGCCGCAGGAATATGATCCTGTTCGGGCAACACGAGCGTGGCATAGCTCATGCCATCCGGCAGGACGATCCGGTTGTTTTCAACACGCATGCGCTCGAGGATCACCTCCGAGGAGCAGACATCGAAGTCGTTCCGCGGGTCGAGCCCCGCCAACAAAGGCTTCTCTGGCACATTACACAGGGGCGGGAAGAAATTCGGTGCTTGATCGCCGTAGTAGTAACAGACATCGGCCACAGCCCAGCCCTGACGGAGCATGTAGGCGCAACGGGCCAAATAGTCCATTAGCCCACGCACCATCGGCCACCAGGTTGCAGCTGTATTGATATCCGTCCCGGCATGATAGGCCCAGCCCGGAAGCCCGGCTTCAGGCGGGGAACTGGCAAAGGTATGCCCTGAAAAACAATTCAACCCTTCACACAACGCACGGTCGGCAATCACCTTATGGTCGAGCGGACCATCCACCCAGCGCCGCCACGTCGTGAAGGACTCGGCATCCGCCAGTCGCTTGCCATAGACATGCGCGGCTGAGGCGATTTCCTTGATGAGAAATATTCCGCGATGCCGGATCCAAAACTCGCCACGCGGAATATCCACGGCTCCCAGCGCCTTGATGGCGTCCACGGGATTGGAGTCCCAGATCGGCGGCCCGGGTCCGCCGGATTCAGAGATCAGCTTGACGCCATAGGAGCCGAGCACCTTCCGTCCCGTCACATAGTGCGACTCAATCAGCTGGTCGCTCACAAACTTCTGCCAATCATAGAGAAAACGCTCCTGGCCAGCGGCGTCAGCCAATTTCCAGCCTGCCAGCAGCGGGAGGTAGCGAACCACCGAGAAGCCGACCTTCTGTTGAAACGCCGCGGCCATCTGTTCGGTCCACGGTGTGAAGCCATCGAGCTCCATGCTGTCAAACTCCATCGACTTAAAACAGGTTCCCTCAAACGTTTCGCGGCCAAGCTCCTTGAGAATCGTCTGGGCAATATGCTTCAGATGAAACTCCGTGGCGCGCGGATCAAAAAAATCAATCATGGGTCCGCCGGATTTCGGACTGGGCACGATCAACTGCTGGCCGTGATTCAAGCAGACGAAACGAAGGATGTCCCACTCACCAGCAGGCACCTCCCATGTCAAGGTTCCATCAGCCTCGACCTTGGAGGTCAGCTCAATGACCTGCTTCAGATCCGCAAGTTTTTTCGTGGCATCATGAGGCAGTACCAGCACGGCGACATTGCGGAGATAGAGCGGATTTCCCTGTGCACCGCTTGGACAGTTTTTGGCCAGTTTCGGGAGTGGCAGTACCGCATGGACGTTTGTCGGGCCTGTTACGGTCGTGAGCGTGTGATAGAGTCCCTTGCCTGCGTATTCGGGTGTAATCCAGGTTCCGCCTGCATTCCATCCGCTGGAGGCCACCATGCCGAGTTCCAGTCCGAGGCGGTCGCCCTCACGAATCGCATGGGCGATCAACCGCGTGGATTCCGTTCCCAAAAAGGGTGGTCCCGCAGGCACGCGCCGGTCCGGATCGGCACACGCGGCCACATCCCAGATTTCGCCACCCCGCATGCCGCCTTTTTTCATCGCCTCCAGGTCCCGGGTGATCTGCTCAGGCGTCATCATCCCATTGAGCCACGCCCAGAAACAGCCGGGGCGTGCTTCAACGGGCGGATTGGCAAAGAGCTCAGTGGAGAGCTTATCCTCGGCTCTGGAAAGCTCCTCGGATGCCTGACTTGCGTGACAGGAAACGAGAAACAGAAGGGATGCCACAAGGTAAAAACACGTTCTGACACAAGGGGTAGCCATATCCGCGTGACCTTTCTGAAAAATATCATTTCTTATGAGCCATAGTAGGCGCGGATCAGCTCGTCGACATGCGGGTCATTGGCAACATCGAGTATCTTCATTTCGCGACGGGCATTATCCATAGAGTCTGACGCATGCGCGGCGTTGACCATAATATTCGTCCCGAACTCGCGACGAATCGAACCTGGGCGCGCTTTGTTGGGATCTGTTGCCCCGAGAACGTCACGGATCTTATTGACCGCGTCGATGCCTTCATAGACCAATGCCAAGCACTCCTCTTTGCCAGGGACCAACTTCTCCTCTGGCGAGCAGGCGGAGGGACGATTCCCGGTCATAAACTCGACTATATTTTCAAATTCACGCTCGGCAAAGAGCGGGGCGAGCTGATTACAAAGGTCATCTAACTTTGTCGCATCAACCGGGAAGCCAAACTCCCGAGCCAAAGCCTGCGCAGCCCGATCTGAGCCAAAATGCTTGAACACCTTCTTGAGGTTCTCTTTGACCGGACCATAAAACTCCTCAGCTTGGGCCACTGACATCGAGAATTTCTTGACCCCCACGATTCGTAAGCCTGCACTGGAAACCAAATCCATAATGTTACCGGCGCGCAATGAGGGTTGCCTCCAGTTGTCTGGCTTCAGCAGCACCAATGTCCGTTGCACATCGGCCCCAGGCTGGAAATCCATCGCGCCCCGAACCAGCCCTGCATCCTTGGGAAGATAGCGCAACAGAAGCCTCAATACAACCCTGACAACTTCATGTGACGCCCCGACCAAAACGGCTGGCTCAAAATATTCCACCTCGTTCGTCAGAGGATCACGGATCATGTCGCCATAGGTATCACGAATGGTCTGTCCGCTCAACCAGCGTTGACGGATACTCCCTGTCACCTCATAGATTTTCTTGACCGCATCTTCTCCCTCGAAGAGCAGAAGCATCACACGGTGCGGACTCCCCGTCACGGTACACGGTGCATAATTTTTGCGAATATAATTAGAAAAGAGCGCACATTTTTCTGTGTCGTTCTTATCATACGTTGCAAGGTAAGTTGAAAGCTCATCCACGAATTCTTGAGAAGGCCCGATAATGCGTGCCCCCACCAACTTCAAGTCCGTCCGCACCATGTAACGCGCAATAATGCCTCCCGTACGAGACTTGCGGATCGGATAGGGATTCATTAAAACAAATGCTAACTCTTTGGCCATGATTCTTTGTCCTCTTAGATAAACGCGCCTCAACAAACACCATCAAACCTGCTGTAAGTCAAACGAGTGACTCCGTTTGAGAAAGAATCTGACGCGCCTCGTGTACATCCTTTACGATTTGAAGCGCCAGCTCCTCAGTCGAGGCAAACCGCCGCTCCTCTCGAATCTTTCCCATAAAGTCAATTGCAATGTGTTCATTGTATAGCGCTCCCCCAGAATAATCAAGTAAATGCGTCTCTAAGATCGGATCACGATTGGCCCCTACCGTCGGACAGACACCAAAATTAGAGAGGCTGTCATAATAGCGGCCATTGAGAAGCGTCCGTGTCGCATAGACGCCCAAGGGGGGCAGAATGTCCGACTGCGGCTGAATATTGGCTGTTGCAAAGCCCAAAGAGGCCCCTAGCCCTCTGCCCCGCATGACCTCTCCCCGCATGGAATAGGGACGGCCCAACATCGCGGTAGCATCCTTCAAGTCTCCCACTTGAATCGCAAAGCGGATCCGTGTGCTGGAGACCTCCTCGTCCTGATAGAGGGCATACGGCACAATGATGACCCGAAACCCATACGTCTCACCATATTTTGCGAGGAGTTCCGGCGTGCCCGCCGCCCGGCTCCCAAAGCGCCAGTTCGCCCCGCAGCGGACCTCGCTCAACTTGCCGTTCGGAAGTGCCTGTCCGGGCTCGCCACAGAGCCAGCGCACAAAATGCTCAGGCGACTGGAGAGCCAGCTTGCGCGTAAAAGTGAGCATCAGGACGCCATCGAGACCCAGCGCCTCCAGATGCTCTAGGCGCTCCTCCCGCGTCATCAGCAATGGCGGAGCCTTGGACGGGGCGAGGACTGCCAAGGGATGGCGATTGAACGTGAGTGCCCAGGCCTGCGCCCCGGTCTCACGCGCACGAGCGATCGTCTCCTTCAGCACGCGCTGATGTCCCATGTGGACACCATCGAAGAATCCCGCCGCCAGCATAATGGGGCTGTTCAAATCGCGAAGCATCTCAGGTTGGTTGAGGACGATCATGAAGA
This sequence comes from uncultured Akkermansia sp., assembly GCA_964459675.1. Classification (GTDB taxonomy): domain Bacteria; phylum Verrucomicrobiota; class Kiritimatiellia; order RFP12; family UBA1067; genus CAIZQW01. Next base: position 19,228 of record CAYWNP010000029.1, on the reverse strand, counting down.
ATTACACGAAGCGAATACGCTTATTCCTTATTGCCTTATTGCCTTATTTTTCTTCATTCGTGTTGGTAATGTGGTTCGTGTCATTCGGATGCTAAAAGTTGCCAGTCAGTTTGTTCTCGGCACCCTAGGCGGTGGGCTTACCTAATACCCACGAAAACAATTAGATATTATGATACACCAACTCACCCCCTAATGCGAGTTGATTTTAGGCGTAGTTCAGCGTTGTTTTCAAAAACACATCCATGATGCCAGTGCCGTTAACTTAACGTGAGCGTTTCGTTCATGGCACCGGTGCGGTAACCCTGCAGGTCGAGGGCGACATAGGCATAGCCGGCGGACTTGATGATGCGAATGACTTCGGTGCGCAAGGGTCCGGTGGCCTGGACAAACTCTGCATCGCCCAGCTCGAGTCGCGCCACGGTGTCGTGATGGCGGACACGCAGCACACGAAAGCCGAGTGTGCGAAGCCCCTCTTCCGCAGCTTCGATCTGTGCCAGCGTTTCGCGCGTAATCGTCGTGCCATACGGGACGCGAGAGGAGAGGCAGGCGTAGGCAGGTTTGTCCCAGGTCGGCAACCCCCGCTCGCGCGAGAGGGCGCGGACATCCTCCTTCGTAAAGCCCGCGAGTTCCAATGGACTGACAACCCCCTGCTCCCTTGCGGCCTGACGTCCAGGACGGTAGTCACCGCGGTCATCCATATTGTTTCCGTCCATCACATGCGCCAACCCTTCAGCACGCGCGATGGCCCATAACTTGGAGAAAAGTTCGGACTTGCAATAGTAGCAGCGGTTCTTGTCGTTCTCTGCAAAGCCGGAGAGGTTGAGCTCTTCAGACTCAATCACGAGGTGGCGTCCGCCGATGCGTTTGGCGAGGTCGCGCGCCTCTTGTAATTCACGCGCGGGATAGGTCGAGGAGGTCGCAGTCACCGCCAGAACCCGGTCACCCAAGAGTTCCTGCGCAACGGAGAAGAGCAACGTGGAGTCCGTGCCCCCGGAGAAGGCCAGCAGACAACTCTCCAACTTTTTAATCTCCTGAACCAACGCCTCCTGCTTCCCGGCTAATTCATTTGTCATGTCTTCTCCTAGAGCATGTTAATTAAATGTGTAGTTCCTCACAGAGGCACAGAGGGCACAGAGAAATATGGTTCCCAAAGGAATGATAAAGACCTTTTATATTGCCCTGTTCCCTAGATGATTCAACCTTCAATTGTATTCCTCCGTGAGCTCTGTGGGCTCTGTGAGAAAAAAACGGCTACGCATTTTCAGAAAATGTTCCTAAATATTGAAATTCAAACTTTCGATGGACTCGGTCTCGCGATAGCGTTC
>CAYWNP010000029.1:10638-17803 GCA_964459675.1 uncultured Akkermansia sp. | reverse complement strand
CTCTCCAGGCCCACGGAGAGGCGCACGAGTCCGTCGGTGATGCCGCGCGCTTGACGCTCCTCGGCAGGCATGGACGCGTGCGACATGGTTCTCGGATAGGAGAGGATACTTTCCACACCACCAAGACTCACCGCGACCAAGGGCAGTTTCACGCGCTTCAAAAAGGCCACGGCCGTTGGACCATCCGCCAACTCGAAGGAGACCACAGCCCCGCCGCCGGTTGCTTGCCCTGCATGGATTGCATGGCCTGCATGACGCGCAAGCCCCGGATAGAAGACGTTTTGAATATCGCTTCTCTTCTCTAACCAGCGCGCAATCTGAAGCGCACTGCGCTGCTGGGCCTCTAAACGAACGCCCAGCGTCTTGATGCCGCGCAACACTAGCCAGGAGTCCTGAGGACCCAAAATTGCGCCAAAACTGTTCTGAATAGTCTTGAGCCGCTTGCCGAGTTCCGCTTCGCGGGTGACCGCTAGACCCGCGATCAAGTCGCTGTGTCCGCCCAGAAATTTTGTTGCGCTGTGGACCACGATGTCAAACCCGAGATCCAGCGGACGCTGCAGATATGGGGTCATGAAGGTGTTGTCCGTGATGGCCAGGATATTGTTCTCGTGAGCGATCGCGGCAATCGCGCGGAGATCGGTGATCTGCAAGAGCGGATTGGCGGGCGTCTCGACAAAGAGGCCGCGCGTCGCAGGCGTGATCGCCTTTCGCACAGCTTCTGGATCCGTACTGTCCACAAACGTCACCTCAAGGCCCCACCGTTTAAAAAGTGTGGTTAACACGCGATAGGTGCCGCCATAGATGTCACGTCCCACCACGAGATGATCCCCTGTCTGAAAGAGCATCAGCACCGAGGAGGTCGCCGCCATGCCGGAGGCGAAGGCCAGGCCGCGCGCACCATGTTCGAGCACCGCAATCGTCTCCTCGAGCGCCTCGCGTGTCGGATTGTCGCTCCGGGCATAGTCATACGCCCCGAGATGTTCAGGATCAGGCTGCGAAAAGGTCGAGACCTGGTAAACCGGAATGCTGGATGCGCCTGTATAAGGATCGCGATCCCGTCCGGCATGGATCAGTTTTGTCTCCTCTGTCATAGTACATTCTCCAAATCGCCTTGCAGATCTCCAATATCCTCAATGCCGACCGAAAGCCGCAAGAGCCGGTCATTAATACCCAGCCGCTGGCGCGTCGCCTCTTCAATGTCGGCATGTGTCTGCAGATAGGGGTAAGTGATCAGCGATTCTACACCCCCAAGGCTTTCAGCGAACAGAAAAATTTTCACCTTGGACAAAATTTCAGGGATGCGGCTTGGATCCTCCACCTCAAAGGAGATCATCGCTCCCCAGCCACTCTTTTCACGCAGAAGAATATTGCGATTGGGGTGCGAAGAGAGTCCGGGATAATAGACCCGCCGCACGCGCGGATGACGATCGAGCCATGCAGCCAGCGCACTCGCATTCTCCTGCTGGCGGGCCACACGCAACGTCAGCGTCTTGAGTCCGCGCAAGGTGAGCCAAGAGTCCTGAGGTCCCAGGATGCCGCCTGCCGCATTCTGAAGAAATGCGATGCGTTCCGAGAGTTCAGGTGTCGCGGTCACGACCGCCCCTGCCACGACATCATTGTGACCCGCCAAATATTTTGTCGCACTATAGACCACCAGATCAGCGCCCTGCTCAAGCGGCCGTTGCAAGACAGGTGTCAAAAAGGTGTTGTCCACAATGGTCAAAATTCCACGCGCACGGGCCAAGGCGGCAATCACCCGGATGTCCGCAATCTTCAAGAGAGGATTGGTGGGCGTCTCCAAGAGTATCCCGCGAACAGCTGGAAGGGTTAAAGCTGTTTCAACAGCTCCAATGTCCGAGGTGTCCACATAGAGTGCCTCGATGCCGAGCGGACGATAGATCTTTTCGAAAAGCCGGTAGGTCCCGCCATACAGATCTTCCGTCACCACGACCTTGTCCCCTGGCGAAAACAATCTCAGGACCGCATCAATCGCGGCAAGACCAGAGGCAAAGGCGAACCCTCGATGACCCGAATCCGCTGAAGCGAGCGTCTCCTCGAGCGCCAGACGCGTCGGGTTGGAGGTGCGTGAATAATCAAAGCCAGTACTCTGTCCAAGCCCCGGATGCACAAAGGAGGCTGTCTGATAGATGGGAACGGAAATAGCTCCTGTAGTCGTGTCCGCGCGGTTACCTGCCTGTGCCAACCGCGTCGCTAACTGACGTTGGTGTATTGTGCTCATGTCATCTCCTCCGCTTTCAGGGGCTCAAGCCTATAGTCTACTGAATTGATATAGATTGTAGACTATTGAGGCAAAACTGTCAAGAGGAGCTGAAAAGGAGATGAAAGCGGCAATAAACGAAGAAGTAACTTCTGAAATTAAGAGTTAAAAGTTAAACGTTGAGAGTTGAGAGTTTAAACGCTTAACGCTGAACGCTCAACTCTTAACGTTGAAGTCGGATCGTTAAGTGCCGAGAGCTCTCGTGATTAGCTGTGATGCCGTAGCCGGCTGTGATGGCGGCCATAGCAGAAATAAATCACCACGCCGATGGCCATCCAGATAAAGAGCCGCAGCCACGTATCCCCCGGCAGGAGTATGGTCTGGGCCAAGCAGATGAGAGCCCCGAGGATCGGCACCAGAGGCACCCAGGGGGTACGATACGGGCGGGGCATGTCCGGACGTGTCTTCCGCAGGACGATAATACCGATGCAAATTACGGTAAAGGCTAACAACGTGCCAATGGAGACGAGTTCGCCGAGTAGGTTTAGCGGAAGGAAGCCAGCGAGGAGAGAGCAGACAAAACCCGTCAGAATGGTTGTGATGTACGGCGTGCCATACGTCGGATGCACTTTTGCAAAGATGGCAGGCAACAGGCCATCGCGCGCCATACTAAAGAAGATCCGGGGCTGGCCCATGAGCAGTACCAGAATAACCGAACTGAGACCTGCGAGTACGGCGATCTCAACGGACATGCGCAGCCATTTGAGGTCATCCCCTGCCACCTTTTCCAACGCATAGACCACCGGGGCATCTACATGCAGCTCTTTGTAACTCACCATGCCGCAGAGCACGACCGAAACAGCGACGAACAACACGGCGCAGATCGCCAGGGAACCGATCATGCCCCAAAACATATCTTTCTGTGGGTTTTTGGTCTCCTGCGCAGCGGTTGAGACCGCATCAAAGCCGATGTAGGCAAAAAAGATCACCCCCGAGCCTTTCAGAATACCACTCCAGCCAAACTTACCTGCTTCACCCGTATTTTCCGGAATGAACGGCGTGAGGTTGTCCCAGTTGATGTAGCCCCAACCGAGGCCGATAATCAGAAGGATGATCGTGACTTTAATGGCGACCATCACATTGTTAAAACGAGCACTCTCCCGGATCCCCACGACGAGTAACGCCGTAATCACCCACACGAGCAGAATGGCGGGGATGTTCACAAAATGGGCTGTGGTGGTGATATGGCCATCCACATAGTCCAAGGGAGCCCGGCACCACTGCTCCGGAAGCACGACACCAAAGAAGTCCTTTAAAAAGGGGGTGAAGTGTTTTGACCAACCGACGGCCACCGTCGAGGCCGCGAAGAGGTATTCCAAGATGAGATCCCAGCCAATGATCCATGCCATGAACTCCCCCAGCGTGGCGTAGGTATAGGTGTAGGCACTGCCCGAGATCGGTAGCGAGGCTGAATACTCCGCATAACACAGTCCGGCAAAAAGACAACCGAACCCCGAAAGGATGTAGGAGAGCGCCACAGCCGGCCCAGCAAAATCAGCAGCCGCATGACCCGTGAGGACAAAGATGCCTGTTCCGATGACCGCCCCGATGCCCAACGAAATGAGGCTCGTGCGCGTCAAAACCCGTTTCAGGCCGTTGGTCGTGTCATTAGCCTCGGCATAGAGATGTGCAAGCGGTTTGGTGCGAAAAAGTCGTTTCATGTGGTTAAATGGTGCTGGTGATCTCATCATCTGACCAGCCTCACTGCGCATATTGCAACCTACAATACCGACTGATCATTCAACAAGATGGGGGAGAGTATACTTGTTTTGGCCTTTGTTATTCAAGGAACAATTTTCTTAAACCATCGTTAGTCCCATTAGTCCCTCACGTATCATTTCTCAGACGAATGTACTTGAGTGGGCAAAAGCGATTTAGTATTCTTCTTTAGTTTCTGCCGAGCAAGTTCATGCGTTTCGTCTGTTTTAAACGACATGCTGGACGCTCTAAAGCGTTGTTGCAGAAACGGACGACCACAAAGATAAAAAAAATAAGAATAGGAATTGTGTATGAAAAAGATTGTCTGCGCATTTGCTGTTACCGCATGCACTGCTGTTGCAGGCGAGAGTCCACTCAAGCCAATTAATGATCTGGGATACGGAACGCTTTCCGGTCGCCTTCAATCGGTCAGCATGTATCGCGATTATGAGGGCAGTGGCGATGGCGTCAACTCCACGTTAGGCCTTGTGCTGAACTACACCTCTCCTGAATTCTACGGCTTTGATTTTGGGTTAGGCTGTAACTTGGTGGGCGCGCTTTATGAACACAATAATACCGATCTACTGGTGAATGACTCGATCTACTTGCTCAACGAAGCTTGGGTGCGTTACCGGATTTTAGAAAAAACAAAACTCACCATCGGCCGTAAGATTAATAACGGCGAAGTGTTCCGCGAGGATGACTATCGCCAGAAGGCACGTTCCATTGAGGCAATCCAGTTGGAAATGAAAGAGTTTGAAGGCTTCAGCCTGAACCTGGGTCATGCTCTGCGGATGAGTAACTGGATTCAGGGGGGAGACCGTGGCGAGTTTAATAATTTCGGCGATGTCTTCGGTGCCAAGGATAATACAGCGGGTGTTACTTGGGGCGAGTTGGTGTTCACGAAAGTGAAAGACCTTGAAATTGCACTGTTTGATGCGTATGCATACGATGTCGCGAATTTGATCGGGTTGCGCGCCAAAGTGAATGTTACCGATACGACCTCGCTGCTGGGGTACTACCGTCACGAAAATGATACCGGCGAATTCCCAGATCGTGACTCCGATACCGTCGGCCTTTCTGTCGAGCAGAAGGTGGGCCCTGTAACACTCTCACCGGGTTACTTCGGTGTTCGAGGCGATAATCTCAGTTTTCAGGAGACGACCACGGGCATTAATCATCCACTCGGCGTGTTAATGATGATCTATGCCTCACCGTTCGCCGGTGATTCCGACACATTCTTTTTCAAGGCGCAGGCCAAGATCGATACAACCGTTTTGTATGCACTTTACAACTACACGTGGCATCAGAATCTGGCCTATGACGGGCAGGAAATCAATCTCGTGATCAAGCAGCCGATTTACAACCAGGTGACCGTGGCCGTTAAGACGGGATTTGGTTATCGCTCGGGTGATAACGATACCTTCGCGTCAGACCTCCGCCTGTTTATCACGTATCTCTTCTAAGGGCGCTTAAAGAGCGTGTCTGTAAATTCAACCTGGGACCGCGGACACTCTTGTCCGCCAACCTATCTTATCTTCACGATCATTGTCTAACCCCAATCCTCTCACCAACCTCTGTTGCTGTTTCCGATGTCCATGGGCTAACAACTCGCTCTGGCGGACAAGAGTGTCCGCGGTCCCAGGCATTGCCATTCCTTAGTGGCTCTCAATAGAAGTTACTCCTCTGTTTATCCCCGGGGATTCACTGCCTACTGCCACTGCCTACTGCCACTACGCCGCCCCGGGCGGCTTACCCGTTGGTGCCGCCCAGAAAATCATAGGAGACGCGGTGCTGGAGCGTGCGGATGTGCGAGAAGGCTTGGCGAAGAAGGGAGCGTTCCGTATATCCGAGGCTACGCAGTTCGATCAGGTTGTCGAGTGGCTTTCCGGAATACAACCCTTTGACCTGTTTCTGCAAGCGAATCTTCATCAGGAAGGTGTAGGTCGCGATGATCTCATCACGACTCTCAGGTGTGAGGTGTCCCTTTTCCGCCAAGACATCCAGACGCTCCAAGGTATTGGTCTGTGAGATGTCATGTCGCAGGGCATAGAGACGTGCAAAGGCGACAATCGGCAGCATGGCTGCCTTGAGGTCAACTGTCCCCCTCGGCAACCCTCGTATGTTTCCGCTGACCATACGTCCCAACAGCATCACTGGGGATTTGAAGAGCAAGGCGTGGCGCGCAAAATGGGGGAAAAAGGCAGGGGCTGTTTTCAACTCTGAAAAGACATGCTGCCGCAACTCGGTGATCAAGCCCGCATCGCCACAGACTGTGCGAAAATCGAAGAAGACGGTAAAGTTTAAGAGTTCCGAAGGCTCGGCGCGCTCGGCCCAGTAACTGAAGTGCGTCTTCCAGGAGGAGAGTGGACGCGTCCAGACGGGATTCTGCGCCATGAACTTGCCCCGGCAGAAGGGATAGCCCGCCTCATTCAACCATGAACAGACTCGCCGGCCCATCTCCAGAAAATAGGTGGCGACATCCTCACCTAACACATGGTCTGCTACGGGCGCATAGATGATCGCGTTATCCTGATCCGTCACCAGCGTCTGTTCAAGGCGCCCTTGACTCCCCAACGCGACAAAGGCAAACCGCGTGGGAGGAGGGCCCAGCTCTTCAATCGCCAGCTCGACAAAACGTAAGGTCGCTGCATCACAGACTGCGGCCAAGAGGGCGGTGAGATTGCGCGGATGAGCCCCGCTGTCGAGAAGTGCTTTGATCGTCCCGGCTGTTCGATGGCAACTTCGGACGACATCTTCGACTAGGCTGGCCCTGGAAATCTGGGTTGTCAGCACCACTGCGCCGTATTGCTGGAAAGGCAACAACTCCCGGTCACTCAAAAGGCCGATAATCACACCGGCGGCATCTGAGACTCCCAGATGCTGCAACTGGCCGTCCTGCATCTTCAGGAGCGCTTCATAGACAGGCACATCCGCAGAGACCGCCACGATCGGCGCACTCATGACAGACCGTATGGGGCGGTGGCTGTCCCCTTCGGTTGCCAGCACGCGGTTGCAGAGATCATGAGCCGTTGCAATGCCGACCGTCTCCCCTGACGCATCTTGGACAAGCGCGGCTGTCACTCCTTTGGAGACCATCAACGCCGCAACTTTTGAGACGGACATATTGGAGGGGCAAAAGATGCACGGCTTCAAGACGCTCCTGACCGGTTGATGAAGGAAGAGCAT
>CAYWNP010000029.1:3758-10538 GCA_964459675.1 uncultured Akkermansia sp. | reverse complement strand
ATCGGATTGGCCGCAATGATACTTCCCCTCTGGTCAACACGGGCCGAGAAGATCCCGATGGGCAGATGCTCAGCGGCTTCTCCTAGTTCACTGAAAGGCGGCTGGAGGCTGATATTCTCTGCTCGAACCACAGCCTTGCGTGCGAGGAGAACAAGCCCGCTCTTTCCGCCCAAGGAGATCCGAGAGGGGACAAACACACAGGGCGTCCGTCCACCATCCCGGCGGCAGAGTACCCCGGGCAACTCCTGTGTGGACGCCTCTGCGTTTGTTTTGAGTGCCTCCAGACGTTCCCAGATTTCCGTGTTCGTCCCTTCGGAGGGCAGGATCTCTGTGAGATCCAGCAACTCCAATTCGGCGGCAGAATAGCCGAGAAGAGAAAGGAGGTAGGGATTCGCATAGCGGCAGCGTCCGTCAAGAATCAGAAGTGTTCCCTCGGTTGCCGCCTCCAGGAGAGAACGGTAACGCTCCGTCGTCGCATGAAGATTCTCCACCGCGCTGGAGCAGACCCGATCAATTTTGCGACTGTGCCGCACCACGTGAAAGAGAAGAAGCGTGATGATCACCGTGATGAGGAGCGACGCATGAATGAGTCCGCGCTGCAAACGAGCAATTTCCTGCTGAACATCTTCCATGTAGAGGCCTGTGCCGATCACCCAGCCCCACGGCGTGAAGCCGGCGATATAGGACTCCTTCGGCTCCAGGCGGCGTGGGTCATCAGGCCATTGCCAGACATAGTCCACATACCCCTCCTGATGGCGGCGGACGACCTCGGCGAATTCGACAAAGATGCGGACTCCGCGCGGGTCTTTGAATTCGGAGAGATCTTTTCCGTCCAGATCCGAGCGATAGGGATGCATGATCATGCGCGGGTGCATATCCTGCAACCAGAAATAATCCTTGTTTTCATGGCCGTAACGAAGTGCCGCGATCTGCCCGAGGGCCTCCTTCTGAGCCTCGTCGCGTGTCATGCGTCCGGCTTGAACCTGGTGCTCGGCATGCGCCATGATCGTGCGTGCCGCATGGGTAAGCTCTCGGATCATCTCACGTTTCCGGTCGAGCAAGCCACGTTCGAACGCAGGCAACAACAAGCCCCAGATTGTGACCACAAAGAGGACAATCGCTAGGAGGGCGGGTAAAAAAACATGGCGTCCAAAAGCCCACCGGGAGCGACGAGCCTCGCTATAGGCGGCGGCCACGCGCGAGGAGGTTGTCACGGCCTCCAGGCGCAACGCATTCCGCAGAGGTTGCCAGAGAGCAATCGGCATGTCGACCGCCATGCCGTGCTTGCGATCATCCTCCAATTGGTGATAGTCGGTCCCCGCGCTGACGAGCAGTTTCTCCTCGCAGGCCAGGCGCACGAGACGCTCCTGCGTTTCCAGGGGCGAGGGTGCATAGAGCGCCTCCAGGCCGTCGAGGCCATAGCCCTTGAGTTCACGGAGAAGCACCGTCAACGCCTTCTCGTCCAACGGCAAGAGTGCGGGATGCGCGAGGAAGACCCGGCCTCCCGCACGATGGGCCCTAGCCATGAGATCTTCAATGGAGTCGGCCTCTTTGTTGCTGCCGGTTGAAGCCCGCTCTGGCGATGCAGCCCCCATGCGGCGTAAGGATCCCGCCACGCTGTGCGTGGCCGACTCGCGCTTTAACCGAAAGCCACGCAAGGTCTCTAGCCACTCGGACGAGGTCAGATCAAACCCATAAACGAGCAGGTGGAGCTCGAGGCCGCGCCACGCCACAGGAATTTCGACTCCCGTCACAGAGCCAATCCCGAAGCGCTGAAGTTCGGAGCGAAAACGCTCAACCCCTTCAACGGTCTCATGATCCGTGAGCGCAGCAAATAACACCCCAGCATTCGCCAATCGCCGGGCGAGAGCCTCCGGCGAGAGGATTCCATCACTGCACGTGGAGTGGCAGTGCAGATTGATACGCGTGGAGACGTTCATGGCGGGCCCGATCGTCTAAGCGTTTTCCTTTACGTCGCGGGTGCAGGTTTAGGCTGGGTCATCAGCGAGACCACGACCAACGTGATAAAGCTGAGCGGGATGGAGATGAGGCCAGGGTTGCTGAAGGGAATGGGAGCCTGCGTCGGATCAAGGCCATACAACTTGAACAGGTCAGGCGAAAGCATGATCAGCGCCAAGGAGGAGATCATCCCCATGAGGATGGAGGCGGTGATCCCGCGTGCTGTTGTCTTCTTCCAGAAGATCAACATGACCAATGCTGGGAGATTCGCCGAAGCCGCCACAGCAAAGGCAAGACCCACGAGGAAGGTGACGTTCATTCCTTTGAAAAGAATGCCCAGCACGATGGCAATCGCACCAATCACAAAGGCCGAAATTTTTCCAGCCATAATCTTCTGGCGGTCATCCATGCGCAACTGGAAATACCGGTCACACAGATCATGCGCCACCGCACCCGAGGCTGCGACGATCAGTCCGCTAACCGTTCCGAGGACTGTGGCAAAGGCAATAGCGGAGATAATAGCAAAGAGTGCATTACCAAACGAACGGGCCAGCAGGGGCGCAGCCATATTGCTGTCTGCCGGATTAATCACGCCGTTGATCATCGCGCCCAGCCCCATGAAGAGGGTCAGGATATAGAAGAAGCCGATAGCGGCAATCGCGACGATTGTGGATTTACGGGCGCTCGAGGGACTCGGAACCGTGTAGTACCGGATGAGAATGTGCGGCAAGGCGGCTGTGCCCAGGAAGAGGGCCAACATCAGCGAGATGAAGTCCAGGCGCTCCATGAAAGAGCCTTGTACCTTGAACTTCATGCCTGGACGTAAGAGCTGGCTACCAGTGGTCAAGACCGGATAGTAGAGTGTCACTTTCGAGCCGTCGCGGTCGGTCAGAACCGCATCTTTGCACCGCTGGATCACCGTGTCTTTCGCGCTCATGACCGAAAGAAATTCAAAGGGCGAGACAGATCCCTTAGGGGCTTCGGCCTCACCGCGGAAACTTTCCATATTGCCAACCTGACGCAAGGTGTTCTCTTTGGATTCAGGTGCGCCGTTGATCAGGCGCTCCCCTTTCCGCGTCACCACCAGCGTCTGAGCCTCTTTCAAGAGGACGCGGCCGTTCTCGCCGGGTTGTACCAGCCACCAGCTCTCCTTGCCCTCCCGTTCTAGACGAGCGAAGGAGGCCTTGGCTGACGCGACCTTCTGGACCTCAAGGACACGCGTCGTGGCTTCGGCAACAGTCAATACTCCTGCGGCCTCCACGGCCTCCACAGTGAGAGGTGCATGGAAGGGCACTTGGCCACCTTGATCCGGTTTCGTATTAAAGCCGCGCACACACACCGCAATGACCAGGACCAGCGAAAAGATAATCAGAAGGCCACCTTTTAAGAACTGCACATAGGTTGTGGAGGCCATCCCCGCCGTGGCAACAATCGTGATCACGATCGCGCCCACCATCATGACTCCCCAGTGATGGGGAAAGCCCAACAAGGGCTGGACCAACACGCCCGCGCCCACCATCTGCGGAATCAGATAGCAGATGGAGACAACTAGCGTGCTCAGTGCTGCGGCCAGCTTAATCCCCCTCGAGTTGTATTTAGAATCAACGGCATCCGTGAAGGTGTACTTGCCGAGGCGCTTCATGGGCTCTGCAATCACGAAGAGCGCCACGATCCAGCCCGCAAGATACCCAATGGAATAGAGGAAGCCATCATAGCCCACCGTGGCGATCATCCCGCAAATACCCAGAAAGGAGGCTGCCGAGAGGTAATCCCCTGCAAAGGCGATGCCGTTTACGCCCCAATGGATCTGGCCGCCTGCGGCATAGTAACCGCTGGAGGTCTTGGTGCGACTACCCAAATAGAATGAAAGTCCAATCACAAAGAGGACAAACCCGATAAAAATTGCAATGGCCATAGTCTTACTTCGCTCCTTCTTTTGTAGAATCACTCATGGAATGCTCACGGGCGCGGCAAAACGCATCATAGACCAGCGCCTGGATCAGGGCACAAATGATCAGAGCAAAACCATAGATGGTTGCGAGGTTCATCCCTTTCCAGACCGTGCGCTCCATCAGCAAGGGCCAGCCGACATTGATCGCCACAAAGATCACATAGAAGAGAAGGTAACTAAAAAACATCCAGATCCCCAAGCGGGTCTTATACGCCATGGCCGGATCTTTTCCGACAGGGGCTGCAGGTTCGTGTAACATATTCATCCTCCAGATAGATGTAGAGCATGGGCGACAATACCCTGCCAACAAGTTTCTATAGATAGTATCATCCCTTTTTTAACTTCTCAACTGAAAATATGAGGCTAATAATATAATTTACTATTTTTATTCGTAGCGCAGGCAGTCTATGAGACCGAGGCGACGACCGCCATCAGGATGGTCCATCATCGAGGAGACGCTGGTGAGCATATCCGAGATCTCTGTCATGTCAATAATGGTAAAGTCATCCTCTGTATTCGGCCCTAGGCGATGGCGCTGACGAAGCAAGTCCGCCAGGACACGCTTAACCTCTGGCATCTGGTCCATGTCATAGATGCTGAAGTGTCGATGGACGGCAGACCTGATCTCTAAAGGGGTAGACCTGTATGGCAATAGTTTCTCTATAAAGTCTATTGACATAGTTGATATTAGATGGTAATGTACGCCCTGTTCAGACCTTGAAAGGGTCTTAGAAGCGTGGAGGAGATCACGGATGCAGAAGGTTTATACAGCGTTAATCGTGGTGGCAAGCGTGTCGCTACAGCTTTTAGCAGGGGATCATTTCTCCCTGTTGAACGTGTCGTATGATCCGACCCGCGAACTGTATCGTGATATCAATCAATCCTTTGCCAAGAGTTACAGTGCACTGAACCCGCAACACGCCCTCTCCTTCCGTCAGTCGCACGGAGGTTCTGGCAAACAGGCACGGGCAGTCATTGATGGCCTGGACGCGGATGTCGTGACCTTAGCCTTGGCTTATGACATTCAGGCCATAGCCAAGTCCGGACTGATCGCGACAAACTGGCAACAGCGCCTCCCCTCGAACAGTGCCCCCTACACCTCCACGATCGTCTTTCTGGTCCGCAAAGGGAATCCCAAAAACATCCATACCTGGAGTGACCTCATCCGTCCCGGTGTCGAGGTGATCACGCCAAACCCCAAAACCTCAGGGGGCGCACGCTGGAATTATCTCGCGGCGTGGGGCGCCGCCCTTCACCAGGCTCTCCAAGGGGATCTCGGAGCCCTCCAACGTCCTGATGCACAGGAGTCGGTGTCGCACGCGAAGGCAGAGGCCAAGGCCTATCTTCAGGCGCTCTATCGTCATGTGCCGGTCCTGGATTCCGGCGCACGGGCATCGACGACCACCTTTGCCCAGCGGGGACTGGGCGATGTATTGTTGACCTGGGAGAACGAAGCCTTCCTTGCGCTTGAAAAACTGGGGAGTCAGAACTTCGAGATCATCACCCCTCCGGTCAGCATCCTTGCCGAACCGACCGTGGCGCTCGTGGACCGTGTGGTGGATCGCAATGGACAGCGCGCCGTGGCGGAGGCTTATTTGAGCTACCTCTATTCCCCCGAGGCTCAGCGTCTCGCTGCCAAACACTATTTCAGACCGACGCTTCCACAATTTGCTTACACCTCAGACCTCGCGCGCTTCCCTGCGATCAAGCTGTTGACCCTTGAAACCCTTTTGGGAAGCTGGCAAAAGGCCCATCAAGAACACTTTGCCGAGGGCGGCGTGTTTGATCAGATCTATCTGGACGGAGGCAAATGAAAATAAATTTTAAAGAGAAGAGCGTATTGCCGGGCTTCGGGTTGTCACTCGGGGTCACCGTCTTTTCGTTGTCCCTCATTGTCCTGCTCCCCTTGAGCGCCCTGCTCCTGAGGAGTAGTCAGGCTGGCTTCACTGGCTTTATTGAAACGCTCTCGCAGCCTCGCGTCCTCGCGGCTTTCCGTGTCACCTTCTCCTCTGCGTTTCAAGCAGCCCTGATCAATGTGGTCCTCGGGATCGTGGTCGCCTGGTTTTTGGTCCGTGGCCGCTTTCCCTTGAAGCGTCTGGTGGATGCACTAGTCGATCTTCCCTTTGCCATGCCCACAGCGGTCAGCGGAATCGCTCTGACTGCGCTCGTCGCCCCCAATGCACCCCTTGGAGCCTTTCTAGTAAACCATGGTTTTCCGGTGGCCTTCACACCCAAGGGCATCACCCTGGCGATGATCTTTGTCGGACTTCCCTTCGTGATCCGGAATGTGCAACCCGCCCTCGCGGATCTGAGCCGCGAACTGGAAGAGGCGGCCAACAGCCTTGGCGCAACACGTTTCCAGACGCTCACCCGCGTGATCCTGCCGTTGCTGCTGCCGTCGATCCTCAGCGGATTCACCCTCGCCTTTTCCCGGGCGCTGGGCGAATACGGCTCCGTGGTCTTCATCGCCGGCAACCTGCCTTTCAAGACGGAGATTGTATCCCTTCTGATCATCACCAAGCTTGAGAGCTTTGATGTGACAGGGGCGACAGTTCTTGCCGTCGCACTCCTGGGACTCTCCTTTGTCTCGCTCTTTTTGATCAATCTCGTCCAGGCGCGCACCGCAAAGTATTTCGGAAGCTGAGGAGAAGAATTTTTTGACAGGATTAACAGGATTGAGAATTTTTACCGCAAAGAACGCAGAGAACACAGAGAAAGATTTTCAGAAGTTGATCTTTGAGCTCTTTGTGTTCTTTGTGGTTAAACAAATCAAGGCATAGACACGTCATGAAAAGCGAAGCCTCTATATTATCTCCGCGTTTCCTTGAGAACGCCCTACTGACCGTGTCAGCGCTGCTGATCGTGGGGAC
>CAYWNP010000029.1:0-3658 GCA_964459675.1 uncultured Akkermansia sp. | reverse complement strand
CCGGTCATCGCGGGACTAATCTTTGTGTTGATCTTCGGACGGCAAGGCTGGTTCGGATCGACCTTGATTGAACAAGGCATCAAGATTATCTTCGGCTTCCCGGGCATCCTGCTGGCCACGCTCTTCGTGACCTTCCCATTTGTGGCGCGCGAATTGATTCCGCTCATGACCGAGCAAGGCTCCGAGGAGGAGCAGGCCGCGCTCAGCCTCGGGGCAACCGGCTGGCAGACGTTTTTCAAGATCACCCTGCCGAATATCAAGTGGGGACTGCTCTACGGCATCATTCTCTGTAACGCACGCGCCATGGGTGAGTTCGGAGCGGTCTCCGTGGTCTCGGGGCACATCCGGGGCGAGACCAACACCTTACCGTTACATGTGGAGGTTCTCTACAACGAGTATCAGTTTACAGCAGCCTTTGCCTGCGCCTCACTTCTGGCAGGACTGGCCTTGGTGACGCTGGTCATCAAATCAATCGTGGAACTGAAGAGCAAGGAAGAGTCGGGATAACAACAGATGAAACGAACATCCAACATCCAACGTCCAACATCCAACGTTGAATTTTAAATAAGGCAATAACGCAATAAGGCAATTCCATGAGCATAACCATACAAAACGTGAGCAAGACCTTCGGGGCGTTCAAGGCGCTTCAGAATGTAAATCTGAAAGTTGCCTCCGGGAGTCTGACGGCTCTCCTCGGCCCTTCAGGTTCGGGCAAGACAACGCTTCTGCGTATTGTCGCGGGACTGGAGAGTGTTGATGAGGCGAGCGGGGGTGAGATCCATTTCGATAACGAACAGGTCACCGCCAATCCCGTCAACCGACGGAAAGTCGGCTTTGTCTTCCAGCACTACGCGCTCTTCCGTCACATGACGGTCTTTGAAAATATAGCATTTGGTTTGACGGTCAAGCCACGCCAGGAGCGCCTACCGAAAGCCGAGATCAAGGAGCGTGTCTTTGAGCTTCTCAAACTGATCCAACTCGAGCAGCTCGCCGACCGGTTCCCGTCGCAACTCTCCGGTGGACAACGTCAGCGCGTCGCCCTGGCAAGGGCATTGGCCATTCAACCGAAGGTCCTTCTTCTGGATGAACCCTTTGGCGCGCTCGATGCCCAGGTGCGAACAGAACTGAGGCGCTGGCTGCGGCATCTGCACGACACGATTCACGTGACCAGTCTCTTTGTCACCCATGACCAGGAGGAGGCGCTGGAGGTTGCGGACAGCATTGTGGTCATGAACAAGGGACAGATCGAACAGGTGGGCGCCCCGAACGAGGTCTTCCAGAATCCGGCCACAGAGTTTGTGATGAAGTTCTTAGGCGATGTGAATGTCTTTCACGGACGCATCCACGATGACCGAGGGGTCTTTACCGACGAACACAAGGGGGGCGATGAAAATGTGCGCCTGCTGGTGCGTCCGCATGACCTGGACATCCGGTTATCGCCGGGCGAGGGAGTCAGCTTGCCGGCGAAAGTGTATCGCGTCCTGACGGTCGGCCCCCTCGTCAAGGTCGAGTTGCTCAACAGCCAGAACCAGCTGATTCAGGTCCAGATCCCCCACGAGACCTATCGGATGACACCCGTCAAAGCTGACCAGCACGTCTACCTCGTTCCCAAAGCCTCCCGCGTTTATGGCGAGGGCGCAATTGATTACGCGATTTAGCGCCTTCTAATGTATAGTCCCTCACAGAGGCACAGAGAGCACAGAGGAACCCTTATTAAGCATGAAAATTTTATGTGTTTGTTTGAGTAACGGATGATGGAGCTTTTAGCATATTGATCAGGCGTATTTAGGTACAACAACCCGCTGGTATTTTTTCTCTGTGCTCTCTGTGCCTCTGTGAGAAAAAAATGGCTAGACAACCCTACACGGTTGGCAATGTATAGGCATCGCGATAGGTGCGACCCAGCCACGCGGAATCGCCCGTGCCGTTCGTGAAGGCGAACGCTGCAGGATCCCAGCACATGCGCTGCTTGTTGTAGTAAGCCTGGCTCATCAACTGGCATGCGATGGCGGTATGCCCGCCCACCAACTCGCTAGTGATGGGTTTCCGTTGACGGTCTTTGACGCAATCCAGGAAGTTGCGAACATGGTTTTTGCTGACTTCCAGCTTCACCTTGGCATCCTTCAAGAACGTCTTGGTTGCCATCGCACAAGCCCCTTCGCAGGAGAGGGTCTTGTCCACTTTTCCATCAAGGAAACGGAGAACATCCTTGCCGTCCATGGTCAGATGGAATTTTCCTCGGCCAGCAAACACGGAACCATTCTCGCCTGTGAAGGTGAGTCCGTTCCCCTTGTTGACATGTGTCAGCACCACACCGTTGGCATACTTCATCGAAACTCCATCGGTATTGTTTGGATTCGTCGACGGCAGAATCTCGATGGGTCCGCTGTTATCCATATCCATGCCCCAATGCGCAATGTCAATGTGATGCGCACCCCAGTCGCCGATCATGCCTGTCGCAAATTCACTGTACTTGCGCCAATTCGGGTACCCATGGTGCACGCCGCGCGGCGAGAGCTGAGCATTGTAGCCAACCTTCGGTGCAGGACCGCACCACTTGTCCCAGTCGAGTCCTGGCTCCATGGCCTCTTCCGTTAAGTTGTATGGTATCGCCGGCACGCCAATGTTAATCTCGATGGTCTTGAGCTTGCCGAGCACATTGTTTCTGACCAATTCGCACGCGACACGGAACTCTTGATTAGCCGAGCGTTGCATGGAACCTGTCTGCAAGACACGATTATATTTCTTTACCGCATCCATGACAGCGATAGCCTCTTTGACATTGTGGGTCAATGGTTTCTCGCAATAAACATCCTTGCCAGCCTTTAGGGCCTCGATGGTGACAATCGCATGCCAATGATCCGGCGTCGCGACGATGACTGCATCGATCGACTTGTCCGCCAGCAGTTCACGGTAATCCGCATAAGCCTTGACTTCAGGCCCGCCATCCTTGTATGCCTGCTTCAACCCCTCAAATGCGGCTGTACGGCGCGTGGTGTCCACGTCACAGACCGCGACGACTTCAACGCCTTCATTTGAACGAAAGCTTTTCATCACGCCCCGCATCTGCGTACCCATGCCCACGCAACCCACGCGGATCTTCCCGTTCGCCTTGGTTCCCTGAGCCCAGACACCTGCCGGTAAAATCAGTGGCGCCCCTGCAAAAACGATTCCCTTCAACATTGTCCTGCGATTCAGATTCATTGATAACCCTCCCTTTTTAATTTTTTTAAAGTTACACTATTTCATACCCTTTTACAATCCTCTGTTTTAAAAGCGCGACAAACTTACTGACGCACCAGAAGCCTTATGTTATAGTTTTCCCAGCATATTCTTGTAGGAGATTTTCATGCGTACAAACAGAATCATCAGGGGAGCCACATTGACGTGCGCCCTGACCCTCTCGTTGTCGGCTGCACAGAAGAACGTCCTGTTCATTTGCGTGGACGACTTGAAGCCGCTCCTAGGGTGTTACGGCGACACCCTGATCAAGACGCCCAATATTGACCGACTCGCGGCACGGGGTGTACTCTTTGAGCGCGCCTTCTGTAATCAGGCGGTCTGCGCACCCTCGCGTAACTCCCTCATGACAGGTCTGCGCCCCTGTGTCAACGGCAGTCTACGAACTCTACGACTATGAGAAGGATCCGCTGGAGAC
>CAYWNP010000028.1:0-25678 GCA_964459675.1 uncultured Akkermansia sp. | reverse complement strand
TCGCGTAATCGGGCACTGAGCGTCGTCCGGCGTTCACGGACCTGATTGGCACGGATGGCGATGCCAACCGCGCGTGAAGAACCCACCACGATGACTAACTTCTTGCCACGCGTGATGGCGGTATAGAGCAGATTGCGCTGCAGGAGCTTGTAATGCTGGGTGTGCATGAGGACAATGACTGCGGCGTATTCACTTCCCTGGGACTTGTGAATCGAACAGGCGTACGCGAGCACAACCTCGTCGAGTTCGCTCTGCTCGTAGCGCACTGGTCGTCCATCAAACAAGACAATCAAGTAGTGATCTTCTTCAGACACCTCCTTGATAAAGCCAATATCTCCGTTAAAAACATCCTTGTCGTAGTTGTTACGGATCTGCATCACGCGATCGCCTCGTCGATAGTTCGTACACCCCCGCAAGAGTGTCGGACCTGACGGGTTCAAAGCTGTCTGGATGACATCGTTGAGATTCTCGGTCCCCAGCAGGTTCTTTCGCATCGGGGTCAGGACCTGGACATCTTGCAGCGGATCCATCCCGAACTTATCAGGAATGCGCTGGGTCATTAACTCGACGGTACGCGAAATGATTTTTTCAGGTTCAGCCGTCTCAATAAAATAGAAGTCACTCTCCTTGGACTCGCTGGTCTCAAAGAGCTCGCCGTGGTTGACAAGATGGGCGTTGCGCACAATGAGACCTGTCTTGTCCTGACGGAAGATCGTGTCGAGCTTGCAATAGGGGATCTTGCCGGAAGCGATGAGATCCCGCAACACATTTCCTGGTCCGACACTCGGGAGCTGGTCAATGTCGCCGACCAGGATCAATGTGACCTTGTTCGGAAGCGCCGCAAGAAAGTAATCCATGAGCTTGATATCAATCATGGACGTTTCATCTAAAATAAAACAGTCGCCTTCTAGAGGTTCGTCGGCGTTAAACTCAAAACGGCCCAAACTGGGATTGAACTTCAGCAATCGATGGATGGTCTGCGCCTCACGATGGGTCGCCTCAGACATGCGCTTCGCTGCGCGTCCCGTGGGTGCTGCAAGACGGATGTCCAATTTGCGCACGGCAAAAATCTCTGTGAGCGCGCGAATGATGGTCGTTTTGCCCACGCCAGGTCCGCCCGTGATGATCGAGACCTTGGAGTGGATCGCATTCGCCAGCGCCTCGCGTTGCAGGGGGGCCAGTTGAATCTTCATCTTGCCCTCTGCCCATGCAATCGCCTTCTCCGCGTCAATCGGCTGAAAGAGGCGTGGCGTCTCCAGCAACTGCTTCAGTTTTTGTGAGCACCGCCACTCTGCGCGATAGAGGTCGCGGAGATAAATCCGGTTCTCTTCCTTGACGAGGATTCCCTCCTCAATCTGCTTGGCTAATGCAGCGGCAAGAATCTCGACTGAGATGGAGAGTAGCTCTTGTGCATGCAGGAGGAGATCGGCGTCATTGGCAAAACAGTGCCCACTCTCTTCAGCCTCGGCCTTGAGGGTGTAGACGATCCCTGCACAGGCCCGGATCTCTGAGTCATGCGGGATGCCGACGCTCAACGCGATCCCATCGGCTGTCTTGAAGCCGATGCCCCAGACATCTTCACAGAGGCGGTAGGGGTTACGCTTGACCACCGCGATCGCATCGGCGCCATATTGACGAAAGATGCGGGCTGACTTAGCCGTGCCAATCCCATGGGATTGCAGAAAGATCATAATCTCCCGCACCCCGCGCTGTTCGCCCCACGAGACCTTGATCAACGCGCAACGGCTTTCGCCAATGCCGTCAACCTCGCGAAGCCTCGCAGACTGCTTATCAATAATCTCCAGGGTTTGGGCGCCAAATTTTTCAACGATCCGTTCTGCGAACTTGGGTCCGATCCCCTTGATCATGCCACTGGCGAGATAACGTCGAATACCCTCTGTAGAGGTCGGGGTGATGCAGGTGATGGACTTCGCTTGAAATTGACGTCCATGGGCTGGATGGCGATTCCATTGACCTTCCGCGTGCAGTTCCTCGCCTTCCCACATCGCAGCACAGGAACCCACGACGGTCACCTTTTCCTCATGGAGGCGTGACCCTGCAACACGGCTCACCGTCTTCAGCGTACACACGGTATAGCCGGTCTCATCGTTGCGATAGACGATCGACTCAACCGTCCCGCTGATGGTCTCGCTTGTGGCCTCTTGCTTGGTATCTGTTGACATGTGTAAAGACCGTCCGGCACTTATACGCCGGTGGAGCCGAAGCCGCCTACGCCGCGGGCGGTGTCCGTGACGTCTGTGACTTCCTCGACAACTACGTGCAACACGGGCGCAATCACCATTTGGGCGATCCGCATGCCCGGAAGGATCTCAAAGGGCTCGGTGCCAAGGTTGATTAGTATGATACCCAATTCGCCGCGATAGCCTTCGTCAATAGTCCCTGGCGTATTGGGAAGCGAGATCCCGTACTTGAGGGCCAAGCCGCTCCGGGGACGCATCTGCGCCTCGGTCCCTTTGGGGAGTTCCATGATAAGGCCCGTCGGCACGAGTGCGCGTGCGCCAGGTTGAAGGGTCAGCATTGCGCAAGAACAGACGTCCATCCCCGCATCGCCTGGATGGGCGTAGGAGGGGATGGTCGCTTGAGGATGAGTCTTCTTGAATTTGACAGTCATCGTGTAGCCTAACTGATGGTGACAGGATCAATATGCCAGATTTCCTTAGCATACTCCATGATCGTGCGATCTGAGGAGAACTTACCGGAACGCGCGACATTCATCAGCGCCTTTCCATCCCATTTGTAAGGTTGGCGGTAGAGCTTGTCAATCTTGTCCTGCGCCTCGATATAACCCCGCAAGTCCGCTAAGAGCATGTAATGGTCATTGAAATCCAAGAGGTTTCGAATGATCGGATCAAAGATGCCGGGATTCATCAGCGAGAAGACATTTCGGCGAATCATGCTGATTGCACGCTTGATCTCAGGATCGTTCTCGTAGATTTCACGCGAATTGTACGTCGGCCGCAATTGAGCAACCTCATCCGTCCGCAATCCGAAGATGAAGATGTTATCCTCGCCAACCTCTTCAAAGATTTCGACATTGGCACCGTCCATGGTTCCAAGAGTCAGAGCACCATTCAGCATCAGCTTCATATTGCCCGTACCCGAGGCCTCAGTCCCTGCCAACGAGATCTGCTCGCTGATATTTGCCGCGGGGATAATTCGTTCCGCGAGCGAGACTCGGTAATCCGGGAGGAAGACGACCTTCAGTCGGTCCTTGACGCGTGGGCTCGAATTGACGACTTCAGCCACACCATGGATGAGCCGAATGATGAGCTTCGCCATCCAGTACCCCGGTGCAGCCTTGGCCGCGAAGATAAAGGTTCTCGGATGGATGTCTTCATTCGGATTGCTAATCATGCGGTTATAAAGAATGATGATGTAGAGCACGAGCAAGAGTTGACGCTTGTATTCGTGTAGTCGTTTCACCTGAACATCAAAGATCGAGTCAGGGGAGACGTGTATCCCTAACTGGTTAAAGATGTAATTGGAAAGATTATCCTTGTTCGCCTGTTTGATCTTGCGGAACTGGGAGAGGAAGCTCCGGTCCGTCGCAAACTTTTCAAGTCCGCGCAGCGCATCAAGATCCTTGATCCACTTCGGGCCGAGCGCTTCAGTACAGAGGGCGGCCAGTTTCGGATTGGCCTTGAGCAACCAACGACGCTGAGTGATGCCGTTTGTTTTGTTGCTGAAATGCGTGGGATACATTTCGTAGAAATCCTTGAAGAGGCTCTTCTTTAGGATCTCGGTGTGTAGGGCGGCCACGCCATTGACTGCACTGGACCCAATTATGGCAAGATTCGCCATTCGCACTTTACGTCCACCATGCTCTTCAATAATACTCATGCGGGTCAGGCGCTCCATATCATCCGGAAAGAGGGAGGCGACTTGTCGCAGGAAGCGCGAGTTGATCTCGTAAATGATCTGCATATGACGCGGCAGGAGGCGTTCCATCAAGGAGACACTCCAGGTCTCAAGCGCTTCTGGCAGAATCGTGTGGTTCGTGTAGCCCGTCGAGGTCCGGGTGATGTCCCAGGCTGTGTCCCAGTCAATGCCTTCATGGTCCACAAGCAGTCTCATCAGCTCGGGGATGATGAGCGCTGGATGCGTTTCATTGAGATGAATAAAGGCCTTTTGAGGAAGCGTTGTCCAATCCTTGTTGGTCAAACGGAAACGGCGCAGAATGTCTTGGAGTGAACAGGAGACAAAGAAGTACTGTTGACGAAGACGAAGCTCTTTGCCCGCAAGAACATTGTCGTTTGGATAGAGAACCTTGGTCAGGTTCTCTGCAAGGACCTTGTGCTGCACAGCGTCAACATAAGACCCTTTGTTAAATTCATCGAGACGGAACTCGTCATCCGCCTTCGCAGACCAGAGGCGGAGGGTGTTCACAGAGTTGCTGTAACCCACCACAGGCAGGTCGTAGGGAACACCGAGAACGCGCTCGGTTTCTACCCATGTCCATTCGGCGCGATGACCAGACGACGAGCACGTGACACGCCCGCCGAAATGAACGGTCTGCGTGTGTTCAGGGCGTGCAATTTCCCAAGGATAACCATCCTTAAGCCAATGATCTGGCTCTTCCATCTGCTGTCCATCCACAATCTTCTGACGGAAGATCCCATAGTCATAACGGATGCCATAGCCCATGCCGGGCAGTTCCAGCGTGGAGAGGGAATCTAAAAAGCACGCGGCTAAACGTCCAAGGCCACCATTTCCAAGGCCAGCATCCACCTCAAAATCACGGAGTGTGTGCCAATCAATGTCATCTTCCTCCAGCGCCTCACGGCAAATAGGATCCATCTTCAGGTTGATGACGTTGTTGCCGAGGAGTCGTCCGATTAAAAATTCAAGGGAGAGATAGTAGACCCGTTTGACATTGTCGTTACGGTACTTCGCCTGCGTCTCAATCCACCGTTCGACGATACGATCGCGGACGCAGAGTGCGAACGCGGTATAACGGTCACGTTCCGTGGCATTGTCTTCCGCCTTGGCAAGAGTATACCGAAGATGACGTTCAAAATCTTGCTTCAGGGATTCAACACTGATTTCAACGCGTCTTCCCCGAGTCTTCCGCTTCACTTCTTGCTTTTCCATAGGGTCCTTTCAGTCACATCACTCACATCTCCCTCTGCTTCATTCCGGGCGAGAACAAAATTTTAGATATCTTACTAAATTAGAGGGGTGTCCGTCACGCGTAAACACAGCAGAACAGCGTTATTTTTCTGACAGGATTTACATGATTTTGAGGATTGGAATTCAAAACAGCAATCTTTTGATTTATTCTCGCCGAAGCAAAGCTGTCGAAAATCCTTTTAATCCTTTTAATCCTGTCGAAAAGATCATCCGTCATCCCTAAGCCGAATACCCCTTGGGATTCTGGGATTGCCAGCGCCACGTGTCTTCGCACATGGTCTTGAGATCGCGTGTCGCAACCCAGCCCAGTTCATTCTTGGCCTTTGCCGGATCAGCCCAGCATTCGGAGATATCGCCGGGACGCCTCGGGTGAATCGCGTAGGGGACCTTGCGACCGGAGGCTGCTTCAAACGCTTTTACCACGTCGAGGACGCTGTAGCCCTTCCCCGTCCCGAGATTGTAGACGGCCAAGCCTGGATGTGTAGCCAGCTTATCCAGCGCCTTCAAGTGGCCGATTGCAAGATCAACGACATGGATATAGTCCCGCACCCCTGTGCCGTCCGGCGTGGGATAATCGTTCCCATAGATGTTCAGGCTGGGATGGCGCCCGACAGCGACTTGCGCGACGAAAGGAAGGAGGTTGTTGGGAATGCCCGCCGGATCCTCGCCGATCTGGCCACTCGGATGGGCGCCGATCGGATTGAAATAGCGGAGTAAAATAATGTTCCAGACGGGCTTCGACTTCTGAAGATCACGGAAGATCTGCTCCATCATCAGCTTGGTCCAGCCATAGGGGTTTGTCGCGCCCGGGGTCGGGAAATCCTCGCGGATCGGCACAGCGCTCGGGTCGCCATAGACCGTCGCGGAGGAACTGAAGACGATGTTGTGACAGTGATTCGCCTCCATGACTTCGCAGAGCTGAAGGGTTCCGATAATATTATTCTCATAATACTTGAGCGGGAGCCGGGTCGACTCGCCTACAGCTTTCAATGCGGCAAAGTGGATGACCGCATCAATCGCCCCTTCTTTTTCGAATACAGCATCTAAAGCGGCACGATCACGGATGTCGACGTTGTAGAAGGAGAGCGTTTTGTTGGCGAGTGCCATCACACGTCTTAAACTGGTTTCAGAACTGTTGCACAAATTGTCCACAACCACAACCTGATGACCTGCAAGCAATAGCTCCAAGCATGTATGGCTTCCAATATATCCTGCTCCACCGGTAACAAGTACTTTCATTTTCATTCCTTAAAAAAGTGAGCTTTAATTATCTCAAAAGTGGCAGGTCTTTGCAAGCAACGCGATAGATTAGTTGATAGCATGTATAGCTCATGGCATGTATAGCATGTATGGCAAGTATAGCATTTACGCATTCGCGCATTCTGACTTCTCACACCAACTTCTTAAGAAAGTGTCCGGTATGTGAGGTGGCGCAGGCTGCGATCTCTTTGGGGGTGCCGGCAGCGACGAGCGTACCGCCTTCGTCTCCGCCGCCCGGGCCGAGATCAATGATATAGTCGGCACATTTGATGACATCGAGGTTATGCTCAATCACGACAACCGTATTCCCTGAGGCGCGCAGCCGCAACAGGAGTTCCAATAATTTGTGCACATCCGCGAAGTGGAGTCCCGTGGTGGGCTCATCCAGCAGGTAGAGGGTCTTGCCTGTCGCGCGTTTGGAGAGCTCGGTCGCCAGTTTAATCCGTTGAGCCTCACCCCCGGAGAGCGTGGTGGAGGACTGTCCCAGATGGATGTAGCCAAGCCCGACTTGGGAGAGGGTCTTGAGTTTGTTGGCAACCAGGGGGACCGGCGCGAAAAATTCAAGCGCGTCATCCACGGTTAAATCCAAAACTTCCGCAATGTTCTTGTCGCGGTAACGGACCTCCAAGGTCTCTTTGTTGTAGCGTTGTCCGCCGCACTGTTCGCACGTCACATAGACATCCGGCAAAAAGTGCATTTCCAGACAGCGCATGCCGTCGCCTTGGCAGACCTCACAGCGACCACCTTTGACATTGAAGCTGAAACGTCCGGGTCCATAGCCGCGTACCTTCGCAGCCGTCGTCGCGGCAAAGATTTCGCGAATCGCCGTAAAGGCGCCCGTATACGTCACGGGATTGCTGCGCGGGGTGCGTCCGATGGGGCTCTGGTCAATCTCAATGACCTTGTCGAGCTGTTCCAGTCCTGTAATCTTTTTGAAGGCGCCGGGTTTCTCTTTGGAGTTGTAGAAGTGTTTGAAGAGCTGGCGCTTCAGAATGTCGCTGATGAGTGTGGACTTCCCTGAGCCTGACACGCCCGTCACGCAGGTGAAGCAGCCCAGGGGAATCTCTACATTAATATTTTGAAGATTGTTTTCCGCGGCGCCGACAATCTTGAGGCGCGCCTTTCCAGGCTTGACTCGATCTTTCGGAATCTCAATACGTTTGCGTCCCGAGAGGTAAGCTGCAGTCTCCGAGACCTTGGATTTCATCAAGCCCTTAAAATCGCCCTGATAGACGACTTCACCTCCATGGCGGCCTGCACCGGGTCCGAGGTCGATGATATAATCGGCTGTCCGGATCATCTCTTCATCATGTTCCACAATCACCACGGTATTGCCACGCTTCTGCAAGGCATGCAACATCTCGATAAGCCTCTCATTGTCGCGGGGATGGAGACCGATGGTCGGCTCATCCATGACATAGAGGACGCCCACGAGGCCTGAGCCAATTTGCGTGGCTAGACGGATGCGTTGCATCTCACCGCCTGAGAGGGTTGCGCTCTCACGCGAAAGCGAGAGGTAGTCGAGTCCGACATCGGAGAGAAACTTTAACCGTTTGCGGATCTCCTTCAAGACCTCGGCGACCTGATGTTCCTCCTGAGGTGTAAGCGTGAGCTTCTCAAAGAAGGCAAAGCTTTGGCGCACGGTCATGTCCATCACGGTGACAATGGAGTGGTCTCCGACCGTGCAGGCGCACGATTCCGGACGCAGCCGAGCGCCATGACAAGAGGGGCAGACCAGACGGCTCATGAAGGGAGCCAGTTTTTCGCGCATCTCATCCGACTCCGCCTCCCCATGGCGGCGCTTGAGATTGGCGAGCACGCCCTCAAAAGGTTTGTCTTCATTGCGCCAATCTAGGACTAACGGAACATCGCTACCATACATCAAGAGTTGACGATGCTTCGCCGGCAATTTTTCGTAGGGCGTATCCAGGTTGATTTTAAATTGCTTGGCAAGGGCCTCCAGCAGATACTTGTAATAGATGATGGCATGGTGACCGACACAACGCCATGCTTTGATCGCTTCACCCGTCGGGAGTGTCTTGTCGGGAATGACCAAGTCCTCATCGAAAATCCACTGTGCACCCAGGCCGGAGCAGGTCGGACAGGCCCCATACGGACTGTTAAACGAGAAGGCGCGCGGTTTGAGTTCTTCAAAACTGATGGAACAGTCGGGGCAGGCATTCTTCTCTGAGTAGAGCGTCTCTTCTTCCTTGCCATCCTTTCCGATGGTCAGGAGCCGAAGGGTTCCCTCGCCCTGCTTAAGGGCCAGCTCGACGGAATCGGTCAGACGCCTGCGGATGCCCTCGCCAGCCACCAGACGGTCAACAACCGCCTCGATGGTGTGGGCTTTGTTCTTGTCGAGCTGGGGGATCTCCTCGATCGGGAGCATCTTGCCGTCCACGCGCATCCGGACAAAGCCTTGCCGCTTGATACGGTCAAAGATATCCTCGTGGCGGCCCTTTTTACCACGGACCAGGGGGGCGAGCAGGATAATCTTGGTCCCGGTCGCCAACGTGAGAATCTTTTCAACGATCTCTTCCGCGCTCTGTTTTTGCACTGGCTTTCCGCAGGTCGGGCAGTGGGCCTTGCCGATGTTCCCATAGAGCAGACGGAGATAATCGTGAATCTCGGTGACTGTGGCGACGATTGAGCGCGGATTGCCGCCGGAGGTCCGTTGCTCAATGGCGATGGCAGGAGAGAGTCCCTCGATGTGCTCGACCTCAGGCTTCTGCATCTGGTCCAAAAATTGACGGGCATAGGCTGAAAGGCTTTCCACATAGCGGCGCTGGCCTTCGGCATAGAGCGTATCAAAGGCAAGCGAGGACTTTCCGGAGCCACTGAGTCCTGTGACGACGGTGAGAGAATCACGCGGAATGCGCACATTGACATTCTTCAAATTATGCTGCCGCGCACCTGTAATAATAATATCGGACATCTTCTTCCTTAATTTGATTTAATAGTTTATCAAAAGGGGCCCAAAGGCGCAAAGCGAATTACCTTTCCCCCTCTTTCCTCTTTCTTCTTTCCTCATAACGGGGGGACATGATATAGTTTTGAAACGTTTTTAGACTGTTTTCAAGGGGAGGAGATTATCATGGATAAAGTTTTTATCGCGCCACGTCGCTATGTTCAGGGGTCGGGTGTATTGGGCCGCTCCGGAGATTTAATTTCGAAAATTGGCAAGCGTGTCATGATCCTGTGGGACGCGCCTGTCCGCGGCATTGTCGGCGCTCCCTTGTTGGCCGATCTGAAGAAGGTCGGACTTCCGGTTGAGGATGTCTTGTTTGCAGGCGACTCAACAAAGGCTGAGGCCAAGCGCGTGGCAGACCTGCTGAAGTCCTCGGGTTGTGATGTCATTATGGGTGTGGGCGGCGGTAAGACGCTGGATGCCGCCAAGGCTGCTGCGGCGCAGGCAGGCACCAAGATGATTTCCGTGCCCACGGTCGCATCGAATGACTCACCGACGAGTTCCTATACCGTGTGGTATGATGAACAAGGTAACTGCCTCGGCTTTGAAAGCTGGTTTGTCAATCCGGATCTGGTGTTGGTGGATACCGCCGTGATCGCCTGTGCGCCCGTCAAATCCTTTGTGGCGGGCATGGGCGATGCACTGGCCACCTGGCTCGAAGCTGAAGCGACCCATAAAGTGCGCGGATCCAATCTGGCCGGAGGCACCGCCACCATGGCGGCACTGGCCATTGCTCGTCTCTGCTACGATATCCTCCTCGAGCATGGCGTCAATGCCAAACGCGCTGTTGAAAAGAAAATTGTGACTCCCGCGGTCGAGAAGGTTGTCGAAGCCAATGTTCTGCTCTCAGGCTTAGGCTTTGAGAGTTGCGGCTGCGCTACGGCGCACATGGTGGCGAATTGCCTGCCATCCTTTCCGGAATGCCACGGACTGATGCACGGTCACGAGGTCGGCTTTGGACTCATTACCCAGCTCTGCTTGGATGAGGACATGACGGTTGAACAGGCCAACAAGATTGTTGATTTTGAAATCGCCATCGGCTTGCCCGTCACCTTTGAGGACCTTGGTTTAAAGGGCGTTGATCGTGAACGGCTGATGAAAATAGGCAAAATTTGTGCAGGTCCAGGTTCCCTGTGTGCCAACCATCCCTTCAAGGTCACGTCAGATTCGATCGTGAATGCAATGATCGCTGCGGATGCTTTGGGAACCGCGCGGAAATCTTTAAAATAATTTCAGTAAGCGTAGTCGCCTCTTCGAATATGGCAATAAGGAATAAGGCTCGTTGGAGCGAAGCGGAAACTATTCGGCGAATGCCGAAAGCCAAGCGGTAATAAGGCAATTTTTATGATTCGATCAGAGATATGGCGGAAGCTGAAGGAGAATTCAGCATGTGAGGTGTTGATTCTCGGCGGGGGTGTCAATGGCGCTGGACTCATGCGCGAACTGGCCCTGCAAGGCGTGAAATGCGTCCTCGTGGACAAAGATGACCTTGCGGCAGGTGCCAGTTCAAAGTCCTCGCGCATGATCCATGGCGGGCTGCGCTATCTGGAAAATGCCGAGTTCAAACTGGTCAGTGAATCCGTGTATGAACGCAACCGCCTGCTGAAATATGCGTCGCACTATGTAAAACCCCTCCGGACGACCATTCCGATTACCGCGTGGTTTGCTGGGATGATTAAGGCGCCTCTGATTTTCTTCGGCTTTAATGTCAAGGTTGGGGGACGTGGGGCCTTCATTGTGAAAATGGGGCTGACCTTCTACGATATTTTGACCTGTCGTCTCCGTCAGACACCATGGAACTTCTTCATGGGGAAGAAGCGGTCGTTGCAGGAGATCCGCGGATTGAGAGACGACATTGTCTGCACAGCGACTTATTGGGATGCATGGATCACTCAACCAGAACGCCTCTGTGTGGAGATGGCGATGGAAGGATGCGCAGTGCAGAAGGATTCCCTCGCACTGAATTATGTGACGGTTGAAAAGAATGGATCTGACACTGTTTTACTGAGGGATAAGATCACAGGCGAGACGTTGACCTTAAAACCGAAGATTGTCGTGAATGCGACAGGTGCCTGGGTGGACTTCGCCAACAAGCCGCTGGGCATCGAGAGCAAGCTCATGGGCGGCACAAAGGGATCGCATCTGGTAATCGACAACAAGGAACTCTTTAACGCCTTGGGTGATCGGATGATTTACTATGAACATACGGATGGCCGTATCTGCATTACCTTCCAGTTTTTGGACAAGGTCATCATGGGGTCGACCGATATCCGTATCAAAGATCCGGATGAGGCCGCCTGCGACGACGCGGAGATCGACTATATGCTGACGACCCTCAAGGGCGTCTTCCCGAAAATCAACATTCCGAAGTCAGACATCGTTCATATTTTCTGCGGTGTGCGTCCATTGATGGCATCTCAGGAAGGCTATACCAGCAAGGTCTCCCGTTCACACTTCCTCGCGGAACACAAACCGGATGACACACGCGCCTTCCCTGTTTACAGCATGGTAGGGGGCAAGTTGACAACCTTCCGCGCCTTTGCAGAGATGACCGCAGATCGCCTAATGCCGTTGCTCGGCGTCACGCGTCAAGTCTCCACAACAGACCGGTATTATCCGAAACCGGAAACCTTTACAGGCGAGACACTCAAGACGCTTCCGGACTTGACGGTCGCGGAGGTTCGCGCCTTGACCGAAAAAGAGCTTGTGGTGCACCTCTCCGACTTTGTCCGCCGCCGAAGCGTGATAACCCTGCTCGGGCACCTCACGGACGCAAGCGCACACGAACTGGCCGACATCATGGCGCCGATATTGGGCTGGGATGATTCTCGCAAACGCGAAGAAATCGCCATGGCCCTAGCTGAAGCACATGGACGGAAATAGGTTGCGCCTTTGGGGGCTTGTCTAAGACGTGATTTTTTTCTCAACCGAAAATTCAATTCGTCATATCGTCTTCGGTACCCATCTTGCGATCCGGTCCGGCAGAACAAATACGAATACTCTTCCCAGTTTTTAAAAAACCATAAGGCGTTCCCCAATTATCGATGAGGTTGCCTTTTTTAAGCAGGCCTGGATGATCCGCCGTCCCCGTTACCAAATCCTCAATCGTGTTTGGAAACTGACTATTGTTTTTCATTGCATAAATGTGTATAACTTTCTCGATCTCCATAAGCGACAGGGGGACAGACTATCTGCATTGCATGATAAGGGGACAGACAATTTGAACGATAAATGTCGCTTTGAAAGCGACATCCTGCCCTTCCAGATTTGTTAATGTATTGTCGTTCTTACACAACAAAGGGACAGACAATTTGTTCGACAGACAATTTGTTCGACAATGGAAAGGAGCGGGGTATGAGAAAGTCACGGATTAAGGCGGATAATGGGATCGGATACTATCATGTCACGAGCAGGATTGTGGACAGGAGCTTCAAGATGGACGAGAGGGAACGTGAGATATTTCGACGTATCCTGCGTAAGGCGGCGAATTTCTCGGGTGTGAACATTCTCACCTATGCAATTCTCTCCAATCACTTCCACATCCTTCTTGAAGTACCAGAGCAGCCCGTGCTTGACGATGCGGAGATTCTTCGGCGTATCAAGATACTCTATGGATTTGCCACAGCAAACCTGTACAAGGAGCGTTGGGATGGTTGGCGCAGAGGCGGTCTTGGTATTCTGGTGGAGCGTGAGCAGGAGCAGTTCCGCAGGCGTATGGGTGATGTCAGCCCCTTTATGAAACTTCTCAAGCAGCGCTACTCAATCTGCTATAACCAGCGACATAAGCGCACAGGGACGCTCTGGGAGGGGCGCTATGTTAGCATTCTGGTGGAGGGCGACAGACGTGCACTTTCGGCCATCGCAGCCTATATAGACCTCAACCCTGTGCGCGCTGGTATCGTAAAGGATCCCGCAAAATACCGTTGGTGCGGTTACGGTGAGGCATGCGGTGGATCCGATGTTGCGCGGCAAGGCCTTCTTGGCATCCAGCGCTTCAGCCATCAAACTCAAAATGTGACATGGCCTTCTACTGCTGCAGCCTATCGCAACTATCTCTATATCCAGGGAGAGGAGCAGCGCGATGAAGGAGGCAAACTTTTGCGCCTCGGTTTTTCGTCAGCAGAGGCGCAGGAGGTAATCGACCGGGGAGGAAGGATGGCATTGCCTGATCTTCTGCGTTGCCGTGTCCGCTACTTCCGGGACGGCCTGGCATTTGGCAGCAAAACATTCGTAGAGGCAGTCTTCGACAAGAACCGGGCCCATTTCGGGGCGAAACGTAAGACAGGTGCGCGCAGAATGCGCTTCTGCAGGACCGATGGGTTCTGCACCGCACGCGACTTACGGGTCGCGCCAGTCAGTGTCTCGCTTCAAGTATAGCTTATCTATCATAATTATCGTTTAAAACTAAAACCGTAGATGGTAACTCCGTCTTCGGACGTTAATGCTTTCTAAAAATCACAATAATTTGCGCATGACGGCATCATTTTAATAATTTCGGATGTCTGGTCTATCAGTCAAACTGATTATCTGTTCCATTGCAAAGGGAAAATATATAAAAGCCCTTGCCTATACTCGCTAATTGTCTGTCCCCTTATTGCGCTCGCTAATTGTCTGTCCCTTTGTCTTCCTAAAGAGTAAAATTCCATCACTTTGGACGTGCCTTTATAGAGATGACATGATATTCTTTTAACGAATTTGGATTGAAGATGTTAATGAGGAGAGTTTATGGCTGAGATGACATCTGCGGAGCGGGTAATGACGGTGTTGCGTCGGGGGGAGCCGGATCGTATTCCACACTTTGAATGGATCGTCGATAAGCGGGTACGTCATGCCTTGTGTCCGGGCTCCGGACTTGAAGAGTTCACCGTGCGCATGGGGTTGGATGCGATGCTCTGTGATCCGGATTTTAAATCTGAGCAAGTCGCGCCGAACCGTTTCAAAAACGAGTGGGGGATCGTGGTTGAAAAGGGCACGGAACAGCATTCGACCGTTGTGGAGTCAGTCATTCAGACCATGGAAGATATGCTGAAGTATGAGGCGCCGGATGCCTTCGCGCCGTATCGCTTTGAAAGTTTAAAAAAACTCGTCGCACGTTACAAAGGCAAATACGCCATCGGCGTTCACCTGAATGACGTGCTCTCAATTCCCCGAAACCTCATGGGATTCCAGGAGCTGATGATGGCCTTCTGTCTCGAACCGGAACTGGTTCAGGCGCTGGTCGATATGTCGGTCGAACTCAATATCAAGCTGGCCCAGGAAGCCGCTCGCTGTGGCGCCGATTTTATCTTTACCGGCGATGACTACTCCTCAGGCCAAGCACCCTTCATGTCGCCGGATACCTTCCGCGAACTGCTCTATCCCGGATTAAAAAAGGTGATTAAGGGATTCCATGATGCGGGCTTGCCCATGATTAAGCATACGGACGGTAATGTGATCCCACTCTTGGATATGCTGCTGGATGCAGGTATTGACTGCCTTGACCCGATCGATCCGCTGGGCAATATGGACATGGCGGAGATGAAGCGTGACTACAGCCATCGTATCGCGTTGAAGGGCAATGTGAACTGCGCCACCACGCTGGTCACAGGAACTGTCCAGGAGGTTGTCCAAGAGACCCTCGATGTGATCCGCGCCGGTGCGCAAGGCGGCGGCCTGATTCTCTCGTCGAGTAACAGCATCCACTCCTCGGTCAACCCCTTGAACTATCTGGCCATGGTGAACACGATCAAGGCGTATGGAAAGTATCCGATTAAGATCGATTTTGATGCAAGTGGCGCGGTCGAACCGTTTGGGTAAGGAGGAGGGACAGAATGCGCGAATGCGGGAATGCGCGAATGCGGGAATAAACGATGCGGTAATTTTTTAGCATCCGAATGTCGCGAACCACACGAATAATAAACATCGAACATTCAACATCGAACATCGAACGTTCAATTTTTAATAAGGCGCGTAGAAGCGAAGCGGAAACCATTCGGCGAATGCCGAAAGCGAAGCGGTAATAAGGCAATCACGCAATAAGGCTCGTTGAAGCGAAGCGGAAACCATTCGGCGAATGCCGAAAGCGAAGCGATAATTCTTAAGGAGCACACTATGAGAGGACTGCTGGGAATCGATGTAGGGTCGACCAATTTGAAGGCCGTGCTCTTTGATTTGCAAGGACGGCTGATTGCCAAACGCGAGACGCCGACCATTTGCGAGCATCCGGATACGGCGCATCCGGAGTGGGCGGTCTGGCAGCCGCACCAGATCTGGTCAGGAATCGCCTCCTGTGTCAAGGGCGTCCTGGTGCAGGCGCCGGGCTACGAGATTGCCGGGGTGAGTGTCACGGGCATGGGCATGGACGGCGTACCGATTGACAAGGAGGGGAATGCGCTCTATCCGTTTATCAGCTGGCATTGTCCGCGTACCGAACCGCAACACGCGTGGTGGACAAAGACGATCGGTCCGGACGAGCAGTTCGCGCGTGGCGGCAATCAACTTTGGGTCTTCAACACTGCCTTACGTCTGCTCTGGATGCGAGAGAATGAACCTGCGATTTTAGACAAGACCTGGAAGTGGTTGCTGATCGAAGACTATGTCAACTTCATGCTCTGCGGCGAAGTGGCCACCGACTACACCATGGCCTCCTCCACGCTTCTCTTTGATCAGCGCACCCATACCTGGAATGATGATTTTATTAAACGCGCGAATATTGACAAAGGGTTGCTCTGCGACCCGAAGCAGGCTGGAACGTTGTTGGGGACCGTTCATGCCAAAGCATCCGCAATAACCGGTTTGAAGGTCGGAACGCCTGTGGTGCTGGGGGGACATGACTTCTGCTGCGGCTGTCTGCCGACCGGCGCCTTTGATCCTGGGGTGCTCCTGGACGTGATGGGCACGTGGGAAATGGTCGTGACGTCAATCAGCGAGCCTGTGTTGACACCGCAAGTGCAACGCATGGGCGTGCTGGTGGACTCGCATGTGGCGCGCAACCGCTACACCGTCATGGGCGCGACAGTCGCCGCGGACATGGCCGAGTGGTTTAAACGCGAGATTGGCTCTGGAAACTCAGCGGAAGAGACCAAGGCCGCCTGGGACACCTTGGTTCAGCTGGGCACTCAGTCCCCGGTGGGCAGCAATGGCGTCCTCTTCCTGCCGCACATGTCAGGCAGTTACTGCCCCGTGCTGGATCCAGGTTCAGCCGGAGCCTTTGTCGGTATGCGTGCGATTACGAGCAGGGGAGACCTCTTCCGTTCAATGATTGAGGGGTTGAACTACCAGTTCCTTGAGATTGTGCGCTCATTTGAAGATTCCATGGGCATTTGGTGCGACCGCATTGTCGCGATTGGCGGTCCGACGAAGAATAAACTCTGGATGCAAATTAAGGCCGATGTGGCGGGTGTAGTCGTGGAGGTTCCAGAGATTGAAGAATCTGTACCTCTCGGAGCCGCCATTCTGGCAGGTCTTGGCACTGGCATCTATACCAGCGAGAAAGAGGCGTTTGACCAGGTCTACCGGCCCGGAGTGGCGTACGAGCCCAACCTGGCGAATGTTGTTGCCTACCGGGAACTCTATGACCGCTACCGTACGCTTTATCCAGCCCTCAAGTATCTTGCGCCGAAGGTGGCAGCGAACTGAGCTCAAAAAAAACGAACTATTTTGATTTTCGGGCTTGCTTGTCAGTCAGTGGTTTGTTAAATTTAACGCCTATTTATTTCCAATTTGAAAGGGAAGATTAGTAGATGCCGACGATTAATCAATTAGTTCGCAAGGGCCGTACCCCGTTGCGCAAGAAGAGTAAATCGCCCGCGCTGAAGGCTTGTCCTCAGCGTCGTGGTGTGTGTTTGGTCGTGAAAACGCAGACACCTAAGAAGCCGAACTCCGCGTTGCGTAAGGTTGCGCGTGTACGTTTGACAACGGGCTACGAAGTAACAGCCTACATTCCGGGCGAAGGTCACAATCTGCAGGAACACAGTGTTGTGCTCGTGCGTGGTGGTCGTGTAAAAGACTTGCCGGGTGTCCGTTACCATATTGTCCGTGGCTGTCTGGACAGCTTGGGCGTTGCTGGTCGTAATCGCAGTCGTTCAAAGTATGGTTTGAAGAAACCAAAGAAGACAACCTAAAGAAAGAGTGAGTTATGGCAAGACGGCGTAGAGCAGTAAAACGGGTCGCATCCGCTGACCCAAAGTTTAACAGTGAATTGGTTGCCCGCGTGATTCGTGCGTTGATGAAGAGCGGCAAGAAGACAACCGCAGAGCGCATTGTTTACGGTGCAATCGAAGAGATTCGCGCAAAGGTTGAAGGTAAGGATCCTCTGGAAGTCATGGATGCAGCCATTGCAAACATGAAGCCGAAAGTGGAAGTCAAGTCCCGCCGCGTGGGTGGTACGACGTATCCCGTTCCCGTGGAAATCCGTCCTGGCCGTCAGCTTTCTCTGGCGTTGCGTTGGATGTCCATGTATGCAAGTGGTCGCCGTGGCACACCGATGCCTAAGGCAATCGCAATGGAGCTCGTGGAAGCCTACAACAACCAAGGCAACGTGCTGAAGAAGCGCGATGACGTGCACAAGATGGCCCAGGCGAACAAGGCCTTCGCACATTACGCTTGGTAGTTTGCCCAAGGCGCAATCTACACAGAACAAAGACGGGCACTCGCCCGTCTTTTTTATTTTAACCACAAAGAACACAAAGAGCGCAAAGATCAGTTTCGAATTATTTTGTAAATCAATCTCACTCTCTGTGTTCTCTGCGTTCTTTGCGGTGAATAATAACCAATTGGACTTGGGACTTGCAGTGCTGATCTCTGACTTCTGACTTCTGAATTCTCTCTCCTGTCTACTCCTTTTTCCCGTTGCAGACCGAATGCCATCGTGTTACCATTTTGAAAATTACCGAAGCAAAAAGGGGAGCTATGAGAAAATTAATGATTTTGTCGCTGCTGGCGGCGACCACACTCGTTGCGCAGGAAAAGAAGACCAACCTTGTTTTTATCCTGGCGGATGATTTAGGCTTTTCGGATATATCGCCGAATGGCCACACGACCTTCTACAAAACACCCAACCTGGAGCGTCTGGCCAAACGCGGCATGCTCTTCTCGCAGGCCTATGCCGCAAGTCCGCTCTGCTCCCCGACCCGCTCGTCCATTCTGACAGGTCTCAGCCCTGCGCGTACCGGTATTACGTCACCTGTCTGCCATGAACCCCAGGAGATCCTGGAGTGTACCCAGCCCCCCAAGGGCGGAGCGCCTGGGAAGAAGACCCTCCCGCCTGTTGTTCCCACCCGCCTGAAGACGACCTATCCCACCCTGGCTAAAGCGTTCAAGGCGGCTGGCTATGCCACAGGACACTTTGGGAAGTGGCACTTGGGGAAAGATCCCTACTCCCCGTTGCAGCACGGCTTTGATGTGGATATTCCCCATTGGCCAGGCCCCGGCCCTGCTGGCAGTTATGTGGCCCCATGGAAGTTTGATCACTTTGATCCCGATCCGGGCGAACCCAATCAGCATCTCGAGGACCGCATGGCCAAGGAGGCGGTCAAATGGCTGGAACAGAACAAAGACAAGCCCTTCTACATGAACTATTGGATGTTCAGTGTCCATGCGCCCTTTGATGCGAAGAAGGCGCTGATCGAGAAATATCAGAAGACGGTTGATAAGAGCGACCTGCAGCGCTGCCCGACCTACGCCGCTATGATCGAAAGCATGGATGATGCAGTCGGCACCCTGCTGGATACGCTGGATCGCCTGAATCTCTCCAAGAACACCTTGGTGATCTTCACCTCGGACAATGGGGGGAACATGTATAACGAAGTCGCAGGCGAAGTTCCGACCAGTAACCGCCCGTTGCGCGGCGGCAAGGCGACGCTGTTCGAGGGCGGCGTTCGCGTTCCCTGTATCATTTCGTGGCCCGGGGTTGTCCAGGCCCACTCAACGAGCGATGCGCGCCTCCAGAGCGAGGATTATTTCCCAACCCTGATTGAGGCTCTCGGACTGCAAAAGGCGCCTGGCCAGCTCTTTGATGGCGTCAGTGTGCTGCGCGCATGGAAGGGTGATCAAACCTTTACGCATCCCCCGACCTTTACCTACTTCCCGCATGATCCAGGCGTGCCGGACTGGATGCCGCCCGCGGCCGCTGTCCATGACGGAGACTGGAAATTGATCCGCATCTTTTATCACGGCGAAAACAACCAGCATCGCTATCAGCTCTATAACCTGAAGCAGGACATTAGCGAAACAAAAAATCTCGCCGCACAGGAACCTGAACGCGTGAAGGAGCTGGATGCGAAGATCGAAGCCTTCCTCACGGAGACGAAAGCTGTCCTGCCCAAACTCAACCCAAACTTTGATCCCTCGAAATATGATCCGAAAGAAGAGGGGGTTGCTAAAGAGAAGCCTTCCCCCTCCAAGCCCAAGTCCAAGAAAAGATAAGCTGGTATGGCTGATGGCAGGTATGGCATGTATGGCAGGTATAGCTGATGGCAGGTATAGCTGATGGCAGGTATGGCATGTATGGCAGGTATAGCTGATGGCAGGTATGGCATGTGTGGCAGGTATAGCTGATAGAGAAATAAAAGAGAAATGAAGAAAGAGGAATGATGGGGAAGTGCGCGAATTCTGACTCCTGACTTCTGTCTTCCGATCTCTGCACTCTGATCTCTTTCTTCTTTCCTCTTTCCTCTTTTATCTGCTGACAGCAAAGCAAAAACCCCTGCAAACAGGAGTTTGCAAGGGTTGGAAAATGGGGCGAATGACGGGGCTCGAACCCGCGACCATCAGAACCACAATCTGACGCTCTACCAACTGAGCTACAATCGCCATAAAAAAGTGTTAGACAGTTTACTGATTTGACCTCAGAAACGCAAGTACGCATTTCTAAAATCTTTTAAAACGGGTGCGATTTTACTTTGTGACAGCGCAATCGAACAGAATCCAGAAGTCAGAAGTCAGGATACAGAATTGATTCTCAATCACTTATGCAATTATCTGATTCGCCAGTTGGTGTTTTAGCGCCTGACTTCTAAATTCTATCTTCTGGATTCTGACTTCTGGATTCTGACTTTTATAGGATTGTACCTTGATTGCCAGCAACCCCCTAAAATCGAATTGCGTTTTGCTCTGTTTTCTGACAAACTTCCCCAGATTAATAAACGGAAAAATCTATGGCTGAAACAGAATCTTATTTAGAACGCTTCCCCTCTGATGCTCCCATCCGCATGACCGTCCGGTGTATCGTGACCGGCATGATCCTCGGAGGCGTCTTCGCACTCTGCAATATTTATATCGGACTCAAAGTCGGCTGGGGCATGGGTGTCTCCGTGACCGCTGTCTTGATGGCCTTCGGTTTCTGGAAGATCGTGAATTTTATTTTCCGTGGCAAGGAATTCACAATTTATGAAAACAATATGAACCTCACGGTGGCCTCCGCTGCCGGATGTATCTCCTCAGCCGGCCTTGTCGCACCGATCCCTGCCTTGACGATGTTGACTGGACAGACGCTCTCATGGGGACCCTTGGCCCTCTGGCTCTTCTCGGTGTGCATGATCGGTATCCTTGTAGCTGTGGGGCTACGCAAGCAGATGATCGAAGTCGATAAGCTACCCTTCCCAGGGGGCTCGGCGACGGGGAAGACGCTTGCGGAGATCTATGCCACGGGTAATCAAGCTGCGTCACGACTCTGGATGCTGATGGGTATGGGCGTGGCTGCAGCCGTCGTGAAGCTCATCGAGCACTTCTATGCGCTGAAACGCTTGTCCATGCCCTGGACATTACCTACGCATCCTGAAGGGGCGTTAGCCAAAAGTGGCGTATCGGGCCTGACAGGGGCCAACCTGGGCTTTAGTTTTGAACCGACGTTGATGATGTACGGTGTTGGCATGCTGGTCGGACCGCGCGTCGGGACCTCGCTTTTTCTCGGGTCGGTGGTCGCGTGGTTATGGCTCGCGCCGATGGCCCTCAATAATGGGTGGACCCCTCCTGGAAAAATGGGCAGTGAGCAGCTTTGGTATGTAGCAGGACTCAAGTGGCTACTCTGGCCGGGTGTCTCACTCATGGTCTTTTCTGCTCTGACCTCCTTTGTTTTTTCGTGGCGCTCGGTTTGGGCGGCTTTCTCGATTGGAAAAGGTGCGACGGATGGTTCGGTGAAGGATGATGTGATTATGCCCCGACGCTTTTTCATGCTTGCGCTTCTGGCTGCGACGATCCTCTCTGTTACCCTTCAGGTGCTGTTCTTCAATATTGCGGCATGGGTCGCAACCCTGGGCGTCTTGATGACCTTCGGGTTGGCCTTGGTGGCCACGCGTGTTTCAGGTGAGACGAATATCACGCCGGTGGGTGCGATGGGTAAGGTGACGCAACTCGTCTTCGCCGTGCTCGCGCCAGCCCAGCCAGCGGCCAATTTGATGTCAGCCTGTGTGACGGGCGGTGCCGCGAGTCAATGTGCGGAAATGATGCATGACCTTAAAACGGGCACCTTGATCGGTACGCCTCCTCGCCTGCTGGTGATTTCCCAGATCTTTGGCGCGCTTTCGGGTTCGCTGATCGGAGCAGCTGGTTATCTCATCCTGATCAAGAATCCGGCGACGGAATTACTGACGGAAGAATGGCCTGCTCCCAGTGTGGCGGCCTGGAAGGCTGTGGCTGAACTCTTTATGAATGGTATCAAGGCGCTTCCGGCGGGGGCGATCCCGGGCATCTGGATCGGCGGCATTGCTGGTATTATCCTGGCGGTCTGTGAGAAGGTGTTGCCCAAGAAGGTTCGCGCGTGGGTCCCCAGTCCGACCAGTGTGGGGTTGGGCTTCGTCATTCCTGCCTACAACGGTATCTCCATCTTTATCGGCGCGATGCTCGCGACTGCTTTGGAAAAGGTCGTTCCCTCCTGGTCTGCCCGCTTTCTGATCATCTGTTCCTCCGGTATCATCGCTGGCGAGAGCCTCTCCGGTGTCGCCCTCGCGGTCATGCGTATTGTCGCGGGAGGGTAGTCAGAAGTCAGGAGTCAGAATCCAGAAGTCAGTTGGAATATCCAATATCCAACACGGAATATCCAATGTCCAATGGAACCGCCAAACTTTAGAACTTTAGCATTTTAGAACTTTAGAACTTCTTCTCACTATGTTTTACGCTGACTTCCATATTCACTCGAAATACTCGCGGGCGACAAGTCCGCAGTGCACGCCTGAAGGGCTTGCGCACTGGGCGCAGCTCAAAGGCATCACCGTGTGCGGAACAGGCGATTGCACCCATCCGGGCTGGATGGCCGAGCTGAAAGAGAACGTGATCGCGTCCACGGATGCGGACGGACTCTATCAGCTCACCCCTGAAGCGCAAGCCCGGGCAGATCAAGATGTGCCCGACTCCTGCCGCGCAAAGGTACGCTTTATCGTCACCGGCGAGATCAGCAGCATCTACAAGCGTGATGGACGCGTCAGGAAGGTCCATAGCATTATCCTGCTCCCTTCGCTGGAGGCTGCGGAGCGTCTGAACGTCAAGCTTGGACAGATCGGCAACATCGTCTCCGACGGACGCCCCATTCTCGGACTCGATCCGCGCCGCCTCCTGGAGATTCTGCTGGAGACGGATCCCCGGTCCGCCCTCATCCCCGCCCATATCTGGACGCCCTGGTTCTCGATGCTCGGCGCCAAGTCGGGCTTTGATTCAGTGGAGGAGTGTTTCGGTGAACTCACCCCGCATATTTTCGCCGTTGAAACAGGGCTCTCCTCGGATGTCCCGATGAACCGTTGCATCCGCTCTCTCGACTCCTTGACGCTGATCTCCAATTCCGATCTCCACTCGCCCCAAAACCTCGGACGCAATGCAAACGTCTTCCAGGGGCAACCTGGTTATGCCACCATGCTCCATGCCATGCGCACGCGGGATCCAAAAGGGTGGGGGGGCACGATCGACCTCTTCCCCGAAGAGGGCAAGTATCATCTCGATGGCCACCGTGCTTGTGGCGTCTGTATGGAGCCTGAGGCAAGCATAGCTCTCAACAACCTCTGTCCCGTCTGCGGCAAGGAATTGACCATCGGTGTGCTCCATCGCGTGGTGGAGCTTGAGAAGAGTCAACCTTCTTCACAAAGATCGAGCTTGACCGCGACCGACCCATACCGTTACATTATTCCATTGTCAGAGCTGATCGCCCAGACGCTCGGAGTCGCGGATACATCAAAGAAGGTTCAAGCAGCCTATCAGAAGATTCTTGCTGATCATGGCAATGAACTGTCGATTTTGCTCGGGAAGCCCGAGTCCGAGTTGGACGCATTAGGAGCCGTCGGCACCTGCATCCGTGCCGTGCGCGCAGGCCGCGTCCTTCGCAAAGGCGGCTATGACGGTGAGTATGGGGTGATTAGGGCAGGTGGTTAGGTGGTAGGTAGTAATTAATGACTTCATTGAAATTCGATGTTGGATGTTCAATGTTCAATGTTGGATGTTTAACTTCTCACTTTTAGTTTTTTACTTTTCTCACAGAGCCACAGAGAGCACAGAGGAGATTTTTTTCGACAGGATTTATAGGATTTTCAGGATTTCCGACAGCTTCGCTTCGGCGAGGAGAAATTGCTGGATCTGAATTGTAATCCTTCTAATCCCGTTAATCCTGTCAAAAAATACAGTTTTTCGTGATTTTCGTGTGTTTCGTGGGAAAAACTTTTGACGTTATAGACAAGTAGAGAGAAATTTATGGAAGAATCAATTTTATACCACGCGCATCCCTCGATGTTTAGAAATCGACCCTTTTCATTTATCCTCTGTCTGATCCTCAGTCTGGTAGGGATTGGGCTGATTATCTTTTTAGTCTGGTGGATCAAAACAAAAGGGACTGAGCTGACGGTGACGAATGAACGCGTCTCGCTCCGCAAAGGCATTCTCTCCAAGTTCACAAATGATGTCTATCTGACCGACATTCGCAATGTGCAGCTTTATCAGTCCTTCTGGCAGCGTGTCTTTCGCGTGGGCTCTGTCGCGATCTCCTCCGCCGGCAATGAGGGCATCGAGATCGAAGTCAAAGGCATTCCGAATCCCGACCGCATCAAGGAGATCATTGACACCCACCGCCGCGATCGTTTCCCCCGCGGCCAGAAAGGCACAACGGAGTAGAGGGCAGTTCTAAAGTT
Source organism: uncultured Akkermansia sp. (assembly GCA_964459675.1). Taxonomy (GTDB): domain Bacteria; phylum Verrucomicrobiota; class Kiritimatiellia; order RFP12; family UBA1067; genus CAIZQW01. Next base: position 1,216 of record CAYWNP010000028.1, on the reverse strand, counting down.
CTAAAGTTCGAGAGTTCTAAAGTTATGACTCTGAGTCCTGCGTCCGAGATCCTGCGTCCCACGTCCATAACGAAGGAACTTCTCCAGTCCCTCTCGTCACTAATGTCCCATAGCAACTCTCCCAACTTTAGAACTTTAGCATTTTAGAACTTTAGAACTTCTCTCGCCCTGGAGGTCCCCATGAAACTCAAAAAACTACTTCCCACCCTCACCCTCCTCATCACCCTTCCCTCCTTTGCTCAAATCAGCGGTGGGGGGCCGGAGATGGTCATCCATGCGCCGCCGCCGGTGCGGTTGGGCACGGAGCTGCGGCTGAACGCCTTCAAGATGGAGCTCCAGCCTCCGGCCTTCTACTTGAACATGGGCACGCAGTATCGTTTCGGTCCGTATCCCCTGGTGACGGGCACAGCCATTAGCAATCAGATGTTAAACTTCACCTTCCACCTCAGTGCCGAAAAAGATCTCTTCAAGTTGCAGGATAAGAAAGGCGCGATGGCGGGTCCGTTCAGCACCAGCAACCGGACAGCCTTCGCCCTCGGCAACACGCACATGGTCTTTATACATGCACCCCCGGCGATCACCGTCACCCTCAAACACCCGGATCGCATCGGCCAGATGCCGACTGTCGGCATCGCGCCGCTGACCCCGCAGTCTGTCCAGGCGCTCTATGACTTGCGCGCGAAGATTGCCGGCATTGTCAATCGTGTGAATGTGGACAAAGCAGACCGCGAGATAATAGGGGTCCCGACCATTCATAACTCCTATACCGGAAATACCACCAAGCCGATCCTCGCGGTCTCCAATCGCGACAAGCAGAATGCCGACCGCAGTGGCGAGGTCAGTTCTGTCGCCTTCCTGGAGAAGTTCTATGCCCAGCACTGCACCGTCCGGGCGCAAGCCATGTCCGGGCAGCAGACCTATCAGCTCGGCGTTCAACTGCCCGGTGACTATATGCTCCTGGTCATGCAGAAGGTCAAGCCGCCGGCAACCGCACCCAAGGGGAGCGGTTCCCCGACCGCGATCTGGTGGACCACCTTCACCTTCGACGGTTACTCCTCCTTCACCGGCACCCTCACCCCCGAAAACGCCACCTTCTGGAAAAACGCCTTTCTCTTCGAATAATAGGTGTGTGCGACTTGCTTCCTTAAATACTTTTTCGCTAAGATCGCTAGTTGGGTGAAGGACGGCGTGCCTGCGCGAGCGGCGAATACGCCGT
>CAYWNP010000027.1:0-25813 GCA_964459675.1 uncultured Akkermansia sp. | reverse complement strand
CGTGCCGCTCGCAACCGAGACCGTGGCCGTGACCGAAGAGCCCGGCAGGAATTGCCGGCCGTTTGCCGGTGCGGTGACCGACACATTTAACGAGCCGGCGTCGTAGGAGTACCTGACGATCACGATGCCCGAGCCGCCGGAGCCGGCGACCGCAGCCCCGTTGCCGCCTTGTCCGCCGCCGCCACTGCCGGTATTCACCGCGCCGCGGGTAGGCTGCGTCGGGGAATTTGGACCACATCCACCTCTCCCGCCGATGCCCGACCCGCCCAGTCCACCACCATTGTTCCCCGTTAATTGATAAACACCGCCACCGCCGCCACCAGCATACACTGTCGCGGTGCCTGAGATGGAGTTCGTGACACCCGCGCCGCCAGCGGCCCCGCCCGATTGACTGATTCCGTTCACTCCAGCGGCAAAAGCACCACCGCCGCCGCCCGTCGTATAGAACCCGCCAGTGCCCCAGTCCAACGGATATCCACCATCACTGCCCTGACCGGACGTTTTCGCGCCGAATGTACCCGCCGCGCTGGTGCCCCATGACGCTCCGCCACCTGAGCCTCCCAGCTTGCCATTCTTGACAGCCTCCTGGTTGGCCCCGCCGCCACCGCCGCCGACGGCAGTCAGTATCCCGAAGACCGAGCTGTCTCCGCTTGTCCCCTGGGCGTACCCACTGCCGCCCGGACGACCCGCGCCAACAGTGACCGTGTAGTTGCTGCCGCCCACGACGGGGAATGCATTGCTGTAGATGTAACCTCCCGCGCCGCCACCGCCGCCCGTACTCCCGCCGCCCCCGCCGCCGCCGGCCACCACCAGCACATTGGCGCTGGCCGGAACCGGGATGTTCAGCGTGCCGCTGTTGGTGAACGTGTGGACCACATAGCCGCCGATATAGGGCGGAGAGGCAACGGCATTCGACCCGTTGGAATCCGTGTAGGTGATCGTTCCGCCGGAACCGGTATTATCATCGGCCATGGACGTCCCGGCCGTGATGAAGGCCAGCGCCATACAGGCGAGGGCCACTAATTTTTTCATGTTCATGTTCTGTCTCCTTTGTTTTTAACTCCTGGCTCAAGGCGGCGCCACGCAGCGCGAAACACTCTTGCCGGAATCAAAATTGTCTTGTTCACTGTTCACTGCGGCGAACAACGTGGCCGTCGGTTTTGTCACTTTTTTTTCGCGACCAGCCATCATTCGCCCTTTTTGCGATTTTCGCATGCTAAAATCAAAACAATTTAGACATATTCACTTTCGTGCTCTCTTGCTCCGTTGCTTTTCCGAGCACCCGTATCGAATCATCAATGGTCTCCATCAGCGAGCCGGCTGTCCGGCAGAGCGCCAGGATATTCTCTAACGGGGACCCGACTTGAATCGCATGGGTCGGTCCGAGGAAGAGTCCGCCCTTGGGAAAGAGGGCCAGACGGCGCTTGACCTCGCGCTCGACCTCCTGCGGCGTACCGAAGCGAAGGCCAGGGTGCTCTGAACGCAAACACTGCCGCAGAAGCACAGGCGGTCGCCGACAAGCTTTTGGAGTTCCGCGATGTCGGTCTGCGGCGTGGTCGGCTGGACCACGTCGTACACATCGAGACCCAATTCCGCCAGGCGTGCCTTCATGCTTGATCGGGATGCGGTCATAGCCCGTCCGCTCAAAGGCGCTTAAGACCCGTTCACGTGATGTCATCTGTTGCATGAAATTCTTTCCAATCAAAATGATGGCACAAGAATAACACACAACACTCTTGACGGGAACGCCAATTTGCGTTTTTCATTCACCAGTTTGCGAACGGCCATAGTCTTGTCTATACCTCGTTTTTTTTAACCACAAAGAACACAAAGAGCTCAAAGATCAACTTCTTAATGCTTTGTTTTGACTTGCCTGTAACGTTAAGCGTTTTTCAACTAATTAAACGAATTAAGCTAATTCCAATTCGTTCAATTCGTTTAATTCGTTGATAAAAGTTACTCCCTCGATTAGTCCAGCTCCGCTGGCGGTGGGCTATTCTCTGAGTTCTCTGCGTTCTTTGCGGTAAACTTTAGAAGGCTGTTGCCATGACAAGGTTCTTGACTAGAAGGCCAATGTACGTTTATCATTCACCATTATGCGAACAGCCTTGCCGACCGTTTTTTTATTGATTGATTCGTCCCGTGCGTATGAACGCGCCCTGTTGAAAGGAATTGCGCGCTATTCACAGATGCATGGCCCTTGGATCTTTGTTCATGAAGGCCCCTTCTGGGAGAAGCATTCCCGGCAGGATCTTCTGGAGCGGATGAAGTCCGCAGACGGGATCATCATGCGCGAAGGTCCATTTATGAAGGATATCCTCGGCCTTCGTATTCCCTCGATTGTGTCGAACTACGCCACAGAGCATATACCCGGACTTCCGAACATCGTCAGCGACCATGTCGCGATCGGGCGGCTTGCGGCTGAGCACCTAATTGAGCGCGGCTTTCGCCACTTCGCCTTTTGTGGGTATCCCGAGCTGTTCTGGTCAAATCAGCGATACCAAGGTTTTACCCAACGCATCACGGAAGCAGGTCTTGAGTGGACAAACTATCATCCGCCCAAAACGATCCGTCAGCACTGGAAAAACGAATTGCCCTTCATGATGGAGTGGCTGAAATCACTCCCGAAACCAGTAGGCCTTTTCACCTGTGTGGATGAGCGTAGCCAGCAGGTCGCGGAAGCCTGCAAAAAGAGCGGGTTACGCATCCCGGATGAAGTCGCCATCGTTGGCGTCGACAATGACGAAATGATCTGTATGCTCTCCAGCATCCCGCTCTCCAGCGTGGCTATCAATGCCGAGAAGGGCGGATACGAGGCCGCTGCCGTGTTGGACCGACTGATGAAGGGAAAGAAGCGCGCAGCATCGATTGAGATTTCGCCGAGTCATGTCGTTACGCGCACATCCACTGACATTGTCACGGTTGCAGATGGCCATGTCGCTCGTGCGCTGACCTTTATCCGGGACAACAGCATGCGTGAACTTCAAGTCGGTGATGTCGCACAAGCAACCGGCTTATCGCGGCGCGTCCTCGAAAAGCGTTTCCGGAATGTTTTGAACCGGTCGATTTACGAACAGATCCGGCAGGAACGCGTCGGACTGATTATCAAACTGCTGGCCGACCCGACTCTGCGTATTGCAGATATCGCCTATTCGCTTGGTTTTCCGGATGCCGCGCACATTGCGCGCTACTTCCGTGCCCAGACTGGCCTGAGCACCGCCACCTATCGTCAGCGCCATTACCTCTCCTGACTTTGGTCGCTCTTCCTTGACCTTTTCCAACAGTCCTGCTAAAGTTTAACATACTAAAAAACGACGTTAAGGCCCTCATGAACGCACGAACTATTTTATTTGAAAAACACGTCTTATCAAAAGCGCGTATCGTTGATTTCGGGGGCTGGGATATGCCTGTTCAATATGACGGCATTATTGCGGAACACAATCGCGTCCGGACCCATGTCGGTATGTTCGACACCTGCCACATGGATGCCTTTCTCATTAAAGGCGACCTCAACCCGATCGTCTCCCAGGACTTGAAGACACTTGCCGTAGGCGCCTGCCGTTATGGCTTTCTCCTCAATGAAGAGGCCGGCATTCTGGATGACCAGATCTGCTATCGCCTGGGAGATTCCGACTGGATGATGGTCGTCAACGCCTCCACAGCCCCCGCAGACTTCGCGTGGGTCAGCAAGCGCATCGAAGCTCAGGACCTCCGTGCGACCCAGAGCAAAATCGATGTCCAGGGGCCTGACGCCCTTGCTGAAGTGACGCGCATCCTCGGACTTGACCTTTCGGATTTGAAACGTTTCCGCTGGAAGCGTTTCGCCAACTGTCTCGTCAGCCGAACCGGGTATACGGGTGAGGACGGTGTCGAGATCTATGCGCCGCATGAGACTATTGCGACCTTCTGGGATAAGCTATTAGCCAACGGCATCCTGCCTTGCGGACTCGGTGCACGTGACACCTTACGCCTTGAAGCGGGCCTGCCGCTCTACGGCCATGAATTTGATTTAACCAAGTCCCCGGCTGAAGCCAGCATGATGCGGTACGCCTCCAAGCCAGAATCCTTTATCGGGAAAGAGGCACTGCTGGAACGCGCAAAGAACCTCAAGGAGCAACTCGTCGCGTTTAAACTGGAGGGACGCCAATCCGCCCGGAACGGACAAGCCGTCAAGCAGGGAGATGTTGTCATCGGTGTTGTCACCAGCGGCTCCTTCTGTCCGACCATTGCCGCTGCCGTCGGCTTTGCGTATGTCAACCCCCAGCATGCAACCCTGGGTTCAACCTTTTCAATTGACAACGGAAGAGCCCTCCTCTCGGCGACCGTTGTCGAATCACCTTTTTATCGTAAACAATAGGAGAAGTCGTTATGCTGCGTTATACAAAAGAACACGAGTGGGTCAAGATCGAGGGAACAACTGCAACCATGGGCATCAGCCACCACGCCCAGGAGGCTCTGGGGGACATCACCTTTGTCGAACTCCCGGCAGTCGGTAAAGTATTGAAGGCTGGCGATCCGCTCGGCGTCGTCGAATCGGTAAAGGCAGCCAGCGATATCTACGCACCTGTGGGCGGAACCATCCTCGCTGCGAACAAGGAGCTCGACAGCACCCCGGAACTGATCAATCAGTCACCGGAGGAGAAGGGCTGGATCTGCAAGCTCAGCAATATCACCGTCTCCGATGCGGAAGGGCTTATGGACGAGGCCGCCTACAAAGCCTTCTGCGGCTAGCACTTCCTTTACTTTTTACTTTTCATTTTTAACTTTCTTCCTATGTCCTTCACACCCCACACCCTTGAAGATCGTGATGAGATGCTCGCTACATTGGGCGTCTCAAGTCTAAAAGAGCTCTTTGCTGACATCCCCAAGAGCGCCCATCTTGCGAAGCTCGATATGCCTGACGGGATCAGTGAACAGGAGGTCTATGACCGCCTGCACGCCCTTTCTCACAAGAATGCCCATGAACTGACCTGCTTTATCGGTGGCGGGTTTTATGATCACTCCATTCCCTCGGCTGTCGACACACTCTCCTCACGCGGGGAGTTCTTCACCGCCTATACGCCCTATCAGCCCGAAGTGGCCCAGGGAACACTCCAGGCGATCTTTGAATTCCAGAGCATGATTTGCCGTCTGACGGGCATGGATGTCGCCAATGCCTCCATGTATGACGGGGGAACAGCTCTTGTCGAAGCAGCCCTCATGGCCATCCGCTCAACAAACCGTCCACGCATCATTGTCGCAGGCGGGCTCAATCCTATTTACCGCAGGATGCTGGACACCTACACGCGAAACCTCCACATTGACATGGAAGAGCTTCCGGTTGACGAGGGAGCTGTTGATCGCGTGAAACTCGCCTCGCTACTCACGGACCAGACCGCAGCCGTGATCATACAAAATCCTAATTTCTTTGGTACCATCGAGGACTTCTCAGACATCTCCGCCATGGCACATGCGCAAGGCGCACTGATGATCGCCTCGGTCTATCCGATCGCGATGGGCCTGATTAAATCTCCGGCTGAAATGGGATGCGACATCGTGGTCGGCGAAGGACAATCCCTCGGTCTGCCACTCTCCTTTGGCGGACCCTACCTCGGGTTCTTTGCAGTCCAGAAGGCCCACGTCAGAAAGATGCCTGGCCGCATCGTGGGCGAGACGACAGACCGTCATGGAAACCGCTGTTACGTCCTGACCCTCCAGGCGCGCGAACAGCACATCCGCCGCGAAAAGGCAGCATCCAACATCTGTTCCAACGAAGCACTCTGCGCCTTGCGCGCCACAATTTATCTCTCGCTCCTCGGGAAGCAGGGACTCACGGAACTGGCACGGACCTGCCTGACCAAAACAGAGTATGCCAAGGCTCAATTCGCACAGATCAAGGGCGTGAAAGTCAAGAACAGCGGTCCGACGTTTAACGAGTTCGTTCTGGAACTGCCCTGTAACGCCTCAGATCTGGTGGCCGAGCTGATTCCGCGCGGACTCATTGCAGGCTTCCCCCTTGGGCGCTACTATCCCGAACTCCAAAACTGTTTGCTCGTCGCCATCACCGAGAAGCGGACCCAGGCTGACATTGATGGTTTTGTCAGCGCCGTGAAAGGACTTTTGAAATGAACACCCTCATCTTCGAAGCCAGCGTCAAGGGACGAAGAGCCGTCTCCTTCCCCAAGCCCTCTCCTGCCGAGAGTCTTTATGCGAACGTCCAGCTCCCCGCAGCCCTTGCAGCCACCCATCCCGTGGAACTGCCCGAGGTGAGCGAACTGGACGTCATCCGCCACTACACGCGACTCTCCTGCAAGAATTTCAGCATTGATACGCACTTCTATCCGCTGGGTTCCTGCACGATGAAATACAATCCTCGCATCTGCGAAAAGACAGCCGCGTTGGATGGATTTGCCGGCCTGCATCCCTTGCTCCCTCAGCTGTGGAGAGGAGAAGCCCTGACCCAAGGCGCACTGGAGCTTGTCTGGGACACCCAGCGCCTCCTCTGCGAATTGACAGGCATGAGCGGCTTCACGCTGCAGCCCATGGCTGGAGCGCATGGCGAGCTCACCGGTCTCCTTCTGATCGCCGCCTATCACAAGGACAAGGGGAATACGCGGACCAAGGTTCTCATTCCCGATTCTGCGCACGGAACCAATCCGGCTTCTGCCGCGATCGCCGGCTATGAGGTGGTCTCTGTTCCCACTGATGCGCAGGGGGATATGGATCTCGAGGCCTTCAAGGCCGCGCTCACCCCGGATATCGCAGCCGTGATGATGACCTGTCCGAGCACGCTCGGTCTCTTTGAGCGGAACATTCTGACCATTGCCAAGCTGGCACACGCCAACGACACGCTCCTTTATTATGATGGCGCAAACATGAATGCCATGATGGGCTATGCCCGCCCTGGCGATCTTGGGTTTGACGTGGTTCATTTAAACGTGCACAAGACCCTCTCAACGCCACACGGGGGTGGCGGACCCGGCGCCGGGCCTGTCGGGGTCAAAGAGAGCCTCCTCCCCTTCCTCCCGACCAGCATAGTCGAAAAAGACGCCCTTGGAAAATATTGGCTCCGCTATGACAAGCCAAAATCCATCGGCTATATCGCCCCCTTCTACGGAAATTTCGCTGTACTGATCAGGGCCTACACCTATCTCCTTCATCTCGGCGGAAACGGATTAAAGGAGGCCACCGAGTATGCTGTACTCAATGCCAACTACATCCGAGTCAAACTGAACCCCTATTACGCAGAAGCCTACAGCCGCGTTTGCATGCATGAATGTGTCTTAACAGCTGAACACCAGATGAAAAAGGGTGTCCGTGCACTCGACATCGCCAAGGCTCTGATTGATGAAGGCTTCCATCCTCCAACCATCTATTTCCCGATGATCGTCCATGAGGCCATGATGTTTGAACCCACTGAAACCGAGTCCAAGGAAACCATCGATCAGTTCATCGAGGCCATGATCCGCATTGCCAAAGAGGCTGAAACGAATCCCGACTCTTTTGCAGAAAAGCCACTGACAACGGAAATCTCCCGTGTGGATGAGACTAAGGCTGCCAAAGCGATGGTTTTAAAAGCTTAACGAGAAAGCTTTTGGGTTGCCTGTAGACATGATGAATGGTAATATATTGACATGTTTGAAACTGTGCGATTATTTTTGTTTGCCGAGCCCCTCCGCCTGTTAATAATGATCTGCTGGGCAGTATGCTTAGGTGGATTTTCTTTTTATTGCATTGGCATCGCTCGCGAGATTACCTACGTCACCCTTGCTGACGGGCGGCAGCAAGAGCGGAAAATACCCCTCGTGTTCCGCCTCTTACTTCCTTTTGTCCCTAACATCCTCCATCTTGTCTCTCGTCCTGAGTTTAAAAATTCCAGCGATACAGCTGACAAGAAGCTCACTGCCGCAGGCTATGAGGGGTTGCTGAAGGGGACTGAGTTTCTTGCCATTAAGTTTATGATGCCACTTGCTTGTGGGACTTTATGGTTTGGCATTTTGAGTCTGATCAACCGCATGCTGCCAACTCTTCTAGGAAACAACTTCATTCTCCTCTTCGTCATGGGGCTTATGTTTTTCTATAGTTATCCTATTTTCTGGCTCAATCGCTCATTAAAGCAACGACACTTAGCCATTCAGAGGGCCCTTCCGTTTGTCCTCGACCTATTAACGCTCTCGGTTGAGGCTGGTATGGATTTTATGACTTCCCTGCAGCGCAATTGTGAGCGTCGGAAACTGGATGCGCTTAATGAAGAGTTGATCCGCATGACGCGCGAGATTCAAGTAGGGCTTCCCCGCCGCGTTGCCTTAAAAAATATGGCAACACGTGTGGACCTCGCGGATCTGCGCTCCGTTTCCAATGCCTTGATTCAAGCAGACGAACTCGGCGTCAGCATTGGTGCGATCTTGCGTATCCAGTCAGATCAGATGCGTTCCCGTCGCTTTGACCGTGCAGAAAAGCTTGCAAACGAAGCTCCTGTCAAAATGCTCTTTCCATTGATGCTCTTCATCTTCCCTGCGGTTTTTGTCATTCTCCTCGGTCCAATTCTTCGTGACACCATGAACCAACTTTTCTAACGCTTCACGCATATTATTCTGGCAAAACAATTATGTCTAATTATATCCTCATCTTTGAAGCTGGCCTGCGTACGGGTGCTCAGATTCCAATTGTAGCTGAAAACACGACGCTCGGTCGCTCTTCGGAATGTGATATTCCTGTTTCCGACCCGGCGCTTTCACGTGTCCACTGCACATTCGAATTAAAAGGTGCTGAATTATGGATTAAAGACCACCAGAGTGCAAACGAAACACTGGTGAACGACGTGGCGATCACAGAGACAAAGCTCAATCCCGGCGACATCATCACTGCTGGAGACTCAATTATTCGTGTCACGGTCGCTGCCTCCGACTCACTCGCCTCGACTGAACCCACCCTTTCAACACTCCCCCCTCCTGTCCCCGGAGGGGATGTCGTCATTGATCTCGGGTTTGACACACCTGACACGGACACCGCTAAACTGCATCAAAAGAACATCGTGCGTCCGATCCTCTGGGGGTTTACGGCTGTGCTCATCTTCTTCACCTGTCTTTGGGTCATCTTTACCATGGACTCTGATAAAAAGAGTGGAAAAAATCCGACAGCCTTGGTTGAAAAGGAGCCCAACATCCTCATTTACTATGAGAAGATTGACGCCACCCCTTCCAACATTTTCCGCTTCGAACTCTCTTTGGCGTCCGACGGTCTTTTGGTTGTCAAAATTGATGATCTAGCAGGCGGGAACCGTCATATCCGCAAAGAGAAGAAGATCGATAAAGAAATCCTCGCCAGTCTCTCCCGTAACGTGATGCAGAGCGGCTTCTTCACTCTCGACAAGGAGTATACAGGACTCCCGTCTACGCCGAACACTCTCAACGAATACTACCTCGTCACAGCGATCGGGAAAAAGTTCCATTCCTGTCGGCTTTTAAATCGTTCCGACGAACCAGAAGCCTTCAAGACGTTGCGTGAAAAAATCGAAACCTTTAGTAAAAACGAATTGGGAATATGGGCCATTCAATTCTCAACGGAAAAATTGACCGAACTCGCTCAAAACGCCTTTGATGTGGCCCGGAAACAATATGCCGAACGGGATGTAAAACTCTGCAATCGTTATGAAGCCATCCGTAACTATCAAGAGTCTCTCTTCTACCTTGACACCGTAAATCCCAAACCACCTTTTTATGATCAGATGCTGCAAGAGATCGAAACGGCTAGAACGGATCTGAAGCAGCAACTTCAGGAGCAGAATTTCAGAGCTGACCGTGCGATCAATCTTGCAGATTGGACAACGGCTGCCCGTGAACTTAAGATCATCTGTGAACTCCTTCCTGATCGTGCAGATGAGGTTCACAAGACTGCCGCACGAAAGTTGCTCGATGTCGAGACACGAATCAAAAAACGGTAAAGCTCTTCAATAAATCTGCCCACGCGTTGGAACATTAAAAGAAATGAATTTAAAACACATCTTCGGTCTTCTACTTATCCTCGTGGCCATGACCACGCAGGCCGCACGAAAGCCCCTGCCGGTCACACAACTGAACCTGACGTCAACGCCCCCTGGCGCTTTGATCCGCATTGACCACAAGGTGGTGGGCGATACCCCTCAATCCTTGACAAACCTTACTGAAGGTCTTCATTTGATTCAGCTGGAGAAAACCGGTTATCGCCCCGTAATCGAGAATTTGATGATCAAAAAGGACATAACTCAAGCACGCGCCTTTACGCTGGAACCCGTGACTGGACTGGCCCTCGTCAATTCAAAGCCAGAGGGCGCTGAAGTCTCTTACAATAGTGCCTCGCTCGGCCAGACGCCTCTGCTCTTGACCACGCTCACGCCCGGCACCCATCGGCTAACAATCTCCTTGCCTGGGTTCCAAAGTAAAAATGTTGACCTCCTCATACAGGATCGAACCCCTGTTCAACTTTTGGTGGACCTCACCTCTGCCTCAGGCACCTTGTCGATTGAGTCAACACCAGCCGACACGGAGGTCTTTATCAATGGTATTTCTCGTGGGAAGACTCCTGTCACGATCGAACGTATTCCGGAGGGTAGTGTCAAAGTCGCGATGAAAAGTCCAGGCTATGAGGATCATGAACGTGAAGTCTCTTTAACAGCAGGCGAGATCCAAAAGATCAACCAGACCATGAAACCGCTCCCCGGGAAATTGCAAATTGTCTCCATCCCGAGCGACGCACGCGTCTATATCAACGATGAATTCAAAGGCAACACACCCTTTGCCTTTGACAAGGCCACGCCTGGAACCTACCGTGTGCGCGTAGAACGCCCTGGCTGCATGCCTAACGCACGTGATGTCGTTCTCGAGAAAGGGTCAACCCTCACTGAAGAGTTTCGCATGACCAAGATTACAGGGCGTATCGAAGTTATCACCGCACCTGCTTTCTCCACCATCCTCCTCGATGGCGTCAAGGCCGGTGTCACCCAGACGAAGAAAACCGATACGACCTCCTTCTCAGACCCCTACGCGATTGAAGATGTTTTGGAAGGCGAGCATGTTTTAGAGGTGACCCGTAAAGGCTATGCTCCCTTGAAGCGGAGTGTCACCGTCACGCGCGACCAGACATTGAGTCCCCAATTTCGCTTAATCCGTCAGTTTATCCCGAACTACGAAGTGGTCACTGCCCGTTCACACTACAAAGGTGTTCTGGACTATGTGACCGATGAAGGCGTTAAACTCGAGACCGCGCCTGGCGTGTCACAAACTGTCCCGATGAAGGATATCCGGAGACATGGCCCCCTGCGTGAAGAGGGAAAATGAGTTTTCCCGTTGATACGATCCTTCCGGAGATCGCCGCTTCACTCACCACGAATCGCGCGGTTGTTCTTCAGTCACCGCCGGGCTCAGGTAAGACGACACGCGTGGCCCCCTTCCTCCTTGATGCCCCTTGGCTTCACGGCAAAAAAATTCTACTGCTCGAACCTCGTCGTTTAGCTGCGCGCAGCGCGGCTTCCTACATGGCACGCCAACGGCGAGAGGAGGTCGGCGAGACAATCGGCTACCATATCCGTCTCGACCGTATGTGTGGTCCTAAAACCCGTATTGAGATCCTGACGGAAGGGCTTCTCTCCCAGCGACTCCTCAACGACCCTGAGCTCTCGGATGTCGGACTGGTCATCTTCGATGAGTTTCATGAACGTAGCCTCTCAGCAGAGATCGGGCTCGCCATGACCCTCGATTGCCAGCGCGCCCTCAGGCCTGATCTGCGTCTCATGGTGATGTCCGCAACCCTAGACCCCGTGCCGATTGCCACGCATCTCGGCAAGGCCGATATTCATACTGCAGAAGCCCGACTCTTTCCTGTCGAGACCTGTTTGCTCAGAAAGACGCCCACCAGCCCGATTCCCGTTTCAGCCTCGGAGGCCGTCACCCGGGCCATCCAAGAGGAAGAGGGCAGCATTCTCGTTTTTCTTCCAGGCGAGGGCGAAATCCGTCGCACGCTTGAAAACGTGCGCCGGATGCAACTTCCCGCGAATGTCTCGCTCCATCCCCTCTATGCGGCGCTCTCACGGGAAGAGCAGGATGAGGCTGTCCTTCCTCCACGTCCCGGCATGCGGAAGGTCGTCTTCGCGACCTCCATCGCTGAATCGTCGATTACGATCGAGGGCGTCCGTGTCGTGATTGATACAGGCTGGATGCGCGTCCCCCGCTTCTCACCACGCACTGGCATGTCACGGCTAGAAACCCTGCGCATCACGCGTGACCGTGCAGACCAGCGCAGGGGCCGCGCAGGACGTCTCTGCCCAGGGGTCTGTTACAGGCTCTGGGATGAAGTAACCGATCAACAGCTCTCCCCTGAGTCTCTCCCTGAAATCCTTGACGCTGACCTTGCGCCGATTGTCCTGCAATCTGCTGAATGGGGTTCCGCAGCACGGGATGGTCTCCCGTGGCTCATGCCCCCCCCTGATGCGGCGTGGCGTACTGCAACTGAACTCCTCGTCGAACTGGGGGCGCTCTCGCACAAGACCCCTCCCTCGATCACTGCGCGCGGACGTGCCATGGTCAAGCTTCCGCTTCATCCCCGCCTCGCGCACATGATCTTTGAAGCTGCAGAGGCTGGTTGCGCACAGCACGCCTGCCTCCTTGCCGCCGCACTGACAGAAGCGGCCTCAGACTCCTCAAGGCGCTATGAGACAGATGCACGTCTTTTGATCGACTCGCTTCAAAGCCGCGATGATTTCACCCAGCGCGTCCGAGAACTGGCACGTCGCTGGGGACGCGCCTATCCGGAACAGGATCGCGGACACTTTTCAGAAGGTCTCTTGCTCGCTTATGCCTTTCCTGACCGTATCGCCCGCCGACGCGATGGAGCGGGCGGCTACCTCCTCCGCAGTGGACGGGGCGCAATCCTCTCAAAAGGCGATCCTTTGGTAAACGAAGAGTGGCTCGTAGCCGCAGAACTTCAGGATGACACGACCGAGGCAAAGATTCGCTTGGCGGCTCCACTCACGCGGGAAGAGCTCGACGATCATTTCAGCGACGACTACGAGACCAAAGCCCTCCTCTCCTGGGACAAACGGACCGAGGCCATCCAAGCCGTCAATCGCCTCTGCCTGGGTGCCATCAGTATCCGCGAAGGCGGACAGTCGAAACCCGATCCTCAAGCCCTGCGGGAAGCCCTGTATGAAGGCATTCGTCAAAAGGGGATTGATCAGCTTCCGTGGTCCTCCTCCTCGCGCGCGCTTCGGGCCCGTGTGACCTTTCTCCATCGGTCACTGCCTGAACAAAGCTGGCCTGATTTTTCAAATGAGGCATTACTCGCCGATCTCGATTCGTGGCTGGGGCCTTATTGCGAGGGCGTCACGCGCTGGACGCATGTGCAGAATTTAAAACTGACAGAAATCTTGCTCAATCACCTGGAGTGCACGAAATGCTCACGACGGCTCCTGGACGAGTTGGCGCCGACTCACATTCAAGTGCCCAGCGGATCCACCATCCAGATCCGCTACGATACGGAAGAACCCCATGTCGATGTGCGGATCCAAGAGGTCTTCGGCATGATGAAGACACCCAAGGTTGCAGGAGGCCGTGTGCCCGTGGTCATGCACCTGCTCTCCCCTGCCCAACGTCCTGTGCAAGTCACCAAGGATCTCGAAAGCTTCTGGGCCACCGGGTATGCCCTGGTCCGCAAAGACCTCCGTGGCCGTTATCCCAAACACTACTGGCCCGAAAATCCCCTCGAAGCCATCGCCACCCACCGCGTACGCCCCAAGTGATCTTCTTAAAAAGTAAAGAGGTTTGCCTGCGATCTCTCGCTGGCAAACCTCTTCATTCTAAAGCAGAAAACCGTTATTCCGCTGCTGGCTTCTTAGCCGCAGGCTTCTTAACTGCTGCGGGCTTCTTCTCCGCTGCTGGCTTCTTTGCAGGAGCCGCCTTCTTAGCCTTGGGCGCTGGTGCTGCCTTTGCTACTGCAGGAGCCTTCTTCACAGCAACCTTCGCAGGCTTAGCTGGCTTTGGAGGCGCATCCTTCTTGGCAACCATCTTCGCGACCAAAACGGGCTTCTGAACAAGCTTACGAACCTCTTCGGTCAGCATCTTCTTAACGACTGCCTCATCTAGTCCAAACTTGATTAAACGCGCGCGTTGCGCCTTTGAGCGACGACGCTTTTCTCCCTGACTCTTGATCGGGCGCGTACGTGGGTCTTTATTGAGTGTCCGGCCTGTACCCATAAAACTTCATCCATCCTTTCTTCTATTAATAAAAAGTGTTCAATAATATGACTGAATTAGGCCAATTTTGCAAGCCCTTGTTACAGAAAACCGAAGATATTTTTAAAGTTCTAAAGTTCGAGAGTTCTAAAGTTCTAAATTTTATTCAATCAGTCACTCGGTCAATGGGTCACTCGGTCCTTACGGAAGAGGTGTTGTTTCGACACGGTTTGCCCCATTAGGATGAATTATTGCCAATAAACAAGAAGCATGATACATTGAAAATCTCAATTTTTGAACATCTCTGAAGCATCAACCGGAGTCTTCGATGAAGCATTTCTCCCTTTGGAAAGAGGCGCTCAGTCGCTTGCGCAGACTGGATAACACCTGGTCTCAGGAATCAGACCGCACTGAGCAGCTCGTTGCCTGCCGCGACTGGATCGCCGCGCAGACTGCCTTGCCGCGCTTGGCTAACCTCTCGAAGCTCCTCACGCCAGCGATGACCCGCCAGCAATTTTGGAGCGTCTTGGTTCCTGTTGAGCGCGAGGTCGCGCAAGTGAAGATCACGGATATTGACATTCTGGACAGTGACATGCCGGAGACCTCTGACACGGCTAGCCTCCAGATGCCGCTCACGGTCGTCCTCGACTCCATCCGCTCGGCTTTCAATGTCGGTGGCATCTTCCGTACCGCGGAGTGCTTTGGTGTAGAACGGATAACCCTCTGCGGGTACACCCCCCTGCCCGACAATCCGCAGGTCAAGAAGGCGGCGCTCGGCACGGATGGACGTCTCGCCTGGAGCTATGAAGAGGATATTCTCACAGCGATCAAACAGTTGAAGGCGTCAGGCGTCACCTGTTATGCGCTCGAGACTGTCGCCCATGCGCCAACCGTGGAAGAGATGCAATGGACATTTCCAGCAGCTTTAATCCTGGGTAACGAACGTTTCGGTCTCAACCCCGAAGTCATCTCCGCTTGCGATGCCGTAGTCCGCATCCCCCTCTTCGGCTTAAAGAACTCCCTGAACGTCGTCAGCGCCTTCTCAATTGCAAGTTATGCTATCAGGGATCACTGGATGGCACAGTAGCAGTCGGCAGTAGCAGTTGGCAGTTAATAAGAAATTGATCTTTGCGATCTTTGTGTTCTTTGTGGTTAATTAAAAACAGTTGTATAAAATCAAAGACCGCGCTCAGAAGAGCTCGCCGGGACGCTGACAGAAGGGGCGTATTTTGGCGATATCATCCACATCGCACGCCAGCATGACTAGGCGATCAATCCCCAATGCGATTCCACCGCAGGGCGGCAAGCCTTCTTCGAGGGCTTTTAAAAACTCCTCATCCAAGGGGTAGACCGCCTTGCCGAGTTTTTGCCGTTCCTCAGCAGCAAGGCGAAAACGTTCGCGTTGTGCAACAGGATCACAGAGTTCGGTATAGGCATTCGCCAACTCAAGTCCGCCGATATAGACTTCCCAGCGTTCTGCAACCAGCGGGTCCGCTGGTTTAAGGCGTGCCAAAGCCGCAGCCTGTGCAGGATAGTCGATCAACACACAGGGCCTGTCTTTGGGGAGTGAGGGCTCAACTTTTGCAACCAGATCTTCATCGAAGCGATTGGCATCCCAGTTCAGCACGGGATCCCAACCTGCCCATTTTAAAAAAGCCTCTCGCACGGTCATTTGTGGCCAAGGCATCGAAAGATCAATCCACACACCTTGATAAATGAAGGGGTTCGGAATCACGCGCAGAACAAGTTGCTCCGTATCCCTCAAAATATCCAAATAGTCCGCATGGAGACGATACCACTCCAGCATGGTGAACTCGGGATTATGACGGCGACCACACTCAGCCTCCCGAAAGCAGGCACCCATCTCAAAAACAGATTCGCAACCCGCAACCAATAAACGCTTAATAAACAACTCCGGCGAGGTCCGCAACCAGCCACTGCCCGAGGCCGGCGCATCAATATGCGTCTCCAAGGCTGGCGCAGGAATGCGAATGGGTGTTTCGACCTCCACAAAATCCTGCTCGTAAAAGAATTCACGCACACACTTTAGAAGCGTGCTTCGTCTATGCAGGTCATGAAAATGGGGGATGTCGTTCATACCTTAATACATCTTTTCGTATTCGCCCGTGCCAATCTTTTTCAGTTTGGTAAATCCAGCATTCTTGGCGCGGTCATCCAGCTTTGTCTTGGAGCGACCAATCGCGGGTGCCACAATGCACTTGGTAATCGGATTTCCGCAGCGGGGACAAACAGCCAGACGCGGTTCTGAAAGCCGTTGTATCGCCTCAAAACCCTTTTCGCAATAAAGACACGCATGAGATGGATCGGTCGCACTATAATCATAAACTGGCATGATAAAACTCCCAAAGTGAATTCAATATAGCATATTCCATAGGTTTGGGCAATCCTTGCGGGTAGGATTCAATCAATACAAGAAGGAGGAGATGCTTCTTCAGCCTTGCACTCCCTTTCAGCAGCGTGTATTCTAGATCACACGAAAGGGAGTTTATTATGAAGAGATGTCTAGTTTGGATTGTTGTCTGTGTATCCATGGTCGTGACGATGCGCGTGAGCGCAGCGGAACGCGAATGGATTGACTTCAAGCGTTATACGTGCGGGAGCGTGGAGCAACGCGACACTCTGATGGCGCTCTTTGATCAGGCGCTGATCCCCGCGTTGAACCGCCAAGGCGTCAAGAAGGTGGGCATTTTCTGGACGGACAGCACGCTGAATAAGAACATGACCAATTTAAACACCACGGTATTTGTGTTGGCCTCCTTTACCGATCTGCAGAAGGCGACGGACATGGAACGCCGTTTGCTGGCAGACCCCGTTTACATGAAGGACGCCACGGCGCTCTTCACGGCCCCAGTCAAAACGCCGATGGTTGACAGTTGCGCCAGCGACCTCTTCCAGACCTTCGCAACATGTCCTTCTGTTGAGCAAGTCTCTGTTTCCCCGGATCGCATCTTCCAGTTACGCATCTATACCAGTTACACGCCTGAACGCAATGCCAAGAAAATCTCCATGTTCGAGGCCGGCGGAGAGATCAGCCTCTTCCGCGCCTGTGGCATTCCTCCCGTCTTTTTCGGCGAGGCGATCGCAGGGCAGGCTCTGCCGAACCTGACCTATCTGGTGTGCTTTGACAACAGCGAGGCCCAGGAGAAGGCCTGGAACACATTCAAAGGGCACCCCGACTGGCTTGCGATGAAGGCCGACAAGCAGTACAAGGACACCGCGACCAAGATCCAGAATATCGTCCTAAAACCCTCTAAAGGTTCGCAGTTGTAATTGCAAGCGCAACAAAAAGAGGCTATACTATTCGCAACTAAAACGGCCACTGGGGTGGCTTTAACAGACAACCATTATGATCCCACTCTTTATTGTCATATCAGCACCCTCCGGTGCAGGAAAATCAACGCTCTGCGATCTTCTTTTGCAGAATTATCCTGAAATGTGCTATTCCATCTCCTGCACAACACGCGAGCCGCGCGGCGATGAGGAGGATGGCGAAGACTACCATTTTCTCACGGAAGAACGCTTTAAAAAGCTGATTGAGCAAGATGCCTTTTTAGAACACGCACAGGTTCACGGCAACTACTATGGCACGCTCAAGGAGCCGATCTATAAGGCCTTAAAGGAGAACCAATGTATTTTATTGGACATTGATGTCGCTGGCGCAGCCCAAGTTCGCCACTACGTCTCCGAACTCCCTGAGAATGATCCCTTGCTGAAAGGGTATGTAGACATCTTTATCAATCCGCCCTCAATCGAGGATCTGGAGATACGGCTTCGTGGACGCGGAACCGACTCTGAGGCGACCATCGAAAAACGGCTGAGCAATGCGCAGCAGGAGATGGATCAATCTGGACTGTATATGCACCAGGTCGTGAATGACGATTTGGACGTCGCGTATCGCCGCCTCTGCGACATCATCAATGTCCGCGCTCAATTCGTGTAAGCACATTGTCCGCCAAGCGTGAACAAACGAGAGAATAGCTTTTTTCTCACAGAGTCACAGAGAGCACAGAGGAGTTTTTTTACCGCAAAGAACGCAGAGAACACAGAGAAAAATCTAGTACCCTTTGTAGCGAAACAAAGCATTAAGAAATTGGCCTTTGCGATCTTTGTGTTCTTTGTGGTTAAATAAATGAAGTTATTGAAAAGGAGGAGAGACTATGGCAACTATCGTATTAGGAGTCACGGGATCCATCGCAGCGTATAAAGCCTGCGAACTCGTACGCTTGCTCGTGAAAGAGGAGCATGAGGTACATGTCATCATGACCACGTGCGCCCAGAAATTTGTCACGACCCTGACCTTCCAGACGCTTTCTCGAAACCCTGTGGCCCAGACCATGTTCGATGATCCCGAGGAATGGGTCCCCGGACACATCTCGCTGGCCGACAAAGCTGATCTGTTTGTCATTGCCCCCTGTACCGCAAACGTACTTGCAAAGCTGACGCACGGCCTTGCGGATGATATGCTCACCGCGACAGCGCTTGCCTCTAAGGCTCCCCTGCTCATCGCCCCCGCCATGAATACCGGCATGTGGGATCATCCCGCAACCCAGCAAAACATGACAACACTCACCGCGCGCGGCGTGCGCTTTGTTGATGCCGGAACCGGCGACCTCGCCTGTGGTATCACCGGAAAAGGCCGCATGGCTGAACCCCAGCAAATTGCGGAAGTGATTTGCAAGCTGTTGGACAAATAATCGCGACCTTGTCATTTCAGATTGCGTTATTGCCTTATTGCCTTATTGCCTTATTTTAATTCATTCGTGTGGTTCGCGCCATTCGGATGCTAAAGAAAAAACCATGAAGATTCTGATTACAGCAGGTCCGACACGCGAACACCTTGACCCGATCCGCTTTATCAGCAATCGCTCGACGGGCAAGATGGGGTTTGCTGTTGCACAAGCGGCGGCTGAACGTGACCACACCGTGACGCTCATCGCAGGGCCTGTCTCGCTGCCGACACCAGCAGGCGTCACGCGCGTGGATGTGACCAGCGCCTGCGAGATGCTGGAGGCTGTACAAGCAGAGCTTTCAAAGCACGATGCGCTCGTCATGTCAGCCGCAGTTGCGGATTGGCGGCCTGTTCAGAAGGCAGCGACCAAACTGAAGAAGTGCGAGATGGAGCCTGTCATCCGCCTTGAACCCAATCCGGATATTCTCAAGACCATTCTTCCGGCCAAAGGAAAACGCCTCTTTGTCGGTTTTGCCGCAGAGACAGGCGATCCTACTGCGGAGGCGCAACGCAAGCTCACGTCCAAGGGCCTGGATATGATTGTGGCCAACGACGTGACCGCCGAAGGCGCTGGCTTCGAAGTGGACACCAACCGTGTCACCTTCTTTGCCGTCAACGGACAATCGCAGGTCTTGCCCTTGCAATCCAAACTGGATGTAGGCCGCGCCATTATTGCCTGGCTTGAAGGTCGGAGATCAGAGGGCTGAGATCAGAGGGCTGAGATCAGAGGGTAGAGGGGGTGTTTTTTAGCATCCGAATGTCGCGAACCACGCGAATGAAGAGATTTTTTACCACAGAGAACGCAGAAAACACAGAGAAAATCAATTGATCTGTATAGACGAAGCAAAAGAATTTGGAAATTGATCTTTGCGATCTTTGTGGTCTTTGTGGTGAAATAAAATAAAGTTACACGAAAGCGCGCTGACGACCTACTTCTCCTTCGTCAGTACCACGAAGCCAGGCAAGCCACGAAGATCGAAGGCTTTGAGCATCTCCTTCTCCTGTGCACGTGCAGGCTGTTCAGCTTGCACAAGAATGACCTTATATTTTTTCAACCGCTCAACCACTTGAGGATCTTTAAAGGTGCTCTTCTCCATGGCCGAACAATTTTTGCACCAGGTGGCCCAGAAATCAACAAAGACAGGCTTGCCCTCCTGATCCGCCACTGAAAGCGCCTCACGCCAAGCTGTAGCATCCCCTGCAATCAAGGATCCCTTACGCTCGGAGGCGGCGGAGGGCATAAAGCCGATCACGGCCAGATAGCCGTAATAGAGCGCCATGACAGCCAAGAGGACGCCAAACAGGTGTTCAATACGGGTCATCCAGGCACCTGGACGAGGAAGCACGGAGAGTCCCGCACCGGCAAAGGGCCACGGAAGCGCCATACCCAAACCGAGCACGAAAGGAAGCAACTGAGCCCCTGCCACACCTTCAGCGGTGAGGGTACCCGCCAGCAGCAAGACTGCCAGGACGACCGGTGCCACGCAGGCACCCGCCAGGAGCGCTGAAACCGCCCCAATAAAGAAGGCGGTTACGAGTCCCTGTTTCTGGATGCCCACCCGGCTTGAAAAGCGCGTTAAATCAATTGCAAAGAGTCCAAAGAGCGAGAGCGAGAGCGCAGCAAACAGAAGGGCAACAGCTAAACTGAACCAAGGAGAGGACTGAAGGGTACCCATAAAGATGCCGCTCTTGAGGATCACCCAACCGCTCCCGCCATAGGCAAGAACAATCCCCAGACCATAAGCGAGACCTAAAAGAAAGCCACGTCCGCGTTGTCCATGGCCTGCACCGATAATCGCAAGATTGATCGGGATCATTGGCAGCACGCACGGGGTCAGGTTGAGCAGGACGCCCCCGAGTAACACAAGCGCCAAGGTGAGCCAGAGACCGTAGCGCTTACGAAAAGCAACGGGGTCATTGAGAAAGAGAGAGAAGGTTGATTTTTCAACCACAGCCTTACCTTCAGCTTTGTCCAGAAAAGAGAGTAGCTCGGAGGCAGAGAGATAACCCCCTGCGATCCATGCAGTGCGTCCGCCCTTCCAGTCAAGCTTCGAAAGCGGTTCCGGCTCCGTCGCAGGGGTTGCCTCCACAAAATTATTCCCTTTCTGACTGAAACGGAAGAGGTGCGTCTCCGGCAAGAAACAGATCGATTCGTCACAGCCCTGGAATTCAATCTGGATCTTCTGGCCGTCCCGAAGAAGAGGGACCTCCCATGTCGAGACAAAGGTTGCAGGATAGGTCTGCACAATCTTGCCCGGATCAAAAGGATCCTCTTTGTCAACTGTCGGCGCCGGGACCTGACAGAGCGGCGGCGGCTCCCCCTCTCCTGTGACGACAAACGACGCGGCATAGATCAGGTGCTTCTCGGGGACTGTGACCTTGACTTCGAAACGCGAGCTCTCCTTGATATCAGGAACTCTCTGGATTGAAACCTGAAAAGGCGAAACCGCCCACGTAGAGGAAGCGAGAAGAGGGATCAACCAGGAGCATATTTTTAGCATCCGAATAACACGAACACCACGAATTGGAAACAGCGAACATCCAACATCGAACATCGAACGTTCAATTTTAAATAAGGCAATAAGGACTCGTTGAAGCGAAGCGAAAACCATTCGGCGAATGCCGAAAGCGAAGCGGAACAAGCGTATTCGCTTCGCGCAATAACGCAATAAGGAATAAGCGTATTCGCTTCGTGTAATGCTTTTCACTTAACCTCCGAGAAGAAGAGCAGAAGACCTGTGAAATTAAAGACCATGTGCATGGCAATGGGGGTCAAGATAGAGCCTGTGGCTGCATAGCCTGCGGAGAACCCAACACTCAACAGCAAGAGGGGCAAGAGTGACGGCGCATGGAGATGCATCAGAGAGAAGTAGAGGCTGGTCAGCAAGGCACTGAAGAGAAAGGTGCGACCTTTGAGCACCAGCGGCAACAGAAGTCCACGGAACATAAGTTCCTCCACAACCGGAGCAACCCCGACAGCAAAGACAACCAAGGCGGCTCTCACCCAGCCAGGCACCGTTGCATCATCCAAACACTCAAAGATATCCTGGCTCCGCATATCAAAACCCAGGGCCTCGCCTATGGTTGAGACCACCATCGTCACCACGAGGATGACGGGAATAATTTCGACGCCATAACGAAGCCCCTTCCCCACTGCGACTGTCCATGGTACTGACGTAATGCCAAAGGCACTGCCGAATCCTGTCTTCGCATAGGATAGGCATCCTAAGACCGCCATCAACAAGATCGATGCGTAGAGGAAAGCGCCCTTTAACATCGCGGTTGCAGAGGCAGGAGGGTGTACCCCCGCCACCCCCTGCTCGACCGCCATCAGTGCGAAGAGCAAAGTGATGGCCATGAGAGGAATGATCATGGCTTGCGGAAAGGGACGCTGACGTAAAGTCTCCAGACCCGGCAAGGTGATAGTCTGGCGGCGCGACTGTCTGACAAAAAACGAATAGAGGCCTAAGGTTGTCCCGGCAAAGATGAGCCCTCCGACAGCGATTCTGCAGAGCACAGGAACTATTTCTAAAGATTCATCCATCTTGTGTATAACTTGGCCAATTTCTCACGCACAAAGCCACGAAGCCACAAGGAAATTCAAGAAATTAAGAATATTTCTCTTCTTTGTGGCCTTGTGACTTTGTGCGATACAGTTATTCATTCGTTTGTTCCCGGGGTATCACTGCCAACTGCCACTGCCGACTGCTACTGACCCGCCCCGGGCGGTGGGCTTCGTTAAACCAATCGCCTCAGGAAGGCATCCAGGACCGCGGACATCACCGGCGCACTCTTCTCTGTCTGGTCGATCACCTCTTGATGCGAGAGATGGGGTCCACTAATGCCAGCCGCCATATTGGTGATGCAGCTCAACGCGGCAATCTTCATGCCCATTGCATTCGCAGTGACCACTTCATGGACCGTCGACATCCCGACAGCATCCGCACCCATTCCTGCATAGGCACGAATCTCGGCAGGCGTCTCAAAGCCAGGCCCTGTTGTATAGACGTAGGTGCCCTCGGCAAGAACGGTACCCACATCCGTCCCTGATTGACGGAGAAGATTAGAAAGTTCAGGGGAGTAGAGCTGTGATTGGTCGGGGAAGCGCGGACCCCAGCCAGGAAGGAGCGGACCCCGCAACGGCGTAATGCCGGTCAGATTAATGTGATCCTTGATGACCATAAGGCTCCCGGGTTGCAACTGGGTGTTGATGCCCCCTGCCGCATTGGTGACAAGAAGACGGCCGACACCCATGCGCCGCATCAGTTCTACGGGCAGGACAACCGTCTCCAAGGGAACCCCTTCGTAATAGTGGCGGCGTCCCATAAAGGCGACGATGCGCAAGCCATGACGCTCAAAGATCACCATCTCGCCCGAGTGGCCCGCAATGGTGCCTGCTCCGAGCCCAGGAATATCCGAATAGGAGATACGAGCCAGAATGGTACCCATCTGCAACGTCTTGCTCCAACCTGACCCTAATATGAGCCCGCAGGCCAGTGGCTGTTCAAAACAGATCTTCGGCAAAGCCGCCGCCGCCTTTTCAAAAAGTTGACTGTCCATAACTTCCTCCTTCCCCTCACCCCCAGCGAATGCCGGCGGTCAAGGTGATCGTAAAATAGAGTCCAACCAGCACAAAGAGAATGCCCGTGATACGACGGGCCCAGACCTCGACCGTTGAAAGGGTCTTATAAACAGAACCGAGCCGATTAACCCCAAAAGCGACAAAAAAGGCAACGCCAACAACAGGAATCCCGGTGGCCACCCCATAAACGCAGGGAATCAGAAGAAGTGATTGATGTTGAATCGAGAGCGGAATGATACTTCCAAAATAGATGGCTGCCGAGGTTGGACAAAAGGCCAACGCGAAAAAGACGCCTAAAAAGAAAGCGCCTAAGAATCCCTGCTGAGCCAACCGTTCTTGATAACGGCCAGCCGAAACACCAAACGAGGGGATCGAGATCAGCTGTAACAGGGCCATTCCCACTAAAACCAGGAGTGGCCCGATCAGAAGGTTCATGTATTTCGACAAAAGATGGGAGACCTGCGGAGAGGCAAAGAGGCCCTGCAGGATCAGGATGCCTAAGAGCGAATAGGCCACCATGCGTCCGAGCGTATAGACCATGCCGGTCATCCAGACAGTCGCAGGGGCATCCACGCGCTTACTGATAAAGCTGATGGCTGCAATATTTGTCGCCATGGGACACGGACAGATGGCCGTCACAATCCCCAGCCAAAAGGCAAGTCCGCTCGCCGATATCAATTCGAAAGTCATTTATCGTGGAGTCCACTCTGAATGTAATCAATAAAGATTTTTTCATCTCCCCCTACAAGATCCCAGACCTGATCCATCTTCTTGTAGGAACCATTGCGCTGAATCACCACCACACGCGCATCCAGTTGAAAATCTTTGATAAAATGTTCGTTCCGAGGTTCATCTAGGTTGACGGCCTGATACACAACTCCCTTGTCTTGGACCGCCTTCTTTGTCAGCATTTCCATCTTGTTACAGGTTGCGCAACGATGATCGCCATAAAAATAGTAGACTGTTGTGCCTTGCTTGGAGAGCGACACGGTTGCCGGCGCTTCTGAACGCTTCATCTCACGCATCACCATCAGGGCAAGGCTCGCCCCGACAAGGACAAGCAAGAGAATCGTAATCGCCTGTTTCATGCGATTGACGGGCTGGCCCTCGACATGGCCATGGCATCCGCATTGAGGCGCATGCTCAGGGGCTAGAAAATGCAAAATGTCTCCCTCTGACAAGACCTTACCCGCACTGACAATTTGTCCATCCACCGCTAACGCCGGTGTCATCATGACGCCTGCAGCCGTGATCTCATCAATGTTTGAGATCTTTTCAACCGTGGCTTGCAAGCCATGCTGCTGGACCACCTTCTGCACCGCATCATATAGTTTCGTGCATTTCTCGCATCCGGTCCCAAAAATTTGAATTTTCATGCTTTACCTCAATCTGCCAATAAGCTACGAACAACAAAAGATTGAGGTCATTAAACCATTTTCGCCTCATGGGTTGCAATAACGAAATGCGGTTGCACGCTTCATTCTCGAAACCAATGCTTGGTCCGGTTGGCGATCTTTACCAGATGCAGCATCACGGGCACTTCGACTAAGACACCGACAATGGTGGCCAGCACCACGGGTGACGAGGCGCCAAAGAGGGATATCGCGACGGCGACAGAGAGTTCAAAAAAGTTGGAAGCGCCAATCATACCCCCTGGTGCCGCGACATCGTGCGGCAGGCAGAGCTTCTTGCCCGTGAGATAGGCGATGAAAAAGATAAAGTAGGTCTGAATGATCAGTGGCACGGCGATCAGGAGAATATGCAGCGGATTATTCACAATCACGTCACCCTGGAACGAGAAGATCAGTACGAGCGTCAGCAGCAGTCCGCCAATCGTGACATTCCCGAATTTGGGGATGAAGGATGTGTTGAAGTAATCAAGCCCTTTTGCCTTAATAATGTGTAGGCGAGTCAATACACCCCCCACCAGCGGAATAACAACAAAGAGTCCCACCGAGAGAAACAGGGTGTCCCATGGAACCTTGATGCCACCAACCCCCAGCAATAAAGCAACGATCGGCACAAAGGCCGGCAGGATGATCAAGTCGTTGGTGGCAACCTGTACCACCGTATAGGCGGGGTTTCCCTTTGTTAGATGACTCCAGACAAAGACCATTGCGGTACACGGTGCAGCCCCGAGCAGGATGGCCCCGGCCAAATAATCACGGGCCAGCTCTTTCGGAATCAGCGACTTGAAGACAACGAAAAAGAAGAAAGCTGCTATCGCATACATGGTAAAGGGTTTGATCAGCCAGTTGACCACCCACGTGACATAGAGTCCCTTCGGGTTCTTGCCGA